>NZ_JBIYEU010000003.1:0-255856 GCF_044909655.1 Enterococcus sp. UD-01 | reverse complement strand
TGCCTTATAAATAAAGTATACCACCCTGATAAAAAAAATGAAACAAGTATCAGGGGTATTTGATCTGGCATTCAATAATTAATTTTTATTCTTTTCCTCTTGACTAATCGTAGGAAAGAGCGCGAGACAAAACTAAAAAACAGTTTTGTTTCGCTCTCTTTTTACGAATAAACGGCGGAAGCAGAAGCAACTCCTTCGGAAATAAGCCGAAATTCACAAAAATTTGAAAAACAATTTTCGTGAATTCCTTCTTATTTCTCGGAGTTAAACGCTTCTGTCCCAGCCTTTTTTTTTAATGGAAAAATAGGTAAATAGTTTTCTTTGTGGAATGTTAGTCAATGCAAACAAAGAAAACGCTTTTTTTAGTTAGTATAGATACTAGACACTCGTTTAAAAGCATGCTAATCTTCTTGTTAAGCGTTTTCAAAAGAGAGGGGTATCGATGTATGGAACAAACCTTAGTCATTATCAAGCCGGATGGCGTTTCACGTAAATTAGTCGGTGAGATCATTCAACGCTTCGAAAGAAAGCAGCTTACATTAAGCAAATTAAAAGTAGGTAAAATGACAAGAGCTCTTGCAGAAGAACATTATGCACATGTAAAGGATCGACCATTTTTTGAAGATATGATAGCGTATATGACTTCTTCTGACGTAGTTTATTTAGTGCTAGAAGGCACTGAAGTGATCAAAACGGTACGCAAAATGATTGGTGCTACAAATAGTTTAGAAGCAGTTCCCGGTACTATTCGAGGCGATTATGGCTCAAACAGCTTTCAAAATATTATTCACGCGTCTGATTCACCGGAATCAGCAGCGATAGAGATCGATCGTTTTTTTAATTAAGAATACAATGCTTAGCGTGCGGTGCTGCGCCATCAGATGGAGATCTGACGGTTGCTGTGCCGCATGTATTTATTTTCCTTTAAAGAATGGAACTGCTGGAAAATGTAAAGATAGTAGAATTCTATTGGGATTTCGGGTAATTTTTCCCTAACCATTTCAAAATTCACTAAAAAAAAGTATAATAGAGAAGGCTGTAAATAAATTTAAAGGAATGTGGAGAATGGACAATCAGTTAACTACCGAACTAAAAGAACGTTACGGCATTGTTTTCCATGATGTCAACCTATTAGAACAGGCTTTTACTCATTCATCCTATGTGAATGAGCATCGATATTTAAAATTATCTGACAATGAACGTTTAGAGTTTTTAGGCGATGCGGTTTTGGAGCTTTTGGTTTCACAGCACTTATATCAAAAGTTTCCTGAGATGCCGGAAGGAAAGCTGACCAAGATGCGTGCAGCAATTGTACGTGAGGATAGCTTATCGAAATTTGCGAAGGAATGTCATTTTGACAAGTATATCCTTTTAGGAAAAGGGGAAGAAAATTCTGGCGGACGTAAACGCCCTGCATTGCTGTGCGACTTATTTGAAGCCTTTTTAGGCGCATTGTATTTAGATCAAAAAGTAGATGCAGTGAAGCAATTTATCGCAGATGTCATTTTTCCTAAGATCGATGCCGGTGCTTTTTCACATGAGATGGATCATAAAACACATTTACAAGAAGTCTTACAGCGACAAGGGGATGTCAATATTGAGTATCGCCTGGTAAATGAAGAAGGACCTGCCCATGATCGAATTTTTTCTGTCGAAGTATATGTTGACGGCAAAATGATCGGTACGGGTCAAGGTAAATCGAAGAAGTTAGCTGAACAGGATGCTGCACAAAAGGCGCTGGAAAATCCTGAGTAAGCTTGGAAGGAGCCGTTTTATTCGTGTATTTAAAACGAATTGAGATCGCAGGGTTTAAATCCTTTGCAGATCGAACTGTTATTGAGTTTGAAAATGGTGTGACTGCAGTTGTCGGTCCCAACGGCAGCGGGAAAAGCAACATCACTGAAGCGATTCGCTGGGTTTTAGGCGAGCAGTCTGCGAAAAGTCTGCGCGGAGGCAAGATGCCCGATATTATTTTTGCAGGATCAGAAGGTCGAAAAGCCTTAAACATTGCGGAAGTAACGGTTGTTTTAGAAAACAGCGATCATTTTTTACCGCTGGATTTCAGTGAAATCAGTGTCACACGTCGTTATCGCAGAACCGGCGAAAGTGATTTTTTTATCAACAAGCAAGCCTGCCGTTTGAAAGACATTCATGATCTGTTTATGGATTCAGGACTCGGTAAGGAATCTTTTTCCATTATTTCGCAAGGGAAAGTTGAAGCTATTTTCAACAGTAAACCGGAGGATCGTCGCGGCATTTTTGAAGAAGCGGCAGGTGTCTTGAAATACAAGCAGCGTAAGAAAAAAGCAGAGCAAAAGCTGTTTGAAACAGAGGATAATTTAAGCCGTGTGCAAGATATTATCTACGAATTAGAAGATCAGCTGACTCCTTTAGCTGCCCAAAGTGAAGCAGCCAAGGAGTTTTTAAAGCTAAAAGAAACACTAACTGACATTGACGTGAGTCTAACCGTTACAGAGATTGAAGAAGCCAAAGCGATTTGGGAAGTTAAAGCGGCTGAGCTGACGGAAATCGAAGCCCAGCTGCAAACAGCAAGCAAAAAAATTCGGGATGCAGAAGATGAATTATTCCAGCTGCGCGGAAAACGTAATAAGCTGGATGAACAAATCGAAACCCAGCAACAGCAGCTGCTGCAAATTACAGAGGCTTTAAAACAAACAGAAGGACAAAAAGATGTACTGCTGGAACGGTCAAAGCACACATTGCAAACGGCCAGTGAATACCAGCAATCTTTAGCCGAAAATGCTGAAAAAATCACTCGTTATCGTGAAGAGCTGCAAGAGCTGCGTGAAAAAACGGCTGAGAAGCAGGCCGAGCGGTCAGACCTGTTGACGGCTATTGAAACATCGGAGGAGGAAGTTGAAAAATACAGCAAATCCTCTAAAGAGCTGCTGGAAGAGCTGCGCAGCGAGTATGTTGAAGTGATGCAGGAGCAAGCTGGTACCACGAATGAATTAAAATATTTAGAGCGACAATACCAACAAGAAACTGCTAAAAATCAACAATCCATTGAAAAGCATGAAGACCTTAAAGCACAAATGGCTACTGCTTTAGCAGATAAAGAGCAAATTGTTGCGGATTTATCTGTATCGGAGCAAAGCTTAGCGCAGCAGCGGGAGCGCTATGCAAAGGCAAAGCAACAGCTGGATCAAAAGCAAGGACAGCTTGCGGCTAAGCAAAAAGAAATGTATCAAGCGATGAACCACGTGCAGCAAGTGAAAGCACGACAAAAGAGTCTGCAGGAAATTCAAGAAAATTATTCCGGCTTTTACCAAGGCGTACGGTCCGTGCTGAAGCACAAGGAACAACTAACCGGGATTGTCGGTGCCGTTGCAGAATTGATCGAGGTTCCCAAAGAATATACAGTCGCTATTGAAACAGCTTTAGGCGGAGCAGCGCAGCATGTCGTCGTGGAAACCGAAAAAGACGGGCGCGCTGCGATTACCTTTTTAAAGCAACAGCATAGTGGTCGGGCGACCTTTTTACCGCTAACGACCATTAAGCCGCGAAGTGTTTCCCGGGCAGTATATGATCGGGTCGCTGCTATTCCGGGCTTTATGGGGATTGCCAGTGAACGTGTACAGTTTTCGGAACAAGTAAGTAATGTGGTTCAAAATCTGTTGGGTGTAACCATACTGGCAGAAAATCTGGAAAGCGCCAATCAGCTGGCTAAAGCCGTTAATTATCAGTATCGGGTCGTTTCTTTAGAAGGCGATGTAATGAACGCCGGTGGCTCAATGACCGGTGGGGCAAATAAGCGCGGCAACCAAGGCAGCCTTTTTTCGCAAACTCAAGAGTTACAAAGCTTGACGGAGCAATTAGCCCGTGTTGAAAAACAGCTGACTGCTAATGAAAAAGAAGTACAACAGCTGACTACAGAAGTACAGCAGCTTAATGAAGAGCTTGAACAGTTGCGTTCAGCTGGCGAAAGTAGTCGCTTGAAGCAGCAGGAGCTGGAAAATAAATTAGCCAATCAAGAGGAAACAATCACACGCTTAACGAAGGAGCAGCGGATCTTTGAATTTGAAGCGCGGGAGCTGCACCAGTTTTTAACAGAATATCAAGTGAGAAAAGAAGCTTTAACCGAACAGCAGCAGGAGCTTGAAGCAACCAAGGCACGCTTGGATCAGGAAATGAAGCAGGTCGATCAAGAAGCGAGTCAAATGGAAACTTTACGTGCAGAAGCGTTTGAGCGTTTTAATCAGGTTCAGGCAGATAAGGCTGTTGTAACGGAGCAACTAGCTCATTTAACAGAACAAACAGCGGAAAAACAAGCACAGCTGGATGAATTATTGGCACGCGAAACGGCGTTAAAACAACAGCTGCAGCAATTAAATGATAATAGCAGTGATCACCAAGTAACAGAAGAAAGCTTGGCAATCAAGCTTGAACAATTGGCGGAAAAGAAAGAGCAGCTGCAAACTAGCGTTCAAGAAGCAAAACAAACACGCCAGCAGCTACAGGAGCAGGTGGATCAGATTGATGCTAATCTGGCCGAAGACAATAAACAGCAGCAGCATTTATTATCAGAACAAACGCAAATTGAAGTGGAGAAAAACCGCTCTGAAATCAAGCTGGACAACTCGCTGCAGTATTTGCAGGAAGAATATAGTTTAACATTTGAGCGTGCGAGCGCGGATTATCATTTAACCATGGAGCAAGCTCAAGCTAAAATTGAAGTGAAGCGTTTGAAGCGGGAGATTGAACGTTTAGGACCAGTGAATTTGAATGCCATTGAGCAGTATGAGCAGGTGAATGAACGTCATGAATTTTTAGTCTCTCAGCGGGATGATTTGCTGGATGCCAAGGAACAATTGTTTGAAACGATGGGCGAAATGGACGAAGAAGTAAAAACACGTTTCAGTGAAGTGTTTGAAGCTATTCGGGCTCAGTTTAAAGTGGTCTTTCCGAATATGTTCGGCGGTGGCCGGGCAGAGCTGATTCTTACAAATCCTGAAGATTTACTAAATACCGGGGTTGAAATTGAAGCACAGCCGCCAGGAAAGAAACTACAAAATTTGAGTTTACTTTCTGGTGGAGAACGTGCCTTAACCGCCATTGCTTTATTGTTTTCAATTATTCGTGTTCGCCCTGTACCGTTTTGTGTACTGGATGAGGTAGAAGCGGCGCTGGACGATGCGAATGTTTCCCGTTTTGGACATTATTTAAGTGAGTTCGAAGATGATACGCAATTTATCGTTGTCACACACCGTAAAGGAACTATGGAAGCAGCAGATGTTCTGTATGGCGTAACCATGCAGGAATCCGGCGTATCGAAAATTGTTTCTGTCCGTTTGGAAGACGTAAAAGAAGGCGGAGCAATTACGGCGGGAAGCTAAAAACTTGATGAATGATATGAGCGGATGATGGGCGGTGTAGGGCTTGCTGAGAATCACAGTGAAATGAAAATGAGCTGATGAAGAACGGTACAAGACTTGCTGAGAATCATTGTGAAATGAAAATGAGCTGATGAAGAACAGTACAAGACTTTCGCAAGAAAGTGTTGAACATTATTATTATCCAGCTGCATGAGCCAGCCTTTCGGGAAAAAGATAAAAATAGTTTGTGGCAGAAAGCGTCACAATCGATTTTTCCTATTTGCTGAGAATCACAACGAAAGAAATGAGTTGATGAAGAACAGTACAAGACTTGCTGAGAATCACAACGAAAGAAATTGAGTTGATGAAGAACAGTACAAGACTTTCGCAGAAAGTGTTGAACATTTCCTAAGTGCTGGGCAAGCCTGTTCCGCATTTAAGTTATCCAGCTGCACAGGCTAGCTCTTCGGAAAAAAGATAAATTGTGAACGAGGCGAAGAGCGCCTCATCCTCAATTTCCTATTTTTCTGTCAGAGCTGGGCAAGCCTGTTCCGCTTTTAAGTTATCTAGCTGCACAGGCTAGTCTCTCGGAAAAAAGATAAAAATGGAGTGAGACAAAAAGCGTCTCAATCAATTTTTCCTATTTTTCAGTCGAGACTGAACGAGCCTGTTCCGCTTTTAAGACAAGGAGGTTTTTTTTTGATTCGATTAATAGCTATTGATTTAGATGGTACGTTACTAGATAGCAACAAGGAGATTTCTATTCGGAATCGTGAGGCATTGGCTCGGGCTAAGGCTGCCGGAGTTAAGGTGGTTCTTTGTACGGGGCGACCATTGACAGCGATTGAAGGGTATTTGGAAACGTTGAATTTGCGGGATAATGGTGATTATAGTATTACGTTTAATGGCGGACTGGTTCAAAAAAATGATACAGGTGAAATTATAGAGAAGGCGTTAATGCCGTTGGAAAGTGTTCAGGAGCTGCATGAATTGGCTGTTACGCTGAATGTGCCGCTGGATATTTTATCTGACGGGCTTGTTTTACAGCTGCCGACAACCGCAGACTATACGTCGCTTTATCCGCAGCTCAATAATTTACTGACATTTGAACCTGCTGAGTTGTCTCAATTAACAGAAGCAAGAATTTATAATAAGGCCGTAGTTGCAGTCAATGAAGATTATTTAGATGGCCAAATTACCAAAATACCGCAACGTTTTTTTGACAACTATGAAGTAATTAAGACCAGAAGCAATTTGCTGGAATTTATGCCTAAAGGAATTACTAAAGCCTACGGGATTTCGTTATTAGCTAAGGATTTAAACATTGATGTTACCGAAATTATGACCATTGGTGATGAAGAAAATGATGTACCGATGATTGAATATGCTGGCATCGGGGTTGCTATGGCAAATGCTATACCGAAAGTTAAGGATTGTGCGGATATTATCACGGATTCCAACGATGAGGACGGCGTAGCTAAGATTATTGAAAAGCTAGTTTTGGCACCTTTGGAAGGAGGAAATTAGATGGGATTTTTCGATAAGATAAAAAAAGCGTTTATGAACGAAAAAGAAGTAAAGCCGGCAGAACTGGATGCAACAGAAGAAGCAAATGACGCCAGTGAAGAACCTGCTGCTGAAACGAATCAGGAAGAGCCAAAAACCCTTGAATCTGAACAAGAGCAACTATCTGCTGAAAATTCTCAAGAGCCGGAACCGCAAGCAGAACCGGAAGCAAATATAGAGGTAGAAAAGGAAATACCAAGTACAACGTCGGTTGAAAAAGAAGAAGCGGCTGAAGAGATCGTTGTTCAGGAAAAATATGAAAAAGGGCTGGAAAAAACACGTAAAACATTTGGTGAGCGGCTAAATGAACTGTTTGCGAATTTCCGTTCTGTTGATGAAGATTTCTTCGAGGAGTTGGAAGAAACCTTAATTGGTGCAGACGTTGGCTTTGATACGGCGATTAAAATCACAGAATCTTTACGTCAGGAAGTAAAGCTGCGGAATGTGAAAAAACCGGCGGCTGTACAAAATACGATCATTGAAAAAATGGTTGATCTGTATGAGGCAGAGGGAATTGGTGAAAACAATGCCTTGAATATACAAAAGGACGGATTGACAGTCATGCTTTTTGTTGGGGTGAATGGTGTTGGAAAAACAACCAGCATTGGGAAATTGGCGCATCAATTTAAGCAAGAGGGCAAGAAGGTTCTGTTGGCTGCAGCAGATACTTTTAGAGCCGGAGCTATCGATCAACTAGTTGTCTGGGGAGAACGTGCCGGAGTCGAAGTCGTTAGAGGTAATGCTGGTGGTGATCCGGCAGCAGTCGTTTTTGATGCCGTGGAACGTGCTAAAACAGAAAATGCGGATGTGTTACTGGTTGATACCGCAGGACGTCTGCAAAATAAAGTAAACTTAATGAATGAGCTTGAAAAAATCAAACGAGTCATTCAACGAGAAATACCTGAGGCGCCCCATGAGGTTTTATTAGTGGTCGATGCTACGACCGGTCAAAATGCGATGTCGCAAGCGAAGCAATTTAAAGAAACAACCGATGTGACCGGCTTGATTTTATCTAAATTAGATGGAACGGCGAAAGGCGGAATTGTCTTAGCCATTCGAAATGAATTGCATTTACCTGTGAAGCTGGTAGGTCTGGGTGAAGGAATTGATGATTTAGAACCGTTTGATGCCAATGATTTTGCACTGGGCTTGTTTAAAGGCTTGTTAAAAGAAGAATAAATAATAAAAACCTTTGGAAGAACTGCATTCTACAGTTTCTCCAAAGGCTTTTTTTGTTAATAAATCGTTGGAACCATTCCACCATCCATCCGAATAGCAGCACCGCTAAAGGCAGAAGCATAAGGACTGCTGACAAATGCTGCTAAACGTCCAATTTCAACCGGATCAATTAAACGTTGGATTTGAGAAAGCGGGCGATTATTTGCCATAAATAGCTTCTCTTTGTCTGCTAAAGTTAAGCTTGGGTCGGGATACATCTCTTCCAGCATAGCACGTACGCCTTCGGTCATTGTCGAGCCAGGCATGATGGTGTTGACTGTGACATGAGTTCCTTTAGTAAGCTTGGACAAACTTTTGGCTAAAGAAAGCTGCATCGTCTTCGTCATGCTGTATTGCGGCATTTCGCCTGAAGGCATAATCGCTTCTTCACTGGCGATGAAAATCACACGGCCAAAATCAGCTGCCAGCATTTTCGGTAAATAGAATTTGACCAATGCATTTGCAGCAAGGACATTCGTTTTGAAAAACCTTTCCCACGTTTCGTCATCAATGGTTTCATAAGCCATTGGTTGAAAAATGCCCATATTGTTAATCAAAATATCAACAGCAGGAAATTGTGAAAAGAGAGCTTCCCGTTGCTTAGGATCAACAATATCACCTGTAGCTGCCTGCGGTGAAGTAGCAGGATAGGCGGCCTTCAGCTCGGTCACTAATTGCTGCACCTCTTGTTCATTCCGACCGTTGACCAGCACATCTGCTCCTTCTTTTGCCAACTCGATAGCGATGGCTTTAGTAGAACCTGTTACTAATGCTGCTTTTCCTTTAATACCCATATCCATAGTGCTTCCTCCTTACTGATTATTCAAAAAAGAATGTATCAGGATGCGGGCCAACGCGAGTGCCGTTATCTAATTGATCGATTTGTGCTAAATCCTCTGAAGATAAGCTAAAGTCAAAAACCGCTGCATTGCTAATAATACGTTCTTTTTTTACTGATTTTGGAATAACGATGATGTCATTTTGAATGTGCCATCTTAAAATAATTTGTGCCGCTGACTTTTGATATTTTTCTGCAAGAGCTAAAATCGTTTCGTCCTGTAAGAGCTGTCCCTGCATTAAAGGTGACCAAGCTTCGGTTGCAATTCCATGTGTCTTACCAAAAGCACGCACCTCTTTTTGCGCCAGTCTTGGATGTAGCTCTACCTGATTTAAGACGGGTGTAACTTTGGCTACTGCAAGTAGGCTTTCCAAATGATGAACAGCAAAGTTGCTGACACCGATTGCTTTGATTTTTCCTTCTGCATAAAGAGCTTCCATTGCTCGCCAAGCTTCTAAATATTCATTATTTCCAGGCCAGTGAATTAAGTACAAATCTAAATAATCTAGTCCTAATTTTAACAAACTTTCATTGAATGCAGAAATGGTTTGATCGTAGTCTAATTGATGGTTCCAAACCTTTGACGTGATAAAAATTTCCTCGCGTTTTTTACCTGTTGCTGCCAGCCCGCGACGCAGTCCTTCGCCAACTCCGGCTTCATTGCCGTATATTTGCGCGGTATCAATGCTTATGTAGCCAGCTTCAATAGCGTTTTGGACGGATAGGATCGTATCCTCATTACTTACTTGAAATACACCAAGACCGAAGCCCGGCATGTTAACGCCATTATTTAAAGTTACAGTGTCTGTTAATGAATGAATCATTTCATCTCTTCCCTTCGTTTTGTGAATGATACCATCTTAGCATCAGACATTCATAATGAGAAGTACCCTCTTTAAAGTTCTATACATACTAAAAAGTAATTATTTGATTTACTCACGTTTTTTTGGTTAAATAAAAGCGGAGAGGATGAAGACCTAATGCAGAAAATGATGAATAAAGAATACAATATTGGTGTGGAAGTAACGATGGACGTAATCGGCGGTAAATGGAAACCGATTATTCTATGCAATCTACGACATCAGGTAATGCGCACGAGCGAGCTGCTGCGGGCGATTCCCAAAATTTCACAGAAAATGCTGACTCAGCAATTACGCGAACTGGAAGAGGATCAGATTATTGTTCGTAAGGTGTATAATCAAGTGCCGCCAAAAGTAGAATACAGCTTAAGTGAATATGGCGAATCGCTGGGAACGATTTTAGATTTGCTCTGCACATGGGGCGAAACGCACGCAGATCATTTAGAAAAAGAAGGTGTTTTTGTAAAATTAAACTGTGAAGACTAGCTGTTGTTTTGATAAAAAAAGCGCGAGATCATCGTCAATCTCGCGCTTTTTACTATTATAAATTATTTGCTTCAATTCCGTAGTCTTCCGCAATTTTCTTTAAACTAAAGCCGCGTCCGAAAACTTCACTGGCGTTCATGGATACAATAAAGGCTTCTTCGTCAATCGCTAAGATGCTTTCCTTAATACGTCCAAAATCCTTTTCACTGATGACCGTCATCATCAGCATGCTTTGATTTTTGCGATAGGCTCCTTCAATAGGAATCAAGGTTAAGCCTTTATCAAAATCGATAAGAATTTTTTCTCTGATTTGCTCATATTTTGGTGAAATAATTAGTACGTTTTTAGAGCGGACAAAGCCAACTTGAACAAGATCCACGACACGACCGATAATATACAAACAAATTAATGAAAATAATACGGTATCTGTATTAAACACATATAAGGCTGATAAAATAACTAATCCGTCAACAAATAAAATTGAAATACCCAAAGAAATTTTGAAATATTTATTCACGATTTGTGAAATAATAGCTGTGCCGCCAGTTGACGCATTTCCTCTAAATTCCAAACCCAATCCAAGACCGGTTAAAATACCGCCAAATAAGGTGGCCAGAAAAATATTGTGCGTCAAAACCGGGAAATTCGTGGTAATCCCCACAAAAAAAGGATAGACCAAGCTGCCGTAAATCGTTTTAATGCCGACCTCTTTGCCGAGTAAAGCAAAGCATAAGAGCAATAAAGGCAGATTAATAGCATACAAAATTAAGGCCGGATTCCAGCCAAACAGATAATTAATGACTACACTGATCCCATTGGCACCGCCGGCCACAATTTTATTTGGCAGCAGAATTGAGTTAATTGATACTGCTAAAACAAAAGAACCTACTGTTACATACAGCGTATCCTGCAGTTGTTTTTTGGTAAATTTCATGTTCCTAAGCTCCTCCATTTTCAACATAGTAAGGATAGTTGTTGGTAAATAAAATGAGTGCAAAAATAGATAGAACAAATATCCCCTAGTTATCCTATCACGAATAACCAGGAGATGCCATGAAAGAAAAATAATTTTTTGCTGAACAAATATGTTAAAATGAGGAGGATAGAGAATCCGCTTCGTGGGGCTCAATAAAGGTTAAGAAACGTTTATTCCAGATGTTTTCATGATGCTGGATAATACGTTGAGCGTCTAATAAATCGTTGTCAAGAGTAGTACTAAGACCTCTTTTCATGGAACAATTATAGCCTAAGCCGTGCGCCATTCGGATTGTAGTGTCCACACAATACTCTGTTTGAGCGCCGCAAAACTCTAAATCTGTAATGGCTAATTGTGTTAACAGCTCTTTCAGCGTAGTATTAAAAAAGGAATTCGCATGTGTTTTCCTGATATAAAAATCCTTTCTACGTGCATCCAGTTCAGCAAATAATTGCCAGTCGTGACTTTCAGCTACCAGATCTTCATCTTCATGCTGGATAAAAATAACAGGCAAATGCTGCTCACGATAATAAGCGATGCGCTGATTTACCTCTAAAAGCAGGGGCTCTAACTGAAACAAACCAGTACCAACAGTGTTCAAGCCGTTTTGCAAATCAATAATGATTAAGGCTTTATTTTTCATTTTTCTTCTCCTTATAAGGCTTTTATTGTATCTAATTAGTATATAATAAAAAGTCTTTTGGAACCAACAGAAATTGCTGCAGGAGCAGTCGTTTTCTTAAGAAAGTGAAGAGTTTGGTGTTAATTTCATAGAAATTTAAGCGGAAATATTCTTTTTGACCGTTTTTTTCTATATAATGGATGTTATCGAATAATAAAGGGAAGAAAGGCGACAATATGAAATTTAAAGAGTTATTACAACAAAAAAGCGTACGACCTTATGTAATGGCTGCACGTTTTGGTCTTGAAAAAGAAAGTCAACGGACAACGTTAGATGGTCAGCTAGCGACGACGGATCATCCGCAGATTTTTGGCAATCGTTCTTATCACCCTTATATCCAAACGGATTTCAGTGAAACACAAGTAGAATTGATTACGCCAGTAGCGGATTCGATCCACGAAATGCTGCGTTTTCTGGCTGCTATTCATGATGTTGCCCTACGTTCTATGAATAAACAAGAAATGCTTTGGCCGCTAAGTATGCCGCCAAAATTACCGGTAAAAGATGAAGACATTAAAATTGCTAAGCTGGAACAATTTGATGGTGTGCTATATCGACGCTATTTAGCTAAAGAATACGGCAAGCGTAAGCAGATGGTCAGCGGCATTCACTTTAATTTTGAATATGCGGAGCCTTTGATTCAGCAGCTTTTTTCTGCACAATCGACTCATGAATCAATGAAAGAGTTCAAAAATATGCTTTATATGAAGGTGTCGCGTAATTATTTACGTTATCGCTGGTTGATTACGTACCTGTTTGGTGCATCACCGATTAGCGAAGACGGTTATTTTACGGAGAATCAAGAGCAGCTGAAGCTGCCGGTCAGAAGTATCCGTAACAGTTCCTTTGGCTACAAGAATCATGAAGAGGTAAAGGTTTCCTACGAATCCTTAGAGCAATATACGAAAGACATTCATCACATGGTTGAAAAAGGCATTCTTTTTGAAGAGAAGGAATTTTATTCAGCAGTCAGACTGCGCGGTGGCAAGCAAATGGCTGATTTGCCTAAAACGGGCGTTCGTTACATCGAGCTTAGAAATTTGGATCTGAATCCTTTTGCGCCACTGGGAATTGAAGAAGGCACTTTGGAGTTTATTCATTTGTTTATGCTTTTCCTTTTGTGGACGGATGAAAAAGAAGCGCCGAATGATTGGGTGGCTACAGGCGAATTTTTAAATGAACAGGTTGCACTCGGCCATCCTTTTGCACAAGTGAAGCTTATGGCTGAAGGTGAGCGGATGTTTGCTGAAATGGATGAAATGCTTGAGGCACTAGGTTTATTTAATATGAAGAAAACACTGGAGCTTCATCACAGCCAGTTAAGAACGCCGGATCTGACCGTCGCTGGTAAAATGTGGACTATTATTGAAAGCAACTCCAACGAAGAGCTAGGTATAATTTTTGGTAAAGAATATCAGGCAATGGCTTTTGAACGTCCGTATCAGCTGGCAGGCTACCGCAATCTGGAGCTGTCTACTCAATTATTCATGTTTGACTGCATTCAAAAAGGCGTTGAAGTGGAAGTCTTGGATGAGCAGGAGCAATTTTTAAAGCTGACTCATGCAGGACGTGTAGAATATGTTAAAAATGCCAACATGACAAGCAAGGACAGCTATATTGTTCCGCTGATGATGGAAAATAAAACGGTCACGAAAAAAGTCTTGGCAGCAGCGGGCTTTAATGTGCCGCAGGGCGATGAGTTTTCTACCTTGGAACATGCAGAACAGGCTTACGTGAAATACGCTGAAAAGGCCTTCGTGATTAAGCCGAAGTCAACGAATTATGGTTTGGGGATTTCCATTTTCAAAGAGGGTGCTTCATTGGCTGATTTTACAGAGGCGTTGCAGCTGGCTTTTAAGGAAGATACCGCCGTTTTAATTGAAGAATATTTACCGGGAACGGAATATCGGTTCTTTGTTTTAGACGATCAGGTTCGAGCGATCATGCTAAGAACACCGGCGAATGTGGTTGGCGATGGTATTCATTCTGTCGAAGCCTTGGTCGCTGAAAAAAATCTTGATCCTTTAAGAGGAACAGACCACCGGGCACCGCTGGAACGAATTCAGCTGGGAGACGTGGAACGCTTAATGCTGAAAGAGCAGGATCTGCTGACAACCTCTATTCCTGAAAAAGGGCAGATTGTCTATCTAAGAGAAAATTCAAATGTCAGCACGGGCGGCGATTCCATTGATGTTACGGATGACTTTGATGAAAGCTACAAGCAGATTGCAATTGAAGCAGTTAAAGCATTAGGCGCTAAGGTCTGTGGCGTGGATTTGATTATTCCGGATAAAACGATAAAAGCAAGTAAAGACAGTACTGCTTATGGCATCATTGAAGCTAATTTTAATCCGGCGATGCATATGCATGTCTATCCGTATAGTGGAAAGGGCCGTCATTTGACGCTGGATGTATTACGAATGCTATATCCGGAAGTATTTATATAGGTTGAAGCAAATGTCGATTAGGCACGAGCAATTGGAGTAAAAGACGAGCAATGCGCTTTATGCATTGACGGATTTTATGAAATTGCCGAAGAGCCTGACATTTGCTCACCGTTTATCGGGGTTGAGGCAAATGTCGTTCATTCTTAAGAGAAGGCTGGAACAAAACTATTTTTAGTTTTGTTCCAGCCTTCTCTTTATGGACAATAGTAATAAATTTTAGTGAAACAGCCTATGCCAAAAGCCTTTTTTCTCAGGCTCAGGTTTTGCTTTTGCTGGTTCACTTGCTTTGGGATATTTTGCTTCAATATCGATCACTTCTTCGTTCACCGCTTCTTTAGCCGCTACGATTAGACCCAGAGATTCCGGGGTATTAGTAACGAAATCATTAACCACGGTAAACGCCATTTGCTTTTCGTTGAGTAATTTAATGTAGCTGGATTGGAGAGTCAGCTCCATCGAGCCGTTCAGTAGAACCTTGGCATCTGGATGCTGTGCGATCTCTTTTAAAAAGTTTTGTTTATCCTCATTATTTTTCATCTGTGCGATGGTCATCGTAACATAACAGCGTTCCCGAAAGGTACCCATATATTTACGCTGTTCATCTGGTTTTAGCTGCGGGGTGCCATACATTGCATTGTCTAAATGTTTTTGTAAGTCATCTTGCGCCATTAATTATCCAACCTGCTTCCTTATCATTTTATAAAAATTATACCATAAATAAAAAACAAAACCCTGCGATAACTTTATTTAGCCAAAAAACCGTCAAGTTTAATGCTTAAAAAACTATTGCTTTTCTCAGAAAATTCGCATAGACTAATAGATAAGAATGAAAATCATTCTCAATTAAGAAAAATTAATAGATCGTTTATCAAAATTAGAAACGATCTGTTTTGGTAAACGTGAGTTCAGTTAGAAAAATGGAGCAGGTATATGAAAAAATTAGGTCTATTTCTTCTTTTACTCGTGTTGGTTGGGTTGTCAATTTTTATTGGAGTAAAAGATATTTCTTTGTCACAGCTGTTTTTTGGCGATGCACAACAGCGGCTGGTCGTCTTGACTACAAGAGTACCCCGCACGATTAGTCTGGTCATTGCCGGCAGTACGATCAGTATTTCAGGATTGATTATGCAGCACTTAACGCAAAACAAGTTCGTTTCGCCAAGCACTGCGGGAACTATGGATAGTGCACGATTGGGAATCTTGGTTGTGATGGTGCTCTTTCCCAGTGCGCCCTTATTATTTCGTTCGTTTATTGCCTTTTTATTCGCGTTTGGAGGAACCTTGCTGTTCATTTATCTGACACGTTTTTTGCCAGCTAAAAATCAAGTAATGATTCCACTGATCGGGGTAATGTTCGGTAATATTATTGGCTCGATTGCTACCTTTTTTGCTTATCAGTTTCAGCTGGTGCAGAATATGTCTTCTTGGCTGCAGGGGAATTTTTCAACGGTTATGAAGGGCAATTATGAGCTGCTTTATCTGACAATTCCATTATTAATCATTACGTATTTGTTTGCGTATCGCTTTACGGTGGTTGGTATGGGCGAGGATATGGCGACAAATTTAGGATTGAATTATCAGCGTATTCAGCTTTTTGGCTTGGGAATTGTGGCATTATCCAGTGCGGTTGTCTTGATTATGGTAGGCAATATTCCATTTTTAGGTGTCATTGTTCCTAATTTGGTTTCTATGCGTTACGGCGATCATATGAAAAATACATTGGGGATCACAGCCTTTGGCGGCAGTATTTTCCTGTTAGTATGTGATATTTTGGCACGAGTGATTATTGCGCCGTATGAAGTGCCGGTCAGCGTGGTCGTTGGCGTATTAGGCAGTATCATATTTATTGCTTTATTGATGAGGAGGAAAACCGCATGAAAAAATTCTTCCAATCTTCTACTGCAAAAATTATTTTTTTACTGCTGGCAGTGTTGGCCGTCTGTGCCTTGTATTTAACCTATCAGACTTATGGCAATTGGGCGTTTGCTTTAGAGCTTAGAGGGCGAAAATTATTAGCGTTTGTATTCGTGGGCATGGCGGCAGCTTTTTCAACGATTAGCTTTCAAACGATGACCCAAAATCATTTTTTAACACCAAATATTTTAGGTTTGGACGCATTATATGTCTTTATCCAAACGCTGCTGTTTTTCTTTTTAGGCGGACAACAGCTTTTGGGACAGGAAACGATCGGAACATTTTTGTTGAATGTTTTGCTGATGGTTGCTGCCAGTATTTTCTTGTCCCGTTTCTTGTTGAAAAAAGGCAGGAATGATTTGTTCTTATTATTGATGGTCGGGATTATTCTAGGCACCTTTTTTAATAGTATCAGTACCTTTTTACAAGTAGTAATGGACCCTAATGAGTACGATCTGCTGCAAGGGAAATTATTTGCCAGCTTTGGCAATGTCAACAGTCAGTATTTGCTGATTGCTGGAGCTGCGATTGTTGTATTGACAGGTTTTTTGTGGGTGAAAAGCCATACGCTGGATGTTTTGCATTTAGGCAGCGAGCAAGCGACCAGTTTAGGTGTCGATGTTCCCAGATTTCAGTTCATCTTGTTAACAGTGATTAGTGCTTTGATCGGTTTTTCAACTGCCTTAGTAGGACCGGTTACTTTTTTAGGATTTATTGTCGCAAATATGAGTTATCAGCTGATGGGTACCTATCGGCATCGGGAATTATTTTTAGGGGGAAGTCTGTTATCGATTTTGTTGCTGGTTTTAGGGCAATTTTTAGTAGAGCAGCTTTTCCAGTTGAATACGACACTAAGTATTGTGATTGAGTTTGGCGGCGGGATCTATTTTGTTGGAAAGATTATCAGTGAAAGGAAGCAGCGCGGATGATTGAAATAAAAAACGTATCAAAAAGATATGGTGAAAAAATTGTTGTCTCAGAAGTTCAACTGCCTATTACAGAGCAAAAGCTAACAGCGTTTATCGGGCCAAATGGTGCTGGTAAAAGTACGCTGCTTTCGATGATGAGTCGTTTGATTCCCAAAGACACAGGCGAGATTTATCTGGATCATAACGAAGTGAAAACATGGAAGCAAAGTGAATTATCCAAGAAATTATCTATTTTAAAACAAACAAACGGCATCAATTTAAAGATTACGGTGCGTGAGCTGGTTAATTTTGGTCGTTTTCCTTATAGCAAGGGACGCTTGAAAAAAGAGGATCATGAAAAGGTTGAAGAAGCAATGTCCCGCTTAGGATTATTGGATTTAGCGGATGAATTGATTGATACTTTATCCGGCGGTCAGCTGCAGCGCGTGTATATTGCTATGGTTTTGGCGCAGGATACGGATTATATTCTGTTGGATGAACCATTAAATAATCTGGATATGAATTTTGCTGTGCAGATGATGCAGACCTTGCGACGTTTAGTGGATGAGTTTGGTAAAACGGTAGTGATTGTGCTGCATGATATTAATTTCGCGGCCAGCTATGCAGATGAAATCGTCGCAATGAAAGACGGTCGCCTTTTTACTCATGGTAGTACTGAAGAAATTATCCAATCAGAAGTATTAAACAAATTATATGATATGAACATTCGAATCTGTGAAATCGAAGGAAAAAGATTCTGTATGTATTTTAGTTAGTAAGCTGTTTTATTATTTGGTAGTAAAAATTAAAAAAACAATATATTGGAGGAAAAGAATGAAAAAGAAAATTTTGGCTATGGCAGCAGTATCGATGGGCGCTTTATTAATTTTGGGCGCTTGCGGAAGTAACGAAAAGAAAGCTTCAGAAGATTCTTCAACAGAAAAAGAAACAACCATTAAAGTAGAGGATTCCAACGGGACAGTAGAAGTTCCCAAAAATCCGAAAAAGGTTGTCGTATTTGATAACGGCTCATTAGACACGATTGATGCACTCGGTGCTGGCGATACGGTTGCTGGCGTGCCGACGAAAAATCTACCGCAGTACTTAGAAAGTTATAAAAAAGTCGAATCAGCTGGCGGCATTAAAGAACCAGATTTGGAAAAAATCAATAAGATTAAACCGGATTTAATCATTATTTCTGGACGTCAAAGAGACTTCCAAGATAAATTAAGCAAAATCGCACCAACGATCTTCCTTTCAGTGGATGCCAAAGATACGTGGAATTCGACTAAAAAGAATATTGAAACCTTAGCGACCATTTTTGATAAGGAAGATGAAGCGAAAGATAAAATTGATGGTTTAGAAGCAGAGATTGCGGATATCAAAGAAAAAGCTGAAGCCAGCGACAAAACAGCATTAGTTACTCTAGTAAATGAAGGGCAGCTTTCTGCATATGGTCAAGGCTCTCGCTTTGGCATTGTTCATGACACATTTGGGTTTAAACAAGCAGATGATGCAATTGAAGCTTCTACTCATGGACAAAGTGTATCTTATGAATATGTATTAGAAAAAAATCCGGATATCTTATTCGTGGTTGACCGGACTAAAGCTATTGGCGGCGACGATACAAACGATAACGTAGCAAATAATGAATTGGTGAAACAAACTAATGCTGGTAAAAATAATAAAGTGATTTCTTTACAGCCGGACGTATGGTATTTAAGCGGCGGCGGGTTAGAATCTACGCACTTAATGATTGAAGATGTGAAAAAAGCTCTGGACTAAGAGTAGATAAATTGGAAGGGTAGAACAAAACGAATCTTATGTTTTGTTCTGCGCTTTTTTTACTTCCATAGTTTTAATGCTATAATAAACGAAATGTATGAAAAAAATGGAGGGGATTGGGTATGAAAACTGCAGCACTTGTTTATCAAAGTACGCCCATGCTAGGTGCGAGTCCGTTGGCTACAGGAAATATAACGGGGATGTTTAAGCAAAAGAAAATAGTAGCTGCATTAAATCAACAGTTGCAACAACAAGGCTTGGAATGGCAGGTTAATTTAGATCAGTTTGAAGCGGATAGCCAGCAGCTAATGCAGGAGAATCAGGCTCTTTTATGTGTGCCGGGGCTGCAAAAGCAATTTGATCTGGGCGCGTTTGATGCACAGAATATTTTTTATTTTGATTCTCTTGATTATTATAATTTAGATGTGAAAAAAGCGGTCTCTTTTTTAGCAGCCCGCTAGTTTTTTCAGTTGACGACATCAGGAAAGTTTGTTATGATACTGACAATCATTATCTATTAAAAATAAATGTGAAGAGAAGGAAAGTATTTTTAGAACGCTTTAAGAGAGCCTCTGGGTGGTGAAAAGAGGCAGCTGGGCTAAAAAGAAAATGGCCTTTGAACAGTTCATTTGAGCTTTGGGAAAAGTAAGGGTGAGACAGGTGCGCCTGTTATAGCGCTACAGTATAGTTTTTTGTACTGGAATGAGTGGGCTTTTCAGCCAACAAAGGTGGTACCGCGATGCGCAAGCTTTCGTCCTTTTTTAGGATGAAGGCTTTTTTATTGTTTATTTTCAAAAGCTGAAGGTTGAAATAACAATAGCTGAGGGTCTTCTTCCATTTTTAAAATAGCTAATGGTAATTATTTCTTAGGAGGAAGAGTATGAAAAAGCAATTAGTAACAACGGGAATTATTTTGGCAGGCTTATTTTTAGCGGCATGTGGAAGCAACAGTGACAGCAAAGAAAAGACTGATTCGGGAAAAGCAGTAGCAGCGGAAAGTCAAAAAATTACGATTAGCTCTCCGGCACCGCTATCTACTTTAGATACAACGCAAACAACAGATAAAAATACTTTTACAACGGTACAGCATCTTTTTGAAGGGTTGTATCGCTTTGATGATGATAGTACACCGATTCCTGGATTGGCAGAAAAGGTTGATATCAGTGAAGACGGCTTGACGTATAAATTTACTTTAAAAGATTCAATCAAATGGAGTAATGGTGAGCCAATTACTGCGCAAGATTTTCTATACTCCTGGAAAAAACTAGTGACGCCCGCAACAATTGGTCCCAATGCTTATCTTTTAGATAACGTGAAAAACAGCCTGGCTATCCGCAATGGCGAAAAATCTGTGGATGAAATCGGGTTGGAAGCGCCAAATGATAAAGAATTTATCGTTACCTTAGAGCAGGCACAGCCATCATTTTTAACGATTGTATCCATTGGCTGGCTAGCTCCGCAAAATCAAGCCTATGTTGAAAAACAAGGAAAAAATTACGCAGCGGACAGTGAACATTTACTTTACAGCGGACCGTTTATTTTAACCGATTGGGATGCTTCTTCGGATACCTGGACGTTAAAGAAAAATCCGGAATATTACGATGCGGATGCAGTGAAGCTGGAAGAAGTAAAGGTGAACACAATCAAAGATGAAAATACCGGCATTAACTTGTATCAGTCCAAAGAGCTAGATTTAGTTCGGATCAGTGGACAATACGTCCAGCAATATAGCGATGACCCGGGCTATGTTACACATATGGATGTTGCTAATTACTATCTAGATTTCAATAAAAAGGACGGTTCTCCGCTGACCAATGTTCATTTGCGCAAAGCAATTAGTCAAGCAATCGATAAAGAAGCGTTGGCCAAGAATGTCTTAAATGACGGCTCTAAACCGTTGAATGGTTTAATCCCTAGCGAACTGTACAAAAATCCGGATACTTCTGAAGATTTTCGGGCTTTTAGCGGAGATCACAGCAGCTACGATGTGAAAAATGCACAAGCAGAATGGAAAAAGGCGCAGGCAGAAGTAGGCGATAAGCTGAAACTATCTCTATTAGTTTCTGATGATGACAACGGCAAAAAAATCTCCGAATATGTACAAAGTCAGCTGCAGGAAAATCTTAAAGGCTTGGAAATTACCATTAACGCACAGCCCCGTAATAACGTTTTACAAACACGTAAAGACAAAAACTACGAATTATCATTATCGGGCTGGATTGCCGGCAGCAGTGACTTAGATTCCTATTTTAACCTGTATGCCGGAAAATCAGCGTATAATTACGGTGCTTATGAAAATACAGAGTACGATCAGCTGATTACTGCGGCGAAAACAGTTCATGCAAACAAACCAGATCAACAATTTGAGGACTATAAAAAAGCAGAGACAATTTTATTGGATCAGGAGGCTGCACAGGCACCGTTATACCAAAGTGCCTCCAATTATTTAATCAACAATAAAATTAAAAACATCAGCTATCACTTATATGGCGATTACTTTAATCTTAGAACAGCATATTTGGAAGAGTAGGTGAATAGGCAATGAAGCAGCAATTACTTGAACGTTTTCTACGCTATGTCACTATTAATACACGTTCAGATGCACGAAGTACACAAGTACCGACCACGCAAGGGCAAGCTGACTTTGCGCATATCTTGGAACAAGAGCTGGCAAAAATCGGTCTTGCTGATATCCGCTACAACGAAGCAAATGGCTTTTTAACCGCCGAACTGCCGGCTACTAAAGGCGTAACAGCACCTGCGATTGGCTGGATTGCTCATTTAGATACAGCGGATTTTAATGCAGAAAACATTCAGCCGCAAGTGATTGAGCATTATGACGGACAAGATATTCTGTTAAATAAAGCTTTGGGAATTGTGATGCGGACGGCGGAATTTCCTCATTTGCAGGAATATATAGGACAAACATTAATTACAACGGATGGTACCACGCTGCTTGGAGCAGACGATAAAGCCGGTATTGTAGAGATTCTGGCGGCCGTAGAGTATTTGGTCGCACATCCGGAGATTGTTCATGGCAAAGTCTTAGTGGCTTTTGGACCGGACGAGGAAATTGGTCGCGGCGCAGATCGGTTTGATGCGGCGAATTTTCCGGCAGCTTTCGCTTATACGGTAGACAGCGGACGTGTCGGCTGTTTTGAGTATGAAACGTTTAATGCTGCACAGGCCGTGATCACAATTGAAGGAACCAGTGTGCATCCGGGTACAGCTTATGGAACGATGGTCAATGCCATTAAGCTTGGAGAAATGCTGGACAGTCGCCTGCCGCAGACTGAGGTGCCGGAACAAACACGTGGCTACGAAGGCTTTTACTTATTGACTAAATTTTCCGGCAGTCTGGATTATGCGGAGCTGACCTACATTATTCGTGATCATGATAAGACTCTTTTCGCCAAAAGAAAACAAAAGCTAGTGCAGTTGGTTGCTGAATTGAATGCCTCCTTTGATAAAGAGCGGCTGACGATTACAATAAACGATCAATACTACAACATGAAAGAGATCATCGAAAAAGACATGACGCCTGTTGATTTAGCTGTACGAGCGATGAAAAATCTAGAGATCAAACCGCAAATACAGCCCTTTCGCGGAGGTACGGACGGGTCTAAAATTTCTTTTATGGGCATTCCTACACCAAACTTATTTACTGGTGGTGAAAATTTTCATGGACAGTATGAGTTCATTTCTTTAGAAGCGATGGAAAAAGCTGCCCAAACGATTGTAGAAATTATTAAGGAAAATGCGCTTCAAACAGGGAAAAAATAAAAAAAGTTTGACGTTGTTAAAAAAATAGTTGACAAAATTAGAATTTTCTAATAATATAATGACTAATACAAATGCTTTGAGAAAGAGGAGTAACAACACAGAAACTTTTCAGAGAGCTGATGGTGGTGAGAATCAGTAAGAACTGTGCTGCGAATGGACTTTCGAGCGAGATGCTGAATCTAGTAGGTATTTCCGGGAACTCCCGTTATAGAGTAAGGTCGTTGATGGACGACTGATAAGAGGAAAGAGTTTCTTTCAAACTTGAGGTGGCACCGTGAATTTTTCGCCCTCAAACTGCATGTTTTATGCGGTTTGAGGGCGTTTTTTATTTATGTAGAGCCAACGGAAGCAGAGAAAGAACAGAACTTTTCAATGAGGTGGTACCGTGGATAAATCTATTCGCCCTCACAAAATGACTTCGGTTGTTTTGTGAGGTTTTTTGTTGTAGCCAATTGTCGAACAAGGAAGAAAACACAAAGAAAAGAGGGAGCATATGCAGAAAATAAAAGAGATTCAGGCGGATTATTTAACCGCAGTGTCTGCATTTTTAAGAATTACAGGAAAAAACAAATGCCTGCTGGAAAGTATTCCCAGAGATAAAACCAAAGGGCGCTATTCCATTATCGCATGGGATCCGGTCACTGAAATTACCTTTTACGACCAACATTTAACTATTGATGGTCAAACTAAAAAGGTAAAAGATCCGCTGCAAGAAATTGCCCGGTATGTGTTAAAGCCGGAAGCGTTAGCAGACGAGCTGCCCTTTCAGGGAGGGGCTATCGGCTATGTTGGGTATGATGTGATCGCTTGCTATGAAGAGCTGGGGCAGCTACCGATGGATGAATTGAACATTCCTGATATTCACTTTTATCTGTTTGATTCCTTTTTAATTTTCGATCATGTCGGTGAAACGATTTTTCTAGTAGAAGCCAATACGTATTCTCAGCGATCGGAAGAACAGCTGGCACAAGCCTTGGAAGAAAAAAGTCGCGAGCTGCAGCAACCTAACAACGCAGAACAAAAAACAATTAATCTGGCTCAGCTTAATTATCAAAGTAATTTTACACAAGCAGCGTTCGAGCAGTTGGTGGAAAAAGTAAAACAATACATTGAGCGGGGCGATCTATTTCAAATGGTTCCTTCTCAGCGCCTGTCAGCCCCTTTTACAGGAGAACCCTTTGATTATTATCGCCGGCTGCGGGTGACGAATCCCTCCACCTATTTGTACTTTTTGGATTTTAACGAGACGGTGGTTATTGGCTCTTCGCCGGAAAGTCTGGTAAGCGTGAAAAATCAGCTAGTCACAACAAATCCCATCGCCGGAACGAGAAAGCGCGGCCAAACGACAGAGCAGGATGCGATGCTGGCTAAAGAGCTTTTAGAAGATGAAAAAGAAAGAGCTGAGCATATGATGTTGATTGATTTGGGGCGTAATGATCTGGGCTGTGTGAGTGAAGTCGGTACGGTAGAGGTGCCTGTTTACATGACGATTGAAAAATACCGATTTGTAATGCATCTGGTGTCAGTTGTGACCGGAAAATTGAAAAAGGATTGTTCTGCTATGGATGCCTTGCGAGCAACCTTACCGGCTGGAACAGTTAGCGGTGCTCCGAAAATTCGGGCGATGCAGCGGATTTATGAACTGGAACCCGTCAAGCGAACGATTTATGCCGGTGCTGTGGGGTATTTATCGAAAAATGACGAAGCTGATTTTGCGATTGCGATTCGAACAATGGTCATTCATCAAAAAAGAGCGTATGTACAAGCCGGTGCGGGCATTGTTTATGATTCTGATCCGACTAAGGAGTACGAAGAAACGCTGCAAAAAGCTAAAGCCTTGTTGGAGGTGAGCTCATGATTTTACTGATTGATAATTATGATTCTTTTACTCATAATCTGGCCCAGCTGTTAGGGCGAACGCATGCAGTAATGATTTGTCGCAACGATGATCCGCAGGTTTTTCAAGCTGCTGAGCAGGCTGCTGCAATTGTACTTTCTCCGGGACCGGGAACGCCTGCGGAAACGGGTTATGTAGCGCTAATCATTCAGCAATTTTATCAGAAAAAGCCGATTCTTGGGATTTGTCTGGGGCATCAGACAATTGGCGCAGTCTTTGGGGGAGAAGTGATTCAAGCGAAAAACATCCGCCATGGCAAGCAATCAACAATCACCATTAGTCCAGCGAGTCGTCTGTTAAAAAAGGTTCCCAAACACACACGGGTCATGCGCTATCATTCCTTAGTGTTACAGGAGCAGGAGTTACCGCAGGCTTTTACTATTACAGCACGAGCAAATGACGATCAGGAAATCATGGCGATTGAGCATCAACACTATCCGCTGTTTGGCTTACAATTTCATCCTGAGTCAATCGGAACACAGTACGGAGCAGCAATACTTCAAAATTTCATTGAATTAACGGAGGAATATGATGATGAAAACAATTTTTGAAAAAGTTTATCAGCAGGAGCATTTAACCCATGAGGAAGCGAGTTGCATAGCTGAGCTGATGTTCGAAGGGAAGCTGACGGATAGCCAAATTGCGGCGTTTTTAACTGCCTTAAAATGTAAGGGAGAAACGGCCGCAGAAATGGCAGGAATTGCGCAAACGATCCAGCAAAAGGCGCTGTCCATTGAATGCCAGCAGGAGAATGTAATGGATAATTGTGGAACTGGTGGGGATCAGTCCGGCAGCTTCAATATAAGTACGACGGCTGCATTTGTCTTAGCTGCTGGCGGCGTAACGGTAGCTAAGCATGGAAATCGCAGTGTTTCCAGTAAATCAGGCAGCGCAGATATTTTCGAATATTTAGGAGTAGAGATTAAGCTGACCTCAGAAAAAATCAGCTTTTTGCTTAATGAGGTGGGCTTAGCTTTTCTATTTGCCCCCCATATGCATCCAAAAATGAACTATGTGATGAACGTAAGAAAGGAACTGGGAACACCTACGATTCTCAATCTGATCGGACCATTAACGAATCCTGTCGCTTTAACTTCACAGTTGATGGGAACTTATCGGCGCGATTTATTGGAGGAAACAGCGGAAACTTTGGGACATTTAGGTCGGCGACGTGCAGTGGTCGTTAATGGCTTTGGCGGAGTGGACGAAGCAACCTTAGCCGGTACGACACATTTTGCTTTGCTGGAAGATCAGACGATTACGATGCATCAGTTTGAACCGGAAGATCTGGGCTTTAAACGTTTACCTTTAGCGGCTATTCAAGGCGGCAATGCTAAGCAGAACACGGAAATTTTACTTTCTGTCTTGAAGAATCAGGCAAGTCCTTATTTAGACACAGTTGTTTTAAATGCGGCTTTAGGCTTTTTCAGTAATGGTAAAGTAGCTACGCTTAAAGACGGCGTCGTACTGGCAAAAGAATGTCTAGACAGCGGTGCGGCCTTGGCTAAATTAGAGCAGCTAATCCGTCTGCAAAAGGAGGTCGCTTAAATGAATTTTTTAGAAAAAATAATTCAGGTCAAAGTAAAAGAAGTAGCAAACATGCCCTTAGAAGCCCTTCAGCCCCTTCGTTCGACGTATTCTTTTTACCAGCGAGTCAAAGAGCAGCCAGAGTATATGCATATTATCGGTGAAGTCAAACGTGCTTCTCCTTCAAAAGGGGATTTTCATCTTTCTGTTGATATCTGTGAACAAGCATTGGCTTATGAGCAAGCAGGTGTAACGGCGATTTCTGTTTTAACGGATGAGCAATTTTTCAAAGGCTCTATTGAAGATCTGCGTCAAGTGGCAAAGCGGGTAACGATACCGGTATTATGCAAAGACTTTATTATTGATAAAAAACAGCTAGTTCGGGCCCGCAATGCCGGCGCAACAATGGTGCTGCTGATCGTGGCCGCTCTTTCCAGAACAAAGCTAGAAGAGCTTTATAACCAAGCTCGTGATTTAGAGCTTGAGGTACTGATGGAGGTTCATAATGAAACAGAGCTGGCGATTGCCCAGCAGCTGGATGCGCAATTAATCGGTGTAAACAACCGTGATTTAAAAACTTTCGAGGTTGCTATTGAGGTCAGCAGGAGCCTTGCTTCGCAACAAACAACAGATGCTGTGTACATCAGTGAATCTGGCTTTGCAACAGGGGAGCAAGTGGCACAAGTCAAAGCAGACTATCAGGCTGTATTGGTAGGAGAAAGTCTTATGCGCAGTGGCGAGCCCCAAGCCAAGGTTCAAGAATTGCGGGTGAAAAGATGAAGGTAAAAATATGCGGTTTAAAAACAACAGAGCAGGTAAATACAGCAGTGGTCAATGGTGCAGATTACTTAGGCTTTGTCTTTGCTGAAAGTAAACGGCAAGTGACACCGGAACAGGTTCGCAGTATAACGACTCACGTTCCGAAAAGGATTAAAAAAGTCGGAGTCTTTGTATCGCCGGAAAGAACCGAGGTTGAACGAATTATTCAACTGGCTGGTCTGGATTTGATACAGCTTCACGGAAAGCTGAAAGCGATCGAGTATTCTGTTCCTTGGATTCAGGCCTTAGCGGTCGGTCAGGAACTGGAGCCGGCTGCTACAGCGGAATATATCTTATTTGATGCACCACCTAAAGAATTTATGGGTGGAAATGGCAAACCGTTTGACTGGCAAAAGCTGGATGTGAACAAATGGCGAGATAAGAAGATTTTTATTGCCGGAGGCTTAACTGCTCAAAACGTTCAGGAAGCGAGAAGAATATTTCAGCCTTATGCAGTAGATGTCTCTAGCGGCGTGGAAACAAAGGGTGAAAAGGATAGCGCAAAAATTGCAGCTTTTTTGAAAAAAGCAAAGGAGGAAAACAATGTATAATCAGCCAAAGGAAGGATTTTATGGAAATTACGGAGGTCAATTTGTCCCGGAAACATTAATGTATGCAGTCAAGGAATTGGCAGAGGTTTATGAAGCTTCAAAAACAGATGAAACCTTTCAGCAAGAGCTGGCGTATTATTTGAAGCAATATGTAGGACGTGAAACACCGCTCTATTTTGCTGAACGCTTAACGGATTATGCCGGCGGTGCGAAAATTTATCTGAAAAGGGAAGATCTCAATCATACCGGTGCGCATAAAATCAACAATACAATTGGTCAGATCTTACTCGCTAAAAAGATGGGTAAGAACAAAGTTGTTGCCGAAACGGGTGCAGGTCAGCATGGGGTTGCAACAGCAACGGTAGCCGCTTTATTCGGTATGGAATGCACGGTTTTCATG
The DNA here is from genome assembly GCF_044909655.1 of Enterococcus sp. UD-01. Lineage (NCBI taxonomy): Bacteria > Bacillati > Bacillota > Bacilli > Lactobacillales > Enterococcaceae > Enterococcus > Enterococcus sp. UD-01. The sequence goes on along the minus strand of NZ_JBIYEU010000003.1, from coordinate 227,863 downwards.
GGTGCGGTGGATGTAGCACGCCAAGCACTGAATGTTTTTCGGATGGAGCTGTTAGGTGCTAAAGTAGTTAGTGTCACTTCAGGAAGCGAAACGTTAAAAGATGCAGTGAATGAAGTGCTACGTTTTTGGGTAGCGAATGTTGAGGATACACATTACGTTATGGGCTCTGTGTTGGGGCCGCACCCATTTCCCGAAATTGTTCGTGATTATCAAAGTGTCATTGGCCTTGAGGCACGACGTCAATTTATCGAAGCAGAGCAAAAATTGCCGGATGCTGTAGTAGCTTGTGTGGGTGGCGGCAGTAATGCGATGGGCATTTTCTATCCTTTTATCAATGATGAAACCGCGTTGATCGGTGTTGAAGCAGCCGGTTTAGGTTTGGAAACAGATCAGCATGCAGCCACTATTACGAAGGGAAAAACAGGCATCCTGCATGGAGCAATGATGAAGTTGCTGCAGGATGATCATGGTCAAATCTTAGAAGCCTTTTCGATCTCAGCAGGTTTGGATTATCCTGGCGTAGGACCGGAGCATTGCCATTTAAATGACGCAAAGCGCGCCAGCTATGAATCAGTAACTGATGAACAAGCGTTAGCGGCATTTGAATTATTATGTCGAACGGAAGGGATTATTCCCGCGCTGGAAAGTGCGCACGCAGTTAGCTACGCCGTTGAGCTTGCGCAAAAGCTTGGCAAGGAACAGCAGATCATTGTTTGTCTTTCTGGACGCGGAGATAAAGACGTACAGCAGATCAAAGCATTAGTTGAAAAGGAGGCAGCGCAATGAAAACATTAACGAAAGTATTGACTGAACAACAGCAGGCCGGCAAAACGATTTTTGTTCCTTACATCATGGTAGGAGCACAGGGTTTGGAACGGCTGGCAGAAGAAATTCAGCTGCTCAGTGAAGCAGGCGCCAGCGCTATTGAGCTGGGAATCCCCTTTTCCGATCCGGTGGCAGATGGTCCTGTCATTCAAAAAGCTGGTTTAAAAGCTTTGGAAAAGCAAGTAACGCTGGAAAAAATTATTGAAACATTGACAAAAATTACGACAACAACACCTTTAGTGATAATGACGTACGTCAATCCTATTTATAGCTTTGGCTTGGAGCGTTTCGTTCAGGCTTTGGCAGCTACGCCGGTGCAAGGGCTGGTTATTCCCGATTTACCTTACGAGCATCGCGATCTTTTAGCTCCTTTATTGGACGAAAATGATCTGGCACTTATTCCGCTGATCGCTCTGACGACTCCGAGAGCACGAATGACTGAATTAATTGCAACGGGTGAAGGCTTTATTTATGCAGTTGCAGTGAATGGTGTTACAGGAACGGACAGAGAATATCAAGAGGCATTGGATGAGCATTTGGCGTATATTCAAGCAATCAGCGATAAGCCGGTACTAGCTGGCTTTGGCATTTCCAGTAAAGAGCATGTAACACGTTTTAGAAAAAGCTGTGCAGGCGTGATTGTCGGTAGTAAAATTGTCCAGCTGCTGGATGAAGGGAAAAATGCGGAAGTACGTTCTTTTGTCAAAGAACTAATTGGTTAAACAGAAAAATAATTAATGTACAAGGCTTCTTCTTTATTTTGGACTTGCTTAGTTAGCGTTCTTTCTGTAAAGTAGTATGAAAAGTGGGTGTAAGGATGGAACTTTTACTAAATCGTAATTTGGTTTTTGCTGAAAATCAGCGTTTGGAAACAGAACGCCTGATTTTGCGTCCGGTCAGCTTGGCAGATGCAGAGGATATGTTTGAATATGCTTCTGATGAAGAAACAGTGGTTTTTGTTTTCCCGCAACATCAGACACTAAAGGAAACCAGAGAAAATATCGCTAATTATTTCTTAACCGAACCGTTGGGAAAATATGGTATCGAGCTAAAAGAAACGGGAAAATTGATCGGAACCATTGATCTGCGCGTAGATGAGCAAAATAGTATAGCTGAAATAGGCTATGCCTTAAATAAACACTTTTGGGGGCAAGGCTTGATGCCGGAAGCAGGTAGAGAAATCCTGCGAGTAGGTTTTGAAAAATTACGACTGATTCGGATTTTCGCAAGTCACGATATTAAAAATCCTCAATCCGGTCGGGTAATGGAAAAGCTGGGGATGAAAAAAGAAGGACAAATTGCTAATGCACGGATGTGGAAAGGACAAGCTGTCACTGACATTTTGCGTGGCATTACCATAGAAGAGTGGCAGGAGTTTGCTAAAAAGAATGAAGCAGGCAATTTATAAATAGAGGAGCATCAGGCAATGTTAATGTTTACCGAAAAGGATTTTGAGATCTTTACAATCGAAGGCTTGGACGCACGAATGACTGAAATTCGTGCTGAAATTCAACCAAAATTTCAAGAATTAGATGAGTATTTCGCACAAGAATTGTCCCAGCAGCTAGATACGGAATTTTTCGTTCATATTGCCCAGCATAGACGAAGAACGGTATATCCACCGGCAAATACTTGGTCTGCATTGAGTCAGAAAAAGCGCGGCTACAAAATGGAGGCGCATTTTCAATTAGGCATTTGGCCGGAATATCTCTTTATGTGGCTGTCACTGATTGACAATCCCAAAAATGAAAAAGAAATAGCACAAGCCTTTCTAGATCATCCCGCCTTATTTGAACAGCTGCCGGAAGATTTTTATGTGTCCATTGATCATACGCAGCCCGAAATCGTACGTTTGTCAGAGCTGGATTTAGAAAAAAGTCTGCTACGTTTTCGTGATGTCAAGAAAGGTGAATTCCAAATTGGTCGCATCATCAAAAAAGAGGCCGCAATTCTTGCCACTCCTGAAAAAGCCAGAGCCTACATGCTGGATACCTACAAGCAATTAGTGCCATTGTATGAACTAGCCATCGCACAACAAAACTAGACAAATAAAAAGCTGAAGCAAGATCCGTTTTTCTTGAAAAAGAAGACGGATTTTTTTAATTATTTTTTACAATTAGTTATTTTATTTATCTCCTGAACGATAGACAAAATAAAAAAAGAAGATTTTTAACTATTATTTTAGACTTGTTTCGATAATAAAAATATATAAAATTCGATAAAATAATGGTTGTGAAGGTTATGCGAATTGCAAAATTATAATTTGCACTTGCTTTTTTGTACGTGTAGAACTGTTTTTATATAGTTTTGGTAAATAATAATTGTAATTATATGGTGAAAATAGAATAACTAAATGTTTTGAATATATATAGACAATTATATCGAAAATATGTTATCTTACGTGGAAGATAATATAATCAGATCGTGTACAATGGAGTGTGGGAAGATGAAAAAGGAAGTTGCTGTAATTGGGTTGGGGTATGTAGGGTTACCCAGTGTAATCAATCATGCAGAAAATGGCCACCAAGTCACTGGTTTTGATATTGATCAAAGAAAAGTTGACTTATTGAATCAAGGAACCAGTCATATCAATACAGTAGCTGACGAAACGGTTCAAGGCTTGCTGGAACAAGGAGTTATATTTACAGCAGATGAGCAGTTAGTGCTGCACAAAGATGTTTATATTATAGACGTGCCGACACCGATTGATGACAAGAAAACGCCAAATTTAAGTTATATTCAAGCTGCGATCAGCATGCTGGAGGGGAAAGTCAAAAAAGGTGCGTTGATTGTATTGGAAAGTACGACTTATCCGGGGACTACAGAAGAATATTTAGTGAATAGATTTACTTCTTTAGGCTACGAAATCGGCACGGACTTATTCATTGCGTATTCACCGGAACGGATCGACCCGGGCAATACTCAATCATTAGGTGCTAAAATTCCGAGAATTGTTGCCGGTTATACTGAACACTGTTTAGCGCAGGCAAAAGCTTTTTTTGGTGAGCATGTCACACCTGTTTCTGACTTAAAAACAGCAGAGCTGGCCAAAATATATGAAAATACCTTTCGTTTAGTAAATATCGCTTTGGCAGATGAACTGCAAAAAATTTCCGATAATTTAGCTATTGATGCAGGGGAAGTGATTGAAGCGGCTGCGACCAAACCTTTTGGCTTTATGAAATTCACGCCAAATCTTGGTATTGGCGGGCATTGTATCCCTGTAGATCCTTATTATCTAACATGGTTGATGAACAAGCGCGGAGTGGAAACGCCGCTAATTGAAGTTGCCGGAAAAATCAACGATTCGATGCTTGACTATTATTTACAAAAGCTGGAAGAGTACATGGCAGTGAACGACAAAAAGCTGACTGATTTAAATGTCGCTGTTTTAGGCATAACCTATAAGAAAAATATTGCAGATACGCGTATGTCGGGTGTCATTACTTTGATGGAAAGATTAAAAAAACTGGGGATTAACGTTGTCGCGTTTGATGATGTTTTGCACGCCTACGATTTAGAAACCGTAGAAAAAATTCATTGCTTAAAAGAAAACTATGATCAATTAAAAGACTTCGATTTAGTTATCTATGCTGTAGGACATGATTTATATGAAGCAAAAAAATCACTAATCGTTGAGAACAGTCAGCTGTTTTATGATTTAACCACCGTATAAATGAAGGAAGCACTAGAAAATCGGAGGAATTACTTAACGCGTAACGTAGAGTAGGGGGAGTAAAATTGACGAAGGCGATGAAATTTGTTTTGCCATATTTGTTAGGTACTTTTTTGATTTTTTTGATATTCGCCTTTAAACAATCAATGGATCCCGACTATAAATTTGTTTATCTTTTTTATTCAGTGAACTTTGTCTATTTAATGGTCAAAATAGTTTTTGCGTATCCTTACACGCCTTGTAAAAGCCCAGTGAAAAAATTCAAGGTTTCTGTAGTGATGCCCAGCTATAACGAATCCGAAGAATCGGTAGTTAAAGCGGTAAAAACGTTATTAAAACAAACCTATAAAATTCATGAGATCATTTTTGTCGATGACGGCAGTACTAGTGATGCTGCGTATCAGGCGGTGAAAAAGATTAATCTAAAGACATTAGCAGGAATTAATGAAGTCAACCGTTCTACAAAAATAATCTGTCTGCGCTTGGAAAAAAACGCAGGTAAGAAAAAAGCACAGGAAATCGGCTTTCAAAGAGCGACAGGGGAATTGTTTTTGTTAGTGGATTCTGATGGTGAAATTACGACTAATGCACTTGAAGAAATGATTCGACCGTTTTACTCGTCGCGGGTAGGTTCTGTAGTTGGCAGAGTGGAAGTGCGTAATGTCAATGATAGCTATTGGACCAGAGTGCAGGATATTTTTTATTCCAATTCTTTTCAAATCGGTCGAGCTGCTCAATCACAGACAGGCTGTGTCGTTGTTTGTTCAGGTGCGCTGAGTCTTCACAGAGCGAAATTTGTCCGCCGAAATATGCAAACCTTCCAAAAAGAAAAATTTTTCGGAATTCCTTGTTCGGCTGGTGATGATCGTTTACTAACAGATATTTCTTTAGAACGATCGTACAAGACCGTTTATCAGTCCACCGCTGTTTGTTATACAGATGTGCCGGTGACCTTTAAGCAATTGTTCAAGCAGCAGGCTCGCTGGGCCAAATCAGCGTATTTGATGACGATTTATTCTCTGCGCTATTTTTTCATTCGTCCGGTAGCTGTTCTGTGGTCAATGACTGAAACGTATCTGTGGCTGTATAATTTTATCGGCATGGTGGTTTTACTTTGCAAAGGGCAACTAGGGTTGAATCTACAAATGCTGTTGGCTGCGCTCGTCTATTTTGTATTAATTAGCTACTTAACGAATACCTATTATTCCAGAAAAAATTTACTTACTTATCTTTTTTCTTTTTACTATTCGATCGGCTATTCAGTTGTACTGCTGGTCATTCGCTTATATGCTTTGGCAACGATTTTTAAAACCGGCTGGGCCACACGATGATATAAGTTCAATAAATGACAGTAACATGTTATGCTGCTGTCTTTTTTGGTATACTGTAAATAAAAAAGGAGAAAATAATGACGTTGAAGTATAAGCCGAAAATTTGGCTGACACCTTTATATCTGCTGTTAATTTTAGGCAGCTTATTTATTTATCTTTCGAAAAGGTGGGAATTAGAGCTGTTTCTGTCAGTGTATCCGGATTTTTATTTACATGTATCTAATTTTTCCATCAGTTTAATATTTGGTTTGATTAGCTATATATGGCTGTTGTTTGGTATTGAATTTAAGTATGTTGTTTTCTATTTACTGGCGATTGTTAGTGCCAATTTTTTGTGTGAAACAGTGTTGGGCTTTATGAACACGACTGATATGACAGATGCTCTTTTTGGCTGTGTTGGTGTTGCTATCAGCTTTATTTTCTTACTCGTTACAGTAAAATATGGAATGGAAGAAATTGACGTACAATAAGAATAAGCGAATGAAAGGGGATTTTTTATGAGTGACATTCAAAAAATAGATCAGCGCAGTTTAGATACACTTCAAGAAATTAGCATTCGAACCTTTTCCGATACTTTTGCAAAAGACAATAAACCAGAAGATCTGGCAAATTATTTAACCCATGCCTATTCAAAAGAAAAACTAGGCAAGGAACTGGCGAATCCAAATTCGGAATTCTATTTTATCTATTCGCAGGATCAACTGGCCGGTTACATAAAGCTAAATGTAAATGAAGCACAAACAGAAGATCTTGATAAAAATGGACTGGAAATTGAGCGGATATACATTGATTCAGCCTTTAAGCGTTTAGGTCTAGGGAAAAAGCTATATGAATTAGCGTTGCAAAGAGCAGAAGAATTGAATAAAACGTCTATATGGCTGGGTGTCTGGGAAAAGAATTTTCCGGCAATTGAATTTTACAATAAAATGGGCTTTACACATGTAGGGCAGCATGCCTTCTTTATGGGCGAGGATGAACAAGTTGATTTCATCATGCAAAAAAAATTAACAAAATAAATCTGTATAATCCAGCTGAAAAAAGCTTTGCCGTTTATCAATGAGGCAAAGCTTTTTAATGTTATTGTAAACCAATTTTATTCAATGGATAGTATCGGAAGTAAACGACACCTGCAATTGATTCTTGATCCACAAAGCCGAAATAACGACTGTCATCAGCTACTCTGCGATTATCTCCCAATACGAAGTACTTTCCTTCAGGCACTTTAGTCGTGGCCCCGACTTGAATGGTTTCCAGTGAAAAATCGGCTGTTAAAGGCGCGTCGTCATTGACAGAGGCTTTAGCTTTGTCTAAATAAGGTTCGTCATATTTTTTATCATTGATATACAGCTGGTCGTTTTCCATGCGAATGGTGTCGCCGGGCAGGCCAATCACTCGTTTTAAAATTCGTTTGCCATTTCGTGGACTAGGGAAGGTGGCTACATCAAATCGCTTAGGACTGACTAAAGAGGTTTGCCATAAACGGTCAGTTTCATGATAATTTGGTTCCATTGAAATGCCGATAACCTCTACAGGAGTTAACACAAATTTCCTCAAAAATAAAACGAACAATAAAATAACCGTAAATTGAACAATTGTCTGGACAATGGTGGCTCTATTTTTAACCATAGAAAAACTCCTTTTTGTGTTTAGTATACCAGATTAAAGAGCAGTAAATGAAAAAAAGAAGCAGATGTTTTGTTCCATTTTTTTTCGTTTGTTATACTTCTGATAGAGCTTATCAACTGATAAGGAGGAAAATAGATGTTTTTAGCTTGGAATGAAATTACACGTTCAAAATTGCGTTACGCACTGATTATCAGTGTGATGTTTTTAATTTCCTATCTGGTCTTTTTTTTAACTGGACTAGCTTATGGACTGGCACAAGATAACCGAACTGCTGTGGATAAATGGCAGGCGGACGGTATTGTTTTGTCTGATGAATCGAATACGAATATTAATATGTCGATGATTCCCATGAAAACAATCGATAAAGTCGATGCGAAAGAAAAGGCTGTTTTGGGTCAAACTGCGGCGGTCATTCAATTAGATAAGAAGAAAGCTGAAAAAATCAACGCCAGCTTCTTCGGTATCGACAAAGAACAATTTTTAATGCCGAATATTATTGAAGGAAGAGCCTTCGAGAATGATGATGAAGCAGTTGTAGACAGCAGCCTGAAAGAAGAAAACAACATTAAACTGGGAGATACGGTCAAATTATCCGGCAATGACAAGAAACTCAAAGTGGTAGGCTTTACGGATAATGCGAAATTCAACGTGGCGCCTGTCCTGTATATCACCACAAATGCGTTCCAGCAAATTCGCTTTGAAAAATCGGATACATCGGAAAACGCACGAATCAATGCGATTGTTTTTCGGGCAAAGGATCATTCGTTAAAGAATGTAGAGTTAAAAGATGACGATCTAACGAGCTATGGTATAAAAAAATTTATTAATGAATTGCCCGGCTACAACGCACAGGTACTGACTTTTGGCTTTATGATCGGCTTTTTAATTGTGATTGCCGCTATTGTCATTGGGATTTTCATTTATGTATTAACGATGCAAAAAGCAACGATTTTCGGCATTATGAAAGCACAAGGAATCTCGGGCTCTTATATTGCAGTCTCGGTAATTGTGCAAACCTTTATACTAGCTCTTTTAGGAATCAGTATTGGTTTATTAGGAACAGTCGGCACCTCTTTAGTTCTGCCAACGGCCGTTCCGTTTCAAACAAATTGGCTGTTCTTTTTAGCGATTGGCGGCTTAATGCTGATTATTGCTGTGTTGGGTGCCTTATTTTCAGTAAGAACAATCGTAAAAATTGATCCATTAAAAGCAATTGGCTAATGATAGAACACAGGACAGAAGAAAGGAGATCAACATGAAAGCTATTGAATTTTCATCTGTGGATAAGCAGTTTTTAGATGGCGATACCACGATCGAAGCATTAAAGAAAACTGATTTTTCTGTGGAAAAAGGCAAGTTTGTTGCTGTAATTGGCCCCAGTGGTTCGGGTAAGAGTACCTTTTTGACATTGGCGGGCGGTCTGCAGACACCAACGAACGGAGAAGTGAAGATCAACAACCAGTCGTTCAGTACAGAAAACGAAAAAAGCAGAGCGAAGCTGCGTTTTGCCCAAATCGGCTTTATTTTGCAGGCATCGAACCTAGTACCGTTTTTAACTGTGGAAAAGCAGCTGCGTTTAGTGGACAAAGTCAAAAAAGAAAAGGCAGACACGAAAAAAATCAATGAGTTATTAACACAGCTGGGGATAGAGAAGCTGAAGAAAAAATATCCGGATGAAATCTCAGGCGGGGAACGTCAGCGAGTGGCAATTGCACGAGCATTGTACAATGATCCGGCGATTATTTTAGCGGATGAGCCTACAGCCAGCTTGGATTCCGAGCGTGCCTTTGAGGTAGTGGAAATCTTGGCTAGAGAAACCAAAGAAAAAAATAAAGCAACGATAATGGTCACGCATGACCAGCGTCTAATTGATTATTGTGATGAAGTTTATGTTATGAAAGACGGCGTGTTGAAAAAACAGGAGCCATGAAATTTGAAAAGAGGGAGTTAGAAGTGGAACTACTTTTAACTCCCTCTTTTGTATAAAAAAACCTTGTCCAACAAAGTCGGACAAGGGCTTCCAAAGTTCCACAATATCGAAATAATGGAATCTTAAAGTTTTTGGTTGTAGTATTCAACGACAAGAGCTTCGTCGATTTCAGGATATAGCTCATCGCGTTCTGGTAAACGAGTGAAGCTTCCTTCTAATTTTTCAGTGTCAAAGCTTACGAATGCTGGACGTCCAACAGTTGCTTCAACCGCTTCTTTAATTGTTACGATGCTTTGTGATTTTTCACGAACACCAATTACTTGACCAATTTCAACGTGGTATGAAGGGATATCTACACGTTTGCCATCAACAGTGATGTGGCCGTGGTTTACTAATTGACGTGCTTGACGACGAGTAGTAGCAAGACCTAAACGGTAAACAACATTATCTAAACGTTGTTCTAGTAAGATCATGAAGTTAACCCCGTGTTTACCTTCTTTAATTTTGCTTGCTTTCACGAACAAGTTAACGAATTGACGTTCGTTCATGCCGTACATATGACGTAATTTTTGTTTTTCAGTTAATTGCATACCATATTCAGACTGTTTGCCACGGCTGTTTGGTCCGTGTTGTCCTGGTTTGTAAGGGCGACGTGCTAGTTCTTTACCAGTTCCTGATAGAGAGATACCTAGACGACGAGAGATTTTCCATGATGGTCCTGTATAACGAGACATTCAAAATTCCTCCAATAAAATAAGTTTTTGGAGTAAAATAATCTTCTGAAAAATTCATATTCGTTCAGTTCATTCTTCAACCTTCACCTTTGCAGCCGCGGTTACGCAGTTGAACCTGAAAAGTGCATCTGGTCATTGACCGAAACACAAATCAAGGCAATGGACTGTTGACGAGACTATTATTTTTCTGCTGCATTATTTTACACGAAACTTAGTATACCCCAGAATAAGGGGAAACTCAAGTCTTTTCTTACAATGGAAAGCTGTTGGCTACCAGTCACCAGATACGCCACCACCACCACCGGAAGAATGAAGTGATAGTTGTCATCTGTAGAGACCTCTTTTATTTACGTCTGTGCTTTAATGTTAACCTATTGATTGTAAAAATACACTTGCGCATTTTTTTCATTTTCTTCGTATATATTGTATTATTTTAGTAAATGGAATGAAGATTAACCAATATATTATTGGAAATAAGCAGAAAATGTGATTGTTTTAACGAGGTTTGCAGAAAACTGTATTTTTCTGCGAAAAACACTAGACAAAACGCTGGTAGGTCATTAAAATAGTAAAGAATGTTTTTGAAAATAAATATTGAAAACAAATTGAAAAGGAGAAACGAAATGAAACCTGTATCGCCATTATTTGAACAGATAGACAAGTCGATTAGCAAAAAGATGAGCTTATTCCAAAATAGTTTTCTACGTTATGCGTTTCGGGCGATGCTTGCCTGTATGTTTTTAACGCTAGGAACTGCAGTTGCGTTTGTTATTGCCATGAAAGGTGAAGATATTGCACATGGTTTAGGCAAAATGCTGTATGCGTTTATGTTTAGTTGGTCGTTAGTTATGATTCTTTATATGAATGCAGAATTAGGAACCTCGAATATGCTTTATATGACAGTTGGTGTTTATCGTAAAAAAATCAATTTTTCTTTTGCTGCCAAGATTTTATTCACTTGTATCTTATTTAACTTAGTCGGCGGTGTTTTATTCGCTTATTTGGTTTCACTAACGGTACCTTTTCAAAATTTAGCATCTGACAGCTTCTTTTTTACCTCTATTGCTGGAAAATTAGATAAGACGACTACTCAGATTATTGTAGAAGGTATTTTTGCTAATATCGTGGTTAATACTGCTGTGTTAGTTAGTATGAGAATGAAGGACGATGCAGGAAAAGTCGCTGCGATTATCTTTATTATCTTTATCTTTGCCTTTTTAGGCTATGAACACGTTATTGCAAACTTCCCGGCATTCAGCTTGGCTTATTTTGCTTCTCACGGAACAATTGCTGCGATGACAGCCGGCAGTGTGGCACATAATTTAATCTGCGCGCTAATCGGTAACTTTATCGGCGGCGGTTTAGTGATGGGCTTGGGCTATGCTTGGCTGAATAATGCGGATACTACTTATTTAGATTAATACTTATTTAACGAATGCATGGAACTAGAATATAACTGGCAGGTTATACGCTAGTTCCTTTTTTATGAGTGGTCGAGGAGGAAAAGCATGAACGAAGTAATTTTTGAGCGGAATGAAGACAAAGCTGTGTCAATGGCGGCTTACATGAAAAATTTATTTCCGTTTGCTGGTATCCCTGCACCGGAAAGAATACAGTTGACCAAGCTTGCTCTCCGGGAAAGCAAGCAGCTTCCTTTTGACGAACTGGCAGCGTTGGTGCGCTTTTACTATGATAAGCCGGAACGTGAATATCAGTATTTAGCCATTGATTTAATCACAGCTAATGTTAAGCGACTGACTTTTGATCAATTACTGCACTTTAAACCCTTCGTAATAGAAAAAGCCTGGTGGGACAGCGTGGACGCCTGGCGAAAATTTTTTGGGCTCTGGGGAGCAGCGAATTTTACTGAAATGCCGCAGGTCTTCGCCGCTTTTTTTGGTGAAGCTGATTTTTGGCATCGCAGAATCGCTATCAATCTTCAGCTGATGTACAAGGAAAACACCGATACGGGATTGTTGAAAAAGGCCATCATTTATGATAAAACTACAAAGGAGTTCTTTATTCAAAAAGCCATTGGCTGGTCATTGCGCCAATATAGTAAATCCGATCCGGCTTGGGTCAGAGCTTTTATTGAAACGACGGAACTGAGTTCTTTAGCAGTTAGAGAAGGCAGCAAGTATCTGCCAAGAAATTAGAAAGCGAGCGAGTTATTTCTCCATGAAAAGAAAACTTTTTGCATTTGATATTGACGGAACATTATTAGGCACAGACAAACAGCCACTGGAAAGTACCAGAGAAGCCTTGCAGATCTTAAGACGACAAGGGCATCTTGTGACGATTGCAACAGGACGCAGCCGCTTTATGGCGCAGGATATTATTTTAGATTTAGGCTTTACAAATTATATTTTATGTAATGGCGCCGCTGCTTTTTTAGATCATGAGCAATATTATCAAAATCTGCTGGATCCGACGGAATTAGAGCGATTTGCTGCAGATGTGGAGCAAAGAGGAATCGGCTTAGCTTACGTGGGATTAGACGATGTTAAAAAAAATAACCATCATCGCTTAGCACAAATGGATGAAGCGATGCGCACTATTAATTACCAAGCCCCCGACTATGATGAAACGTTTCAAGAAAAAAACGATATTTATCAAGGCTTGGCGTTTTATGATGAAACGGATGATGGACTTTTCGATCAGAAGTACGATAAATTTCGTTTTATCCGCTGGCATAAAGAAAGCGTAGATATTGTGCCAAAAGGCGGGTCAAAAGCCGCGACTTTATTGAATTTAGCAGATCGTGTGGGCATCAAGCAAGAAGATATCATTACATTCGGTGACGGCGAAAACGACCGCGAAATGCTGCGTGAAGCAGGCGTTGGCGTAGCTATGGGCAATGCGGCACCTCACATTCAAAAAGAAGCAAAGCTTGTAACAGCTACCAATGATAATGACGGAATTTGGAAAGCGTTGAAGGAATTGAAAGCAATATAAAAAATGGGGCGTGACATTACAGTCGCGCCCCATTTTTTATTCAATAACCAGTACGCCTTCTTTTAATGCGAAAGGATTGTCTTGATTAATATGATCGTAAAACATGACACCATTCAGATGGTCGATTTCATGCTGAACCACAATCGCTTCGTAATTTTTTAAGCGAAGCTTTTGTTTTTCGCCTGCAGCGTCAATATAAGAAACAGTAATCTTGTTATGACGAACTACATAGCCCGGGACTTCCCGGTCAACGGATAAGCAGCCTTCACCCTCTCCAAGACAAGCATCCTGAACGGAGTGGCTTAAAATTTTAGGATTATACATCACGGCACTTAACGTAGGCTCCGGATTTTCCAGATCACCATTCGGCACGTGAACCGCGATAATTCGCTTAGAAATATCTAATTGTGGTGCTGCTAAACCAACACCGCCGCGTAATTTTAGCTCTTCAGCCTTCACAGGATCTTGACTGTTTTGTAAAAATTCCATCATATCTTTGCCTAATTGAATGTCCTCTTCAGAAAGCGGTAATTCAACTTCTTTGGCTACTGCCCTCAATGTGGGGTTTCCTTCACGGATAATATCCTCCATGGTAAGCATGGGATAATTCCTCCTTCAACTATTTGAAAATCTAGATTTGGCTGATTCAATGCAAATCTATCAGAGACCTCTATTTCATTTGCTCATTTAGTTTATCATAAAACCTTTGTAAATGGGGATAAATTGTTCAAAAAAGCAGTGGAATGTCAAGCTTGGTCTTGCATTTCTACAGGTTTTCCTGTAAAGTGTACCTGTATGAAATCATACCGTCTTTTTACTTGGTTGTGCGAATCACCAACGTATTACTCAGTAATAAGATGACTATTGAAAAGAAGAGGTGAAAAACATGGCAATGTCTAAAGAACAAAAAAACGAAATCATTAAAGAGTATGCTCGTCATGAAGGAGATACTGGTTCACCAGAAGTACAGATCGCTGTATTAACTGCTGATATCAACCACTTGAACGAACATGCCCGCGTTCACAAAAAAGATCATCATTCTTACCGTGGACTAATGAAAAAAATTGGACACCGTCGTAACTTATTAGCTTACTTACGTAAAACTGATATCCAACGTTACCGCGAATTGATCCAACGCTTAGGATTACGTCGTTAATCATTAAGAGGCTGAGTCAGAAGCGGGCTCCTGGAAGTAAGAAGAAATCTGCGAGGCTTTTAGCCTGTGCTTATTTCCGTTTATTTCGGATGGTGCTGCTTCTGTCTCGCCGTTTTTTACTTTTTAACCAAAATAGTAAGGCAAAATCTCTTGCCCGAAAATATAAAAAAACACGCCCTCATTGGGAAGGTTAAGTGAATCTACTAACCAAATAAAAGGACTCAATTCGTTTGAATCTTTTCATTTGTTTAGTAGCAGTCTGACTTTTCCAAAGGGTAAAAGGAGAGCAGAATTATGTCAGAAAAACAAGTATTTAAAACTACCTGGGGCGGTCGACCGCTGCAAGTAGAGATCGGCCAATTGGCAAAACAAGCGAACGGAGCTGTTTTAGTTCGTTATGGGGAAACCGTTGTTTTGAGTGCAGCTGTAGCGTCTAAAGATGCCAGAGACTTTGACTTTTTCCCATTAACGGTCAACTACGAAGAAAAAATGTACGCGGTAGGTAAAATTCCTGGAGGCTTCATCAAGCGTGAAGGTCGTCCAAGTGAACGTGCGACATTAACCGCTCGTTTGATTGACCGCCCGATTCGTCCGATGTTTGCTGAAGGCTTCCGTAATGAAGTTCAAATCACGAATACAGTGATGAGTGTGGAACAAGATTGCACGCCGGAAATGGCTGCTATGTTTGGTTCATCTTTAGCTTTGGCTATTTCAGATATTCCGTTTGACGGACCGATTGCCGGAGTAGAGGTAGGTCGTGTAGATGGCGAATACGTCTTAAATCCAACTGTCGAACAAGCAGAAAAAACAGATATTGAATTAACGGTTGCCGGTACGAAAAAAGCCATTAATATGGTAGAAAGCGGCGCAAAAGAAGTTTCTGAAGAAGATATGCTGGGCGCTTTGCTTTTCGGTTTTGAAGCGATCAAAGAATTAGTTGCCTTCCAAGAAGAAATCGTTGCTGCAGTCGGCAAAGAAAAAATGGAAATCAAATTATTACAAGTAGATGCTGATTTGAAAAAAGAAATCTTCGATGCTTATTATGGGGCAATGAAAGAAGCCGTTATGACCGAAGAAAAATTAGCGCGTGAAGTAAATATTGATGCAATCAAAGACCAAGTAAAAGAAGTCTATGCTGAAAAATTTGCTGGTCATGAAGAAGAAGATCAGTTCGCTAAAGAAGTGAAGCAAATTGCTGAAGATTTAGAAAAAGATGTTGTACGTGAACTGATTACAATTGACAAAATTCGTCCTGATGGTCGTAAGTTAGATGAAATTCGTCCATTATCTTCAGAAGTTGGTATTTTACCGCGTGTTCATGGTTCTGGTCTATTTACTCGTGGACAAACGCAGGCATTGTCTGTCTGTACCTTGGCTCCGCTTGGAGAACATCAAATTATTGATGGTTTGGGCGTAGAAGACAGCAAACGTTTCATCCACCATTACAACTTCCCGCAGTTTTCTGTTGGGTCAACAGGACGGGCAGGCTCTCCCGGTCGTCGTGAAATCGGTCATGGCGCGCTAGGTGAACGTGCGATGGCACAAGTGATTCCGAGTGAAGCTGATTTCCCTTATACAATTCGTGTTGTATCTGAAGTATTGGAATCAAATGGTTCTTCTTCTCAAGCAAGTATCTGTGCCGGTATTTTAGCGCTGATGGATGCTGGTGTACCGATTAAAGCGCCGGTAGCCGGCATTGCCATGGGTCTAGTCAGCGATGGTGAAAACTATACGATTCTAACAGATATTCAAGGCTTGGAAGATCATTTAGGCGATATGGACTTTAAGGTTGCTGGGACTAAAGACGGTATCACTGCATTACAAATGGATATCAAGATTCAAGGGATTACTGAACAAATCCTGACAGAAGCCTTAACGCAAGCGAAAAAAGCCCGTATGGAAATTCTAGCTGAATTAACGTCAACGCTGGCTGGTCCGCGTCCTGAATTAAGCAAATATGCACCGAAAATTGAAATGATCCAAATTGCTCCTGCTAAAATCAAAGATGTTATTGGTAAAGGCGGCGAAACAATTAACGGCATCATTGACGAAACCGGCGTAAAAATTGATATCGACCAAGAAGGAAATGTAAGCATCGCTTCAGCGGACGCAGACATGATTAAAAAGGCGATTAAGATTATTGAAGAATTAACCAAAGAAGTTGAAGTTGGACAAGTTTACCTAGGAAAAGTTGTTCGCGTAGAAAAATTTGGGGCATTCGTTAACTTAATTAAAGGTAAAGATGGACTGATCCATATTTCTCAATTAGCCAATGAACGCGTAAATAATGTAGAAGACGTAGTGAAACTGGGCGATGAAGTACTTGTAAAAGTAACAGAAATCGACAAGCAAGGTCGGGTCAACGTTTCGCGTAAAGCATTATTAAACGAAGAAAAGAAAGACAAATAAACTATTAACCGAGTAAAGTAGAGCAGGCGCAAGTGCCGCTCTGCTTTTTTTTGTGAAATAATACGGATTTACTAAAAAAAAGGTAAAGTCACACCACAGCCCTTTTGTTTGCCAGAAATTAGTGGTAAAATTATTGCTATCAGTCTAAAGATTAGTCGGGGTGTCGAAGTGAAAAAATTTAATCCAAATAAAAATATAATCATCACATTGATTGTTGTCATTATTGTTGTAACAATCATCAGCTTAACTGCCGCTCATCGGGCAAATGATGGTAAAACCAATCTTGGTCAGTCTGCTGTTAATGATAGCGTCGGCTTTATCGATAAGATTATTACATTTCCAGCAAGAGCTGTCAGCAATGGCTTTTCATCCATTGGCTCATTATTTAATACATATGATGAAAACGAGCGCTTAAAAGAAAGAATCGATAGCTATGGCGAATTATCCATTCAAAACAGTAACCTGAAAAAGGAAAATGAAGCGCTAAAAAAAGAATTGGAACTTAATGCTACTTTAGGCAATTATGAAAAAGTTTCAGCAACCGTTATTTCCAGATCACCTGACATGTGGCAGGATTTACTAATTGTTGATCGCGGCTCAAAAGACGGCATCAAGCCAAACATGGCGGTTATGGCACAAAAAGGCTTAATTGGACGTGTCATTGAAGTAAATGCTGCTTCTTCAAAAGTGGAGCTGCTAACTTCTGAAAACCAAAGCTCCAACCATTTTCCAGTCCAAATCAACTCCCAAAATGGTGATTCTTATGGATTACTAAAAAAATACGATGACAAAGAAAATGCCCTAGTTGTTACTCAAGTAGTGGGAGACGTCGAAATTAAAGAAGGCGATGTGGTTCAAACCTCCGGACTAGGTCAAAATTCACCAGCGAACCTACCTGTTGGCGTTGTTAAAAAGGTGAAACCTGACAGCTATGGTTTAGAAAGAGAAATTTATGTAACACCTTATTCAGAAATGTACGGTATCCCCGTTGTCACCATTGTCAAAAGACTAGCTGGAGCGGGGGAATGATGAGCTGATGATTCAAAAAGAAAATGTAAAATATTATGCGCCGGTAGTTTTCTTTCTATTGATGCTCATTGATGGGCAACTGACTAAAGGGGCTGTTACTCTAACCGATAACGTTTATTTTGCGAATGCCCATTTTTTACTACTGGCTTTTTTGATGGCGATACCGAACCTTTCGAAGCGGTATTTGCTAATCGCTGCATTGATCTTAGGCTGGATTTGCGACAGCTATTATATCGGAATTATTGGCATCTACACGGTAGCTTTAACCGCGACCGTTATGATGATGTATCGTTTCCAGCGTGTTGTTCACACAAATCTGTTGACTTCTTTTTTTGGTATGATCATTTTTGTCACGGTCTATGAACTGATCGCCGTAGCTATGCAGATTATTTTTCATTTGTCCAATGTCGCACCGTTGTTATTTGTCATAAAAGTATTAGGACCGACCTTACTTTTCAACATGCTGATTTTTGTTTTATTTTCATACTTATTAAAGAGACTATTTGCAAATGAATAGTCTTTTCTTTTTGAAAAGAGAAAAAAAGGCATAGCGGTGAAATGTTTTTGTAATCTTTCTTTTATCTAACTGTTATACTGCTATGATACAATAATGCCGTTGCTAAATTAGAATATGATGAAATATTATTCAAAAATCGTAAACCACCGGAGGATTAATTAGCGTGAAAAAAAGTATATTATCGGCCCTGATGGTCTGTTCAATAACCTTGACGTCAGTAAGCTTGCCTATAGCTGTATCTGCAGAAGACTATGATTCAAAAATTCAACAACAAGACGACAAAATCAATGAATTAAAAACTAAAGAATCAGAAGCAGAAACAAAACTTGCATCAATTGAATCAACCATGCTTGAAACAGCTACCAAAATTGATGAATTGAATACTAAAAAAGAAACACTTACTAAAAAAATAAAAAAATTATACGCTGAAATTTCTGATTTGAATGTTCGTATTCAAAAAAGAGAAGTCCAAATGCGCAATCAAGCAAGAGATGTGCAGGTTAGCGGCTCAAATTCCAATTATTTAGAAGTGATTATCAATTCTGAATCAATTTCAGATGCGATTAGCCGTGTGCAGGGGATTTCTACTTTGGTTAATGCGAATAACGAATTATTAAAACAACAAAACAACGATAAGAAAAAAGTAGAAGAAAAATCTAAAACTGCTGAATCACAATTAACAGATTTAGAAACAGCTAAAAAAGAGCTTGACTCAAAACAAGCTTCTTTAAACACGTTAAAAATTGAACAAGAAATTGCCAAAAATGAATTAGAAGCACAGCGTTCAACTGAGGAAAAGAAAAAATCTGAATATGTTGAACAAAAAGCTGCTGCTCAAAAGAAATTAGCAGAAGAACAGGCAAAACAAGCGAAACAGGCGGAAGAACGCCGTAAAGCAGAAGCGCAAGCTGCTGCAAAATTAGCAGAAGCACAAGCTGCTAACCCGGGTCTTGCTAAAACAAACGTGGTGAATCAGGATGGCACAACTCAAAGTGCGGAAACTCCTGTCCAAACGCCATCTGATAATGGAAATACAGGCAATAGTAATAGTATTGGTCAGGGCGGAGTGTCTGCCAAGAAGAAAAAAGCAGCACAAATCGCTTTAAGTGCCGTAGGTCAAACCAATCCTACAGGTTGGGGACAAAGCGGAGAATGTATCGTAGCTGTTCAAAACTGGTTGAACGCTGCTGGGATTACTTTTAGTCCGGGCGGCCCGCACAGTGGCTATACACAATCGGGTGCAGTTCAAGTCTCTTGGTCTGACGTTCAAGTAGGAGACGTTGTTCAATATGAGAATGCAATGAGTCCGGATTCTTGGCTTGATGGTGTTCATACTGTCTTAGTTGTAGGTGTGAACGGCAGCACTGTCCAAATTGTTGAATCGAATAATCCGGCAGGCTCCGGGTATGTGTCGACAACTACCGGCTGGACGCCAAGTCCATATGCAGCTGGATTTAGAGCCGTTGTTTGGCGTTTCCCAGGTTAAATTTGATTATTAAAAGTCTAGGCTAACTATAGAGGCAGCCTAGACTTTTTTGCTTGCTCTTGACGAGTAAGTTAAAGAAAAAGCTTTGTAAATTTTCATTGTCACTTTACTATATTCAAATGAAATATTCCTGTAACATTATTTTTATCTCTATGACATGTGGTTATGCTACAATAACTTCGTTACTTATAAAAGAATGTAAATTACTCAGACGATGAATATAATTATATGTAAATTCGGAGGAATGAATAGTGAAGAAAAGTGTATTACCGATTTTGATGGTTTGTTCATTGACCCTTACTTCTATTGCGATGCCATTGGGAGCATCAGCTGATGAAGTGGATTCGAAAATCCAACAAAAAGATCAAACAATTACTGGTCTAAAAGCTCAAGAAGCAGATGCGCAAAACCAAGTTGCAGCTGTTCAAGAACAAGTTGCATCAATCAACGAAAAAGCACAAAGCTTACTAGCTGAACAAGGCAAGTTAAGAAGCACAACTAAAAACTTAGAAAAAGAAATTACTCAATTAAATAACCGCATCAAAAAACGTGAAGTGGCTATCAAAAAACAAGCACGTGATGTACAAGTAAACGGCAACAGCGCAAGCTACATGGATGCTGTTTTAAATGCAAAATCTTTCTCAGATGCGATCACTCGCGTAACAGCAATGACAACAATTGTTAATGCAAACAATGATCTTGTGAAACAACAACAAGCAGACAAAAAAGCTGTAGAAACGAAAAAAGCTGAAAATGAAAGCAAATTAAAAGAACTTGAAGCCAATCAAGTAGAACTTGAAGCTCAAAAAGGCGATCTTGTAAAAGCAGAAGCTGATTTAAATGTATTACAAACGACTCTTGCAGCTGAAAGAGCAACTGCTGAAGATCAAAAAGCTGGTTTAGTGAAAGAAAAAGAAGCAGCAGTAGCAGAACGCGCACGTATTGCTGAACAAGAAAAACTTGTAGCAGAAAATGCTAAGAAAGAAAAAGAAGCGGCGGCAGCAGCAAAAGAAACAGCAAGCAGCTCTACAACAGCTTCATCATCTTCTAGCGAAGAACAATCTACTACACCAAGTAGCTCAACAGAAACACCTGCTAATACTGGAACGACGAATACAGGAGGCAATGAAACTCCTGCTAATAACAATGGTGGCGGCGGTTCAAATGATCAGCCATCTACCCCAATACCAGATCCAGATCCAACTCCTGTACCGGAACCAACTGGCGGTTCAGCAGTTGCGATTGCAGCAGCACAAGTTGGCAAACCTTATGTATGGGGTGCTAAAGGACCAAACAGCTTTGACTGTTCTGGCTTAGTATACTATGCTTATATGCAAGCAACTGGCCGTAATGTCGGTGGTTATACAGTAGCACAAGAAAGTGCTGGTACACGTATCTCAGTAGGCGAAGCGCAAGCTGGAGATTTATACTTCTGGGGTAGCCCAGGTGCTTCTTATCACGTAGCGATTGCTACAGGTGGCGGTGGTTATATCCACGCCGGTAACGAAAGTACAGGTGTTGAATACAGCAATGTTGGTTCATTTACACCAAGTTTTGCAGTTCGTATGTAATTATATTAAATTACCAAAGAGAGAAAACAGCGTAATGTTTTCTCTCTTTTTTGTGTTAAACTTGTAGAAATAGACTTATAAAGGAGATGTTGAAAATGAAGAAAAGAATTGTTGTGATGGTTAGTTTAATAATAGGACCAATAATTGCAGGAACCGGTATTGGGTTTATTATTAATATTCCAATGCTATACATCATAAGTGTGATCTATGCACTTATGCTTTTCATCATGATTCCTTCAGATGTTTTTTCGAAAAGTACACTTGATTACACCATAAAGTCTGTGAATCCATCGTATAAAAAAGAGCCGTTGGACATTCACGCTGGAACGAAAGAGCAGCTACTTAATTTTCTTCTAGTCACAGTAATGCTCATTATCTGCTTACTAAGTATTTATTTTTTAGATCATTAATTTTTAAAGGTTGTTCATTACAGCTAAAAGAAACCAACCTGAGCTTAATCATCAGGTTGGTTCTTTGTATTGGCATTATTTGGTTACATAGCCTTCAGTGAGCTGCATAAATTCGTTCACGTCTTTTATGACTTGATCGATACCTGCTTGCCAAAAATCGGGCTGTGTCAGATCTACACCAAGATGTTTTTTCGCTAAATCCTCTGAACTCATAGAAGCAGTATCGCGAAGTAGAGCAATATACTGATCTTCAAAATTGCTGCCTTGTTGATTTGCGTATGCATAAATTCCCATGCTAAATAAGTAGCCAAAAGTGTAAGGGAAATTATAAAAAGGAACGTCATCAATAAAGAAATGTAATTTGCTTGCCCAGAAATGAGGATGATAGGTTCCCAAGCTGTCTTGGTAGCTTTCCTTTTGAGCTTCAAGCATTAATTCCGTTATTTCATCTTCACTCAATAGTCCGTTTTGGCGAGCGGTATAAAATTTATTCTCAAAAATAAAGCGAGCATGGATATTCATAAACATGGCAATAGCATTTTGCATTTTTGTGTCCAGTAGATTGATTTTCTCTTCTGGTGTTTGTGCTTCCTTCAAGGTCGCATCTGCCACAATTAATTCTGCAAACGTACTAGCTGTTTCAGCAACGTTCATGGCGTATTCTCGATCCAAAACAGGAAGATCCCACATGACACTACTGTGGAAGGCGTGTCCCAGTTCATGTGCCAAAGTAGCTACTTCATTAATAGAATTACCAAAGGTCATAAAAATGCGTGATTCTTTTGTTTCAGGTAGTTCTGTACAATAGCCGCCGGGACGTTTGTCCGGGCGATCTTCGGCTTCAATCCAGCTTTTTTCAAAGGCTGTTTTAGCGAAATCCGCCATTTTAGGACTGAATTTCTGAAAATTTTCTAAGATGAATTCGGCTGCAGCATCGAAACTAAAGGTCTTTTCCTTTAAGTCGCCCAGAATAATCGGCGCATCCTGATCCTGCCATTCCATCTTATTTTTTCCAAAGAGCTGGGCTTTACGAGTTAAGAAGTCGACAAAAGGCTGTTTATTTTTTTGAATTGTCGCCCACATGGCATCTAAGGTTTCCTTTTTCATGCGGTTATAGTTTAATGGATTTTCTAAGAAGTCAGTTTCTCCATGAAGCTGATAATTACTCAAGCGGAAGCCGTCTAAATGATTTAAGGTATCTGCTAATAAGGGCGCTTTTTCACTCCAAGCGGCTTCCCATTTGTCAAAAAGAGCTGCTCGTACTTCAGGATCTGGATCTCCCATCATACGATTGAAGGCTTGACCAGCAGAAAGCTGTACTTCTTGCCCATTTTCCTTGAAAGGAATAGTGATTGTGGCAACGATTGTATCGTAATGACTACTCCAAGCATTTAAACCGTCAAGTGATAAGGTATTGATAATATTTTCAGCGTCTTCGGATAAAAGCTTTTGACCGTCACGACGAATTTCACCTAAACGAAAAGCAATCGGCTGAAAGTCTGGCAACGTAATTAACTGCTGCCATTGTTCATCGGAAATCGCCGTGATTTTTTTACTAAAAATTGTTTCAGCTAACTGAATAGCAGGTAATAAAGCGTACAAATCGCCGGATAGAATTTTGGCTTGTTTATCTTTTATATTGGAAGACAATAAGGCGTTGATGAAACTGTTGCACTGAGAAAAGCCATCTGAAATGCTTCCTTGTAGCTCCAAAATTGCCGTTAGTTCCTGATAGTTGGTGTCGGCTTCCGGTTGCCACTGATCGATGAGCTGATGATAGCTATGGGTTTGTTCTTTTAATTTTGTCATACGTTGGGCTAATTGAGCTGACTGGCTGCCGCCAGGGAAAATGCTGTCTAAATCCCAGTTTAGGGAATAGGTCATGTGGATTCCTTCTTTCTACTTGCTATTTCTTCTAGTATAGCATAAGTAAAAAAAATTGAGAGATTGTTTCTTTTAGATAAAAGAGCCTTTATAATAGAGGAGTGAGGTGACGAGTTGAAAAAATATCTGAAAAGTGGAGATTTCTATATTGTTGTCGCTTTTTTAATTATGGCGATTCTTTTTTATAGTTCTTCACAGACATATGAACAGCAGTCGCAGGTCGGCTTGCTGAATAAGTGGTTAAATGGTCAGCCCTTTAAAGAGCAGCTACAGGGGATTTCGTTTATTTATGCTGGCGATACTGTCAGTATTCAAGCGAAAGGCTATGCTAAATTTATTGAGTTTTTTATTAGAAAAGGTGCGCATTTCGGAACATATTTTCTATTAGGCGGCAGCTGGTTTTTAGGATTAAATGCCAAGCTGAAGCAGCCGCTTTTAATTGCTGTAGTTGCTTGGCTGAGCGCGACTGGTTATGCTGGGCTGGATGAATTTCATCAAATGCTGACAGGCGGCAGAACGCCGTTGTTTCAAGATGTAATGCTGGATGCGACAGGTGCATTAACGGCTGTATTGTTTTGTCTGATAGTTATTGGCGTTAAAAAAATGCATAAAAGAAGCCGCTGACTTCAAACCACCGTTTAATCAAGGTTGAGTTAGAAGTCGTTAAGGTTCGAGCAATTGGAGTAAAAGCTGACAAATGCGTTATTGGCATTGACAGCTTTTATGAAATTGCCGAAGAAGCTGACTTCAAACCACTGTTTAATCAAGGTTGAGTTAGAAGTCGTTAAGGTTCGAGCAATTGGAGTAAAAGCTGACAAATGCGTTATTGGCATTGACAGATTTTATGAAATTGCCGAAGAAACTGACTTCAAACCACCGTTTAATCGAGGTTGAGTTAGAAGTCGTTAAGGTTGGAGCGAAACTATTTTTAGTTTTCGTTCCAGCCTTTTTCGCTTTGTTTCGTAAATCAGACTTAAGCTGGATGAAAAGAACACAAAAAACGGCTAAGATAGCTAATAGAGAAAAAAGGTGAGAGAGGAGGATTCGGATGAAATGCTTTTGTAAAACACTCGTAACGGCAGTGCTTTTTTTCATTGCTATATTGGTTGGTTTAAGAATATATACTTATAATAATATGTCTGATGCTGCAGCAATGATTGATCGTCTGAATCCTTTTGTCAAAACGAAAATCCTTTATACTAAAACAAGTGAAAAGTATGAATACTGCTATCCGGATGCTGTGAGCAAGGTCGATAATTACACCTATCAACAAACCTGTTATACGGGTGAAGGAGAGCCAAGGAAAATGAAGTTTGTTTCTTTTTCCAAGAAGCTGCATGCGGACAGATACCTCAAGCTGACAGTTAAAGGACAGCACGTATTACTGTGGGAGGAAATTAGCCAAGATGAACTGCCGGAAAAAGCAGCGTTGAAATTAGAATAACTGATTATTAAGGAGAATGGTTGACTAGGTTGAATAGTGCGGTGGTATAATAGAAAAAAAGAGCGAGAAAACAGCTGATGACCGCATGAGCTTTTGCTGAAAAGCACAATGGAAAAATTGAACTGATGAACGGTATAAGACTTGCTGGGAATCACAACGAAAGAAAAGAGTTGATGATGAACAGTACAAGACTTTCGTAAGAAAGTGTTGTACATTTTTCTACAAGGCTAAGCGGCTCATTCCGCTTTTAAATCAGGAGGTTTTTATGGCTGGTCATAGTAAATGGAAGAATATTCAAGGTAGGAAGAATGCGCAGGATGCTAAGCGTGGGAAGATTTTTCAGAAGTTATCCAGAGAGATTTATGTCGCTGCCAAGGCAGGAGGAGGAGATCCTTCTGTAAATGCAGCGCTGCGTTTGGTCATGGATAAGGCGAAGGCAGCTAATATGCCAAACGACAATATTGAGCGGGCGATTAAAAAAGCCAGTAGTGCCGGCGACAATGAGCATTATGATGAGATTACTTATGAAGGATATGGACCGGGAGGCTCTGCTATTTTGGTGTATGCGTTGACGGATAATCGAAATCGGACGGCAACGAATGTGCGGGTGGCCTTTACACGCAACGGTGGTTCTTTAGGTGAAACAGGTTCTGTGAGTTATTTGTTTGATCGTAAAGGCTATCTAGTGATTGAACGGACGGCATTGACAGTAGATGAGGATGTAATGCTGGAGCTTGTGCTGGAGGCCGGAGCGGAGGATTTAGAAACATCTGATGAGGTGTTCGAAATTTACACTGCGCCGGAAGATTTTACGGCTGTTCGTGATGCGTTGGAAAAAAGTGGCTATACGTTAGCGCAAGCGGAACTCACGATGATTCCACAAACGCTTGTTGCACTAACGGATGACCAAAAAGCACAATTGCAGCAATTAATAGACAAATTAGAAGATGATGACGATGTTTCAGAAGTTTTCACTTCTGCAGACATCTAGAAAAATTTCTAAAATAACAGACAGCTAACTTTTAAAGCCAGCTGTCTGTTATCTTTTGTTTCTTTCAATATAAGTATGGGGAATCGTTATTGTTTTTTTCTTTTTTTCAAACAATAACTGAAAGGCAGCTTCACCGCACTGATCTAAATGATGATCCACAGTAGAGAAATTTAATAAGCGGCTTGGTAGCAAATTTTCTTCACCGATGATATCGATTGATGTTAACGCGTCGTTTTGCAATACACCAGCAGCAACATCATCTCCGTTGGTAACGATAACTTCAAGTGATTTTAAGGTGGCAAAATAATCGCCAGCTTTTACGCCATCTTCAAAGGTGCGGCAGTTTTTTACAATGTATGTATCGTCTTTTCGACCGGTCACAGAGCGATAAGTGTCTAAAACGATACTGGTACTGGCACTGTCCTTTGCGGCCCGGCCGACAATTAAGCCGATATTGCGATAGCCTTTTTCTATGAGGGCTGTAAAAAGCTCATGATAGGATTTTCTGCGATCGATGGCGACACAAGAGAGCGGATAGTCTCCGGTTTCTTCGCAGCAAACAATCGGAGCGTATTTTAAATAGGAAGAAATCACTTCAAATGAAAGCTTCTTTGAAGTGATGATCATACCGTCCCAGGCTTGAGCAGCAAGCTCATCTAAGTAACGTTTTTCAATCGTTGGATCATAATTCGTCGGCAGCAATGTTACTTTATAGCCAGCTTCAAAGGCGGCACTTAAAATGCCGCTGACGATTTTATCTGTACAAGGATGAGTGGCAAATGGAATCATTACCGCAATGTGTTTGGATACGCCAATACTTAAATTTCTGGCTTTGATATTGGGAATATAATCTAATTCTTTAATGAGCGCCAAAATTTTTCGCCGTTTTTCTTCTGAAACATAAGGATGATTGTTTAAGACGCGAGAAACGGTGGCAACAGAGTAGCCTGATAATTTAGCAATATCTCGAATAGTTGTCATAGCAGTCTCCTTTTATATACTAAGGATGAAGCGTTGCAGGAAATAGGATCGCTTTGAAAAACGGCAGAATCTGGTTGCCATATTCCACAAAGTGAAAATGTTCCTTATTATAATCAAAACATACATAACCCAGTCCTGCTGATTCTTCAATGATTAAACCTTCTATTTCCGCCAATTGTACTTCTTTGTGGATGGCTTTGCAATAACTATTCAGACTTTGGATGAAAAGTGTGTTCCCTTCTTTTTTCAATGAAACAAAGTAATAATCCATTCCTAGTTGATCGGTTAGTTCAAGCATTCCATGATTCATAATGATTTCCTCCTGTCTTTTTTTTACTATAAAGTATGAAACGCGTATCAGGTCAAGGGGTGCTTGCTACTTTTTTTCTTTTACTGCCGATTATTCTTCTTATTTGTTTTTATAAAAAGCGCGAGTATACTCTAGTTAAAGAAGTTCTCTTACAAAAATGTGTAAAGGAGACAGGAGCATGATTAAAATCAGTCAAGCGAAAATGGATGCTTTAAATCGTTTATCCAATGATCAAGGCTTAATCGAGGCGTTGGCAATCGATCAGCGCGGTTCTTTGAAAAAAATGATTGCCGATGCCAGTACGACAGCGACAGGAGAGGAAATTGTTGAGTTTAAAAAAGTCGCTTCTGAGGAATTGACTCCTTATTCAACGGCAATTTTACTTGATCCCGAGTATGGCTTGCCTGCCGTTGAGGTCAAGAATAACAATTGTGGCTTGCTTTTAGCTTATGAAAAGACCGGCTATGATGCGACTGTTCCGGGACGAATGCCGGATTTGCTGGAAGACTGGTCAGTCTCCCGTTTGAAAGCGGCAGGTGCCGATGCGATTAAGTTTTTACTTTATTATGATCCGGATGAGCCACAGGCGATTAATCATTTGAAACATGTATTCGTGGAGCGGTTAGGCAGTGAATGTTTAGGCGAAGATATTCCATTTTTTGTGGAAATTGTGACGTATGACACAGAAATTACCGATGCAAAATCTGCTGCCTTTGCTAGAGTGAAACCGCATAAAGTATTTGAGTCAATGATTGAATTTTCCAAGCCAGAATATCACATCGATGTGTTAAAAATGGAAGTGCCGGTAAATATGCAGTATGTGGAAGGATTTGCAGAAAGTGAAGTTGTTTATAGCAGGAAAGAAGCGCTTGGTTATTTTAAAAAGCAAAGCGAGTTAACGGAGCTGCCTTTCATTTTCCTAAGCGCCGGTGTATCAACCGAGCTGTTTCAAAAGACGCTGGAATTCGCGAAAGAAGCAGGTTCGACTTTTAGTGGGGTACTATGTGGACGAGCGACTTGGCGTGAAGGAGTAAAACCATTTGCGGCCGAAGGCGAAGAAGCAGGCAGACAGTGGTTTGCTACACAAGGAAAACAAAATATTGAAACCTTAGATGAAATTGTCGGGCGTTGTGCAACGTCATGGCGCACAAAAGTAGAAGTGAAATAAAGAACAATCAAAACCTTCGTCAAAAGTTAAACTTTTGGCGAATTTTTTTGTTTAAAATGCGCTTTAAATAACATAGTTGTGAGTAATGACAATGAGGAACTTTAACAGAGTTTTTTAATTCTTTAAGTCTGATATAATGTATAAATTAGTTAAATTATTGAAGATTCTTGAGATATCAAGTATAGTATAGCTTTGTTTAAGATTTTAATTAAGATAAAAATATTTTTTTGTTATGTATTGCAGATGAACTTTCATTAAACTATAATCTAATTAGTGGAATTTAAAAGATAAAATAATAGACAGCTTGCATCGCTAATTTGCCGGAGGACCCATTAATCAGTCGTGCAAATTAGTAATTATAGTGTTATTAGGAGGAAAAGCGAAGCAATGGAAAAAAAAGAATCATTAGAATTAATCGAACGTTTATCCAATGCATCGGGTGTCTCAGGTTTTGAAGATGATGTCACGGCCGTTGCCAAAGAATTTTCTGCATCTTTTGCGGAAGTATCGGAAGATCACATCCGCAATGTGTATATGCGGGTCGGAGAACAAAAGGCAGATCGCCCGACGATCGTCTTTGATGCACACAGTGATGAAGTTGGATTCATTGTTCAAGCGATCAAACCAAACGGAACGCTGCGCTTTTTACCTTTAGGCGGCTGGGTGCCGAATACTATTCCGGCGCACCGTGTCCGGATCAAAACAGCTGACGGCAGCGAAGTACCGGGGATTATTGCCAGCAAGCCACCGCATTTTA
The DNA here is from genome assembly GCF_044909655.1 of Enterococcus sp. UD-01. Taxonomy (NCBI): domain Bacteria; kingdom Bacillati; phylum Bacillota; class Bacilli; order Lactobacillales; family Enterococcaceae; genus Enterococcus; species Enterococcus sp. UD-01. Next base: position 198,673 of record NZ_JBIYEU010000003.1, on the reverse strand, counting down.
TGACTGACGCCGAACGTCAAAAGGTACAAACGATTGACGATATGGTTATTGATGTTGGTTGTACCAGTGCGAAAGAGGTTGCGGAAAAGCTAAATATCGCAATCGGTGATCCTGTCATTCCTGATGTTCATTTCGAATATCTGGAACCAACGGATGTTATGATCGGTAAAGCTTTTGACTGTCGTATCGGCTGTGCTTGTTTATTGGAAACGCTAAAAGAGCTTTCAGCTACAGCGCCTGATTTTAATTTAATCGGCATGATGACAGCTCAAGAAGAAGTCGGTGAACGCGGCGCAACAGTCGCTATGAACAATGTGAAGCCTGATTTAGCAATTGTTTTTGAAGGCTGTCCTGCTGACGACACCTTTTCCGAGGAATATATGATTCAATCTGGCTTAAAACGAGGACCAATGCTGCGTAATTTTGATGTCTCCATGATTACGAATCCACGCTTTCAACGTTTTGCGAAAGAAACGGCTGAAAAGTATGGCTTACCAATGCAAAGTTCAGTAAGAAAAGGTGGAGGTACGAACGGAGCCATTATTAATTTAACCAATAAAGGTGTACCGGCGATTGTAATTGGTGTACCGGTGCGCTATGCACATACGCATTATGGCTATGTTGCTTATGAAGATTACCAAACGGCCTGTAAATTAGCTGTTGCTATCGTGAACGAGTTAGACAAAGACACGATTGACAGTTTTTAATAAAGATTCTAGGAGGAAAATAAATGACTATGAAAAAGTGGCTAACCACAACCGTTGCTGCTGGGGCTTTAATGTTAACGCTGGCTGCCTGCAGTACTGGAAGCAAAAAAGATGAATCAACTGGCGATAAAAAGCAAGTATTAAAAGTATTAGAAAGTGCTGAATTACCAACCATGGATCTTTCACAGGCGACAGATGTTGTCAGCTTTTCTGCAATCAGTCAAGTAATGGAAGGCTTATACGAATTCGCTGATGATAGTACCTCTGCGCCGGCGATAGCCAAAGAAGTCGCAACGCCGACAGATGACGGGAAAAAATATACGATTGAACTACGTGACGATGCGAAATGGAGCAACGGCGATCCAGTAACAGCCAACGACTTTGTTTATTCTTGGAAACGTACGGCAGATCCGAAAACAGGCTCTGAATATGCGTATCTATTTGATGGCTTTAAAAACTACTCAGCAATCTCTAAAGGGGAAAAACCTGCTTCTGAGCTAGGTGTCAAAGCAGTAGATGATTACACGCTGGAAATTGATTTGGAATACCCAATTCCTTATCTATCTTCTCTTTTAGCAAAACCAACCTTCTATCCTTTGAATGAAAAATATGTTGAAGAAAAAGGCAAAGAATACGGTACAAGCAGTGACAACATGATTTATAACGGACCATTTACTCTTGAAGACTGGGACGGCACTAGCATTACGTGGAAATACGTGAAAAATGACAAATACAGAGATGCTAAAAATGTAAAATTAGACGAAGTAAATGTTCAAGTAAGTAAAGAAATCGGAACAAACGTTAACCTGTTCAAGGGCGGCGAAACCGATATTGCGCCGATTAAAGGCGAATATGTAGATCAGGAAAAAGAAAATCCAGAGCTAGTAATCCGTACGTATCCGTCAACTTCTTATTTACAATACAATACGGAAAATCAGATTTTTGCGAATAAAAATGCTAGAAATGCGATCACTAAGCTGATTGATTCTGATCAAATCGCTAAAAATATCTTGAAAGACGGCTCTAAAGCCATTAATGCATTTGTGCCGAAGGGAATTTCGAATCAGGATACAGGAAAAGATTTTGCTGAAGAAGCCGGTGCATTGATGAAGACTGATGTTGAAGGCGGCAAGAAACTTTGGGAACAAGCGAAAAAAGAATTGGGCATTGATTCTGCATCCATTACGCTATTAACCTCTGATACCGATTCAGCGAAAAAATTATCTGAATATATTCAAGGCTTACTAACGGAAAATCTAAGCGGCTTAAAAGTAACGATTTCAAGCGTGCCATTTAAGAATCGTTTAGACCAAATGAGCAAAGGCGACTTTGATGTTGTATTAGCCGGCTGGGCTGCGACTTATGCTGATCCATACGACTTCTTGCAATTGCTTAGATCAGACGGTGAACAAAACTACGGTAAGTTCAAAAACGAAGAATATGATAAATTATTAAACGATTCTGCCACAACCTATGCAACGGATAATGAAAAACGCTGGAATACACTATTAGATGCTCAAAAAGTCTTTATGGAAAACTCTCCAGTAACACCATTGTACCAATCATCAGAAGCATTCCTAGTGAATGATCGTGTAGAAGGCTTAGTTTACCGCGCTTTAGGTGCACCTTACTACAAAAATGTTTCTGTAAAATAGTAATTTAGTGATTCATACGGTATATGATTTTTCTGTAGATAGAACGTTAACGTAAAAAGACCGACCTGTATACGCTGTTTAATGTCAAACTAAAAATGACGACAGTGATGTACAGGTCGGTTATTTTTGTTTTTTTTTTAATTTTACTAGTTTGTTGTCCGAAGTAAGTTATAGGGAAAGAAAAGGATTGAAATAGAATGCTCATCACAGTAAGAGGTTCGTTAAATAGCTGCGGTCGACTACGAACAGCTACATACTCTATAAGTTATCTGCTGCTAATTTTTTCTCGAATATTTCATTTTTATTCGTTTTTTATATTAAAATTATTGAATTTTGATATAATTTAAAGTAAGATAAGCTTATAGTGAGTAAAATGATTCTTTAGATAAAGTTTTTCTAATCATAATTCAGCTGAATCTTTTGATGGACGGATTTGATTTAAAATCATCTATTTGTGGGGAATAAGATGGATTTATAAAGGTGTTTTAGCTCTTTTATGATTATATGATTTAACTTTTTAGAATGAATTATTTAAAAAATAATGATGAGGTGTTTATTTGTTAAAGAAAGTGTTTGTTTTTTTGATGTTTATTTTTTGTGCTTTAATGCCAGCTATTTCAGTGCAGGCAGAGGAAATGGTGAATATAACTGCAATACCGAGAAGTGATCCGGCCAGCAGTACGAGCAATGAGCAGCGTGGCTTCCATCACTCTTCCTTTGAAGTAACAGGTCTATTTTTACCGCAGGGTGAAGAAATAGTCGTAGAAGTTGAAGAAGCCCCTGAGAATGCACAGATAATGATCGGTCAATGGGGTGAATATAATGGTGTTGAAAATATAACCAATGGAAAATTAAATTTTGGCGGTGGTTCTTTTAAATTAGTGAAAGGAGAAAACCGCTTTTCTAATACTAAAACAGGCGGCATGGTGTACATTAATAACCTTTCTGATACTCAAACGCTGCATGTTAAAGTTACAGGCGGACGCAAAGTGCCGCTGTATATTCAAGGAACGACGGATATAAATGAATTTAAAACAGCGCTGACGAATGCTCAGGATGTGCCGTTTATGGAGTTAGTCAATGATAAAGTAATTGTTACAACTCGAATTGATCGTACAAAAGATATCTTTTTAAAGGGCAATCAAGCAGATGATTTCTTGACTTACGCAAAAGAAATTGTTGATTTGGAAAATCAAGCAGCAGATTTATCGATGGAAGGATCCCATTCATCGAAGAAAGCTCCGCAACGCTTGCACATTGCCAATCCTACGACAGGGGCAGGCAAATTTTATTGTACAGATTATTTTTTAGGAATTCACAGTGAGTCAACCGGCGATCGCACGGTCTTCAGCAGTAAGTCTGGGCAAAGCTCGTGGGGACTTTTTCATGAAATTGGGCATTCCTATCAAAATCCATACTATACTTGGAATAATATGGGAGAAGTAACGGTTAATATCTACTCTAATTATGTTAGCGGACATATGTCAGGGATTAACAGCCCATACGATGCTGTGGAAAGTAAAACAAAAAATAATTCCTATCGAAGCGTAATAAAGCGTTATTTTGACAATAAAGCGAAAGATTCTACTTGGTCTATTGAAAAAGAAACTGCCGCTTATAGTTCAAATTATCATTATGGTGTCTTAGGAATGTATGTAGGGCTGGAACGCGCTTTTGGAGATAATTTTTACCCAATGTTAAATCGTCTTTATCGAACGACCCCAAGCCAGCAGCTGCCGACTAACAACCTTGAGAAGCAGCAATATTTTGTTATTCAAACTTCTAAGTTAACGAAGACAGATTTAACACCCTATTTTGATTTTTGGGGAGTACCGATTACTGAAGAAACACGTAAAGAATTAGACAGTTTAGGGTATCCGATTTTAAAGAAGGAAATTTGGAAAGATTTATTAGCGACTGAAGCAGAGGAAAAAGCCGGCACATATCGGATTTCAAAACAAATTCAATCAGTGGAAAGTTTTCCGCAGGCAACACCGCGTAATGATGTCACGGAATTAAAGGTTCAAGAGTTAAATCGCATAAATGCCAAAGATTACTTCACTGATTTGCATTCTGAGCCAACACCATCAAAAGTAACATCTGTTGTTTTTGAAGAGGGAGATTTCTGGCGATTGTCGACTCAAACTTCCAAAGTCTTTTTGAAAAATGAGCTGGGAGTAAGTGAGAGAGCATTCTTCAAGTTAAAAGTAGTCCCGCAAGATACGTATGTGATGTCCGGACAGCGAGGCGTGTACATGATTTTGGATTACGATAAGGTCAATCAGGAATTAGTCGCTAAAGGGCGTAATGTCAAAATTTTAGAAAACTTACCTAATAATGTCTATCCTGTCGTTACTATTTACGATGAAAATTATACTATGAAAAAAGAAGTGACAGGTAAAGGAAGTACTTACGGGAATCAACTAGCCCGCCAATTGGATAAAGAAAAAGTAGCCGTGGGCGATATTGTCAAAATTTACCATAAGGAAGCACAGAAACGCTCAATGCGCTATGTTAACGGTTCAAAGGTAACAACTTCACAAGATACTTATTACTACAAGATTACTGAAAACGGCTGGCTGCCGGTTGAACCCAAACCAACAGGCAATGGAGTGGAACGAACTATTCGCATTGGCGAAGAAGTGACCGCAGAAGATATGGTTACGAATGTCGATCCGGTGATTGGTAAGCAGCTTAAAATTGCTTGGAGTAAACTGCCGGTTTATGCTGGTAATTTTGGTAAAGATGATCTGGTTAATATGCAGGAAGTTTCAGTTAAATTAACGAATGGAATCGGCGAAAATACTTGGATATTTACAGATTTGACTATTAAACGCGGCAATAGTTTGAAAATCACCGGAGAATCTCATAAAGAAAAAGTTTCCATGGTTGTCAATGAGAAGCACCAGTTAAAAGCTTATGGAGCAAACAGCACTTTCCATAATGGAACATATAAAGAAAAGAATTATAATCAGATTCAGATTTTTACAAAAGAGGGTACATTAAAAAAAGCCGTGACTTCTTTTGGTAAAGATACAGGAGCTAGTGCAGCCGAGCAACTGCACAATCTGCAGTTAGAGGTGGGCGATTATATTAGGGTCATCTCGGCAGAAGGCGACAGTCACTTTTTTGCATATGAACAAGATCAAGTAGCACCTAAAAAGAGTACCAGCGGTGATCTTATTACGTATCAGGTGACGAATGATGGCTGGGAGCAAGTAGTCGTTCAGCCGAATATAACTAGTCAAAATCAAACGTTCCAAATCGGTCAGACACCGACTGCCGAAGATTTTGTCAGTGCAAGTGACTATTTATTCGGCAATGAGCTATTGTCATTTAAATGGGGAACAAATCAGCCTAAAACACTGAGTAAAGGGGTGTCCTTGTCCGACTATCTGCAACAACAGGTAATGATTGAGCCGCTTGTTTCAAAAATGCCTGCGAGTCAAGTGTCCGCGTCATTATCGTACCGATTGAATAATACAATCAATGTCGTTCGACATGGCGGTTATGGAACGTTTATTACCTATGACCCGTCCATTCAAAAGCTGACAGCTCAAGGGACCGATCCATATACGTTAAATGGCAGCAACAAAGATACGAAAACCCCTCTGCTAACGCTTGAAGTAATCTATCAAGCTGCTGATAAACAGCCGTTTATGCTTCAGGTCTTTAATAATACGAAAGCCAGTGAACTAACGAGCCGCATAAATAATGCCAATCTGCAACTTGAAATCGGTGATATCGTTAAAATCACTCACGCTCGCCAAAATCAAGAGGGACTTAGCTTAGATGCAGACACAAAAAAATATGTAACTAAAGCAATGACAGCATTCATTGACGATCAGAAAATCGACCAGTTCAGCGGAACAAGTCAATACTATTTAATTACGCCGGCTGGCTTAGAGCTTCATCAAAACGCTTTAGATTAAACGAATAACTACGTAAAAATAAGTAGCTACTTAAAGCAACAACAGAATCAACGGGGAAGTTAAAAAAATGAATGAAAGCTCGTTCCCATAAAACATTTATGAGGGAAAAGTAACGTTGACCGCCCAAGCAATCGACCTGACCACTATTTTCTATCCCATTAAACAGATAGAGATGGTGAACAGGTCGATTTTTTATTAAAAAGCCGATAGTGAAGCAGGAGAGAACAAAAGTTTTTATTATTGGCTTTTTACACTTTTATAATCAGATTATCTTTTTAGCAAACAGAATAATTTAGTGCATTCCGCCAACGAAACCGATATACTAGAAACGAAGACAAGTTTTGGAGGCTGAGAATGAATAATAACGATATTTTGATTCGTCTACGCTATGCGTTGGATCTTAAAGATACAGAAATGCTGAAGATTTTTGAATTAGGCGGCAAGAAGGTTACTCGTGAGGAACTGCGGGTGCTTTTAACCAAACAAGATAAAGAAGAACTGCCAAAGGATGCAGTATGTGACAATCATACGCTGGAGACTTTTTTGAATGGCTTCATTACCTACAAAAGAGGCAAACCGCCTGTTAAAAATGGTGTAGCGCCTAAACCAACGTTTTTAATTACCAATCTGAGTAATGTCAATAACGTCCTGTTAAAAAAGGTCAAAATTGCCTTAGCTTTAACCAGTGATGAGATGCTTGACGTGTTAAGGCTTGCAGGCGTTTACGCGTCTGACAGCGAGTTAAGTGCGATCCTTAGAAAAGAAGGTCATCGCAATTATCAGAAATGCGGCGACCGTTATGCTCGCAACTTTTTGAAGGGCTTGGCCATTAAGTATCGGGAAGTATAAGAAGAAAGAAGGGCGACTGTTTTTGTTTTCTCATTTTGCCTTCTGAAAAATTGACGCAGTACGTTGCCTTTTGTGAGGAAGCTTGTGGTTGCTGCAAGTGATAGTTTACGGCGCAAATGATCTCTAAATAGACTTTGATTCAAACAAAATTCTTTGTAAGCTATCAACGATTAATACAAAGAAACAGCTGTAGGGCTCTTTGAACCTTATAGCTGTTTCTTTGTTTATTGTATATTTTAAGAAAGAAATTCTTGTTTTCTATTACGATAAAGAATATCTTCTGTTTCATTGCTGGACCAAATTTTACCGTTTGTAGCATCAAAATCTTCATTATCCAGCTGAATACAGCGAATCCGTTGGTTGTCATAAGTTTTGTAGTAATATTTCAATGAGCTGTTGACCATAATTGCTGTATATTGTGTATAGTCAAAGGCTTTCGAGGTTTTTACTACGCCTTTGGGAACGGAAACATTGGAAAGTAAATGGAAAACTGCAGTGATACCATCCATTTCTGTTTTAATATCCTGTAAGCAGGATTTCAAAAAGGCCGCACGTACAAATCTTGATGGAGAAGTGAAATCTCCGGGAAGACCAAAAGAGCCGCCGCCTTCACCAAAAGGTTTCATGACCATATTTTCTAACTGAAGCTCTGTTTTTTGACTAGGCGCAAGGCCAATATAATTTCTAAGGTTAGTAGTATGCCAAGTATATTCAGGACTGTTGGTCATAATGCCGACTGTGTTATCATGGATAGCTAGCGTTTGATTGGTGTATTCAATGACGATGCTTTTACCGGAAGCATCCGTTACTACCCAGTGGAGCGGCAGTACAATGCCTAGAAAGTCCAGCACTGTATTTTCTACCTGTGCATTTTCCATTGTGCGGGCAACTTCTTCAACAGAGGCACACGTTGAAAGTAAAAAAGGAACTACATCATGAGGAGCAAGGGAGTATTTTTTATGTTCATCCTGGCTGTTGTATTCAGCATAATCAGAGAAATAAAGCGTTGCACAAGACAAGCCTCTTTCATTTAGACCATCTGCAAAAACGAATTGTTCATTAGAGATTTGGCGGGCCATCCCGACAAACGCATACTCATTTTGTCGATTATAGCCATTATCATGATCAAAAACAAATTTCTTTCTAGGAATAAAGGTTGGTTCAGTTTCTAAAATAACTGCAAAATCCATTGTTCTAGCTAACAGCACCGTTTGATCTTCGGTGGTCATTGTGATGCTTGTACACATAGTTATCGCTCCTTTTCTATGAAATATGTATTTTTATAAAATAAAGAAAGAATATCCTTATAAAAGTTTAACTTAATTCATTTTTATATTCAATTAAATGATATGTATTTATATTTTGTTTAAAATAATAGAGGCTAAAGTGAAAGTTACATAGTTTCTTTCACTTTAACCTCATAGCTAATTTTGATTAATCGGTGGTCAAATTTTCTCCGTTTGATTCAATGACTTGTTTGTACCAGTAAAAGGATTTTTTGCGGCTTCGATCCAGTGTGCCGTTTCCTTCATCATCCCGATCGACATAAATAAAGCCGTAGCGCTTGCTCATTTCACCAGTTCCTGCACTAATTAAATCGATACAGCCCCATGGTGTGTAGCCGATCAGCTCAACGCCGTCGTCAATTGCTTTGCCCATTTCTTCAATATGTTGTTTGAAATAATCAATTCGATAGTCATCGTTAATGGAGCCATCAGCTTCGACTTCATCAAAAGCCCCCAGTCCATTTTCTACTACCATTAAAGGAACTTCATAGCGAGAATAAATCTGATTCAACGTGTAACGCAGACCAATCGGATCAATTTGCCAGCCCCAATCGCTAGTTTCCAGATATTCATTCGAAACGCCGCCAAAAAGATTTCCGCCTGATTTGTCGTCCCGCTGATCGAGATCTGCGGCAATACAGGTTGTCATATAGTAGCTGAACGTGTAGTAATCCACTGTGCCCGCTTGTAAAATCTGCTGATCTTCTTCTGTGATTTCAAGCGCAATGTTGTTTTTGGCGAAATAGCTCTTCATGAAGTAAGGATAACGGCCTTTCACTTGAACATCTCCGCAGAAGTAATTAAATTTATCGTTCATTTGCTGTGTTTTCAACACATCTTCCGGTCGACAGGTTTTCGGATACATCGTGATATAAGCCAGCATACAGCCGATTTGGAAATCCGGATTGATTTTGTGCCCGGCAATGACTGCTTTTGCAGAAGCTAAAAAGATGTTATGCAGCGCTTGATACTGCTCTGTTTCAGTATATTCACGGTTAAATAAGCCATTGATGCGTAAACCATGCGCCATTGTCCCAAAGTTAATTTCATTGAAGGTCAGCCAATATTTTACTTTATCTTTATAGCGTTCAAAAAGAGTTGTTGCGTATTTTTCATAGAAGCCGATGGTTCGTTTATCTAAAAAGCCGTCGTAGTTTTTCCCGAGATTAAACGGCAATTCGAAATGTGAAATAGTCACCAGTGGTTCAATTCCATATTTCGCTAATTCATCAAATACCTGATCATAAAATTGCAGGCCGGCTTCATTCGGCTCGGTATCGTCGCCATTTGGAAAAATACGTGTCCACGCAATTGACAGACGATAAACCTTAAAGCCCATTTCGGCAAATAAAGCAATATCTTCTTTGTAGCGATGATAGGAGTCAATTGCCGTATGACTTGGATAGTAATACTTATCCGTATCAATCACTAAATCAAAAGTCCGTGAAGTGCCGGCAGTTCTACTGCCGGCGCGGTTATGATCACTGATTGAATCGCCTTTGCCGTCAACATTCCAGGCACCTTCACATTGATTGGCAGCTGTTGCGCCGCCCCATAAAAAATTCTTTGGAAAACTCATATCCATATACTCCTTTATTATTTAGGTTTAATGTGTAGCTTGTTTTTTAACTTTTGACACACTTTCTCAATTAATTCGCAATAACAGTGGTAATCAGTACATCCCCTGGTTTTACAGAGGGTTCAGCAGTAGCGATGACATCCGCATAATCTGCCGTATTAGTCACAATAATCGGTACCTGAGTATTATAGCCGGCTTCTTCAATTGCTTGAACATCAAAATGTACCAGCTTATCCCCTTTCTTCACGACAGCATTTTGTTCAACGAAGGCTTCAAAACCTTCTCCTTCCAGCTGAACAGTATCAATACCGATATGAATCAATACCTCTGTACCATTTTCTGAAATTAAACCAATGGCGTGGTTCGTCGGGAACAGAGTCATCACTGTACCGTCAAATGGAGCTATAATATCGCCGTTTGCAGGTTCAATGACTAGTCCTTTGCCCATAATTCCTTCTGAAAAGGCAGCATCTCTTGCTTCACTTAGCGGCAACACATTACCGGCAATTGGAGAAAAAACTTCATCCTTCGCTAATTTCTTTTGTTGCCCTGTAGCAGCTAGTTTGGCTTCTTCCTTTGATAGTGCCACAGTAGGCTCATCGTCTTTAAAGCCTAACGCCCACGCAAGAGCAAAGCCTGCACAAAGGGCTGCCGCATCCAAAATCATGTTATAAATGGCAAATCTCATGTTTCCGTCTGGAGCAATGGTTCCTGTATATCTGAAAATCCCTAAGCCGCCCATTTGATAAGCTTGAATCCCTAGACCCATAGCGATTGCACCCGTTACACCACCGACAATACAAGAAGCCCAAAATGGTTTTTTCTTCGGTAAAGTAATCCCGTAAATTGCGGGTTCAGTTACACCAAAGATTCCTGAAATAAAGGCTGGAATCGCCAGCTCTTTTAAGCGTAAATTTTTCGTTTTTAGCATAACGGCAAGTACCGCACCGGTTTGAGCAAAGGAAACACTACCTGAGCCTGTTAAAAGTGAAGTAGGCTGACCTTGAGACAAGGAAATAATCACAAATGGAATCAAGGCCCAATGCATACCGAACATGACCAGAATCTGCCAAGTAAAGCCGACAATCGCACCGAAGATAATCGGGTTGAACGCTTGAACCGCCAGTAAGCCGTTTCCTAAGCCGTCAGCAACAACATTCATGACAGGACCAATGACTAAGAAGGTTAATGGAATCGCAATTAAAGCGGTAAAAAATGGTACTAAGAATAATTTCACAACATCCGGAATAATTTTTCTTAATTGTTTTTCCAGAAACGCACTAAAGGCTGTTGCCGCAATGATCGGCATCACTGTGGAGCCGTAACCTGCAGCCGGTATGGAAAACGGAATCCCAAAGAAATTCAGTCCGCCCGCTTCCGCAAAAGTCGTTGTGGCTGATCCATCAATAAAGCCGGTATACACTAAGCTTGAAGCAATCATCATCCCTAAAAATGGTGAACCGCCAAATTTTTTCATCGCCGTATAGCCAATGAAAATTGGTAGAAATAAGAAGAGTCCATCGCCCATCGCATTAAAGACAGCGTAGGTAGAGCTGCCGGAAAAGCTGCTGCCAAGTGCAAAAGCCAAAATGGCATTTACCCCTTTCAACATACCAGCCGCTGATAATGGTGCCAAGATTGGCTGGAAAATACCTGAAATCATATCAACGAAACGATCAAATAAATTGCCTTTCGGTCCTTCATCAGCAACCGGCTCCAACACGCCAAGAACTGCATCCACATCTTTACGAACATCAGGCACATGATTGCCAATGACAACTTGATATTGTCCGCCGGCCTGCATAACTGTTACTACGCCATCCATGTTTTTCAGTACCTCTGTATTCGCTTTGCTTTCGTCTTTCAGCTTAAAACGGAGACGCGTAATACAGTTTGTTAACGAATTGACATTTTCTTTACCGCCGACTTCCTTGACAATCTTTTTTGCAAGTTCTTCGTATTTACCCATGTTTCATTCCTCCAAATGTATTGTTATTTTTATTTAGAGGTTTCGCCAACTTAATGTCACGATCCTGACCTTTTCCAGAGGCAAACGTCTTCGCCGCTCCTTTCGTCGTGAAATTATCGCAAGAGAGTAATCTCTTAACACCTTGTTTTTTCAATGATTCGAGCTAAATGAATGGTGATATACACCTGTTCGTCCTTTGAAATCGTATAGTTGCGCCGTGTTTTTAATAATTCGGACACCTTTTTAGTGACCTCAAATGCTTCCGGGTACTGCTTGGTTATCAGCAGGTAAAGTTCATTTTCTAGTTGATCATCGGGTTCTTTCGTTGCTTGATTGTTTAGTACGCGTTCAGAAAAGAATTTTAGATGTGTAATGAAACGCTGAAAATATATATCATTTTCTACGAAATTCATTTTAAGTGTATATTTTATAACGGTTAAAATCTCTTCGATCAGCTGAGTAAGGCTGACGGCATCTTCATGATTACTGTCAATACCGGCATTGGTAATATGTAGGGCTAGAAAACCGGCTTCATCATCCGTTAAATGTACCTGCAGCTGCTGATTTACCAGTTGAATGGCTTTACGTGCAATTGCCAGCTCCTTTGGGAAAAAACGTTTAATATCCCACAATAAAAAATTTTTAACGGGAATATTTTTTTGTTCTCGTAAAATAGCGGAATGCAGATGATCGGCAATCGCCAAAAAAGAGGATTTATTTAATTCCTTTTTCAGTGACTGCTGGGCATGAGCTAAAATTTCGTAGGAAATCTTAATAATGTCTTCGGGAATTTCAGTGAAGAGCTTTTCGATTTGTTCTGCTTCTACTTGATTTTCCAGCTTGAATACTTTTTCAATTTTTGACGAGTCAACCCGGGAGCCGTTTTTCATTTGGAAGCCTAGACCATTTCCCATTAAGACAATTTCTTCACATTCTTCACTTACGGCAATCACGACATTGTTATTTAAAACCTTTAGAACTTTCATAATGATTAACCCCCAATTTCCTCGTCTGAAAGAGCTTTTGAATAGAAAAAAACCTAAACAAACCCGCTAAGGGAATTGTTTAGGTTTAGCTTAACTTAATAATCACTATCCTTCTAACAACTCAAATATACTTGATAAGGAAAGCGCTGTCAATAGCTTGTTTGAATGAAAAAGCTGTTAATAGTTATTAAAGAATAAAAGAATACTGTTCAAAAAAAATAGCGATATTTCGCCCTTTACTTAAAACAATGTTCAAATCGTAACAAATGTAGATGAAAATGTAACGGGAGATTATTATACTATTAGAAAGAAGGTTTATTTTTTTACGCAACGAATGTAAGCGCTTTTATTTTAAGGTTAACGAAAAAATAACTATGAATTGAGGTAGAGCCATGGAAAAATTTGAACAAATTATGTTGCCGTTAGCAGAAAAGTTGGATCGAAATCGTTATTTATCAGCTATAAAATCAGGCTTCTTTTTAGTAATGCCCTTATTAATTATTGGTTCAATGTTTTTACTTTTTTCTCAAATACCCTCTGAAAGCTATCAGAATTTTATGCAGCAGCTGTTTGGTGAAGGCTGGGATGCGACGCTGATCCAAATTAACAACGTAACGATGGGCTGTATGACTTTTTTTGTTATTATCGGCATGTCTTATGATTTGGCCAAGTATTATCAAGTAGATGGCATTTCCAGTGTTGTCATTTCTTTAGCCAGTTTTCTAACAGTAACTGAATTATTTTCATTAGAAGAAGGCACGCTGTCTATTTCTTTAAATAATTTAGGAGCAAGTGGGTTGTTTGTAGGAATGATCGTAGCGATTATTGCTACTGAAGTTTTTCGCTGGAGTGTCCAAAAAAATTTAGTAATAAAAATGCCGGATTCTGTTCCGGAAAATGTTTCTAAATCATTTTCAGCTTTAATTCCAGGATTTATTGTGATTATTCTTTTTGCTGTTATTCGCGTTCTTTTTGCGTTAACTGCTTATGGCAGTATTCAAAACTTCATTTTTGATAATCTGCAGACACCATTATTATCCTTGGGAAGCTCTTATCCAGCGACTATTCTGATTTTACTGATTGAAGCTAGTCTGTGGGTATTGGGGATTCATGGTTCTAATATTGTTTTAGCGGTAATGCAGCCGATTTGGATTGCGTTAGCTACTGAAAATGCGCAAGCCTTTGCAGCCGGCAAAGCGTTGCCTCACATAGTAAACTATCAATTTTACAATAATTTTATCAAGCTCGGCGGTTCCAGCGCGACGATTGGTCTGGCGCTTGCCTGTCTGTTTCTTGCTAAATCGACGCAGTATAAAACATTGGGGAGATTAGCGATTATTCCTTCTATTTTTAATATTAATGAGCCGTTGATTTTTGGCGTGCCGATTGTGTTAAATCCGATCATGATGCTGCCGTTCATTTTGGCTCCTTTAATCATGTGTACGCTGGGCTATTTTGCGATGAAACTAGGCTTGGTTCCTATAACGAATGGTTTGCAGATTCCTTGGACAACACCACCTATATTGGCCGGTTTTTTAATTTCAGGCTGGAAAGGCGCCTTGTTGAACATTGTACAGATTTTAGTGAGCGCCGCTCTTTATTGGCCGTTTTTCCGTGTAGTGGATCTGGATGCGCTGGATAAAGAACGGGAGCAGGGATAGGTATCAGGCAGAAGTTTGGGGCAGACCGCAGGTAGCATGTGTTTGCCTCTTTTAATCTGAAAAATAAATAATAAAATAATTTTAAAAATCCGATTGACAGCGTTTACTTATAATGCTATATTAACAAGTGTAATGGAATTGTTACTGATACGATCAGGCATAACCATAGTATAAGTCAATGCAATAAGTAGCTTTATTTATTGTTTTAACTTATGCTATGGTTTTTTCGTAACTAAAAAAGAGGTGAATGGAGTGCTTGTTAAAAAAAGGATAAATAACAATGTCGTCTTGGCTTGCGCCGAAGAGGATCAGACAGATGAGCTGATCTTAATTGGCAAAGGCATTGGTTTTCAGGTCTATCCTGACGATGTGATCGATACGAACAAAATCCAGCAAACCTTTCTTCCCTCTGAGAATCTGAGCGTATCCAAGATGGCCGCTGTTTTAACGGATTCTTCACTTGAGGATGTGCAGCTAGTAGAAGCGATTGTACGTTTAGGAGAAGAACAGTTAGGCAAAAAGCTTCCGTCCGGGATTATCTTTAGCCTGTTAGATCATTTAAATCTAGCTTTTCAGCGCTACAAAGAAGCCATTACGATAAAAAGTCCGCTGGAGTGGGAAGTGAAGCAGTTTTATCGCACTGAAATAGAAATTGGTAAAAAAGCATTAGCGCTTATTCAGCAGGAAAAGCAAATGCTGCTGCCGGATTCTGAAGCAGTATTTATCGCTTTGCATTTTATTAATTATGAGTATGAGCATCAATCAATGGCTGCAACAATGGAATACATGGAAATTATGAAAGACATTTCCAAAATGATTCAATATCAGTTTCAAGTAGATTTGGATGAGCAGTCCGTGGATTATCAGCGCTTTTTAAATCATTTACGCTATTATGTAATCCGCATTAAGGAACAAAAGAAAACCGCTAATTCCAGTAATCAGGAAATTGTGACAATGGTTCAAAAGAAGTACCCGAAAGCCTTTAAAATGAGTGTTATTATCAGTCAATATTTAGAGGATCGGTACCATACCAAAGCGAATATTGATGAAAACTTGTACCTGACGCTACATTTAACGCGCTTACTGCAAATTGAATAATCACGCACGAATACAGGCTTCGTTACAGTTTGGCTGGCATAACCTGATAGTGTACAAAAAGACAGGCTCTTTTTTGTGCATTATCAGGTTTTTTATATCTAAAAAATAGAAAGAAGGATCGAAAAATGAAAGAACTTGCTCAAAAAATTGTTGAACTAGTGGGCGGCGTGGATAACGTTGTTGGGTTAACCCATTGTGTTACGCGACTTAGATTTCAACTAAAGGATGAATCTGTTGCTCAAACGAAAGAACTGGAAGCAATGCCGGATGTCATTAGTGTTCAAAGAAAAGGCGGACAATATCAAGTCGTTGTGGGCGGAAAGGTCGGTAAGGTTTATCAGGAAATTATCCGTCAATATCCCAACCTATCAATGGAACAGGTCGTGGAAAAGGATAACGATCAAAGCTTAATCAACCGTTTGTTAAACACTATTTCTGCTATTTTGATTCCTAGCTTGGCACCAATTGTCGGCGGTGGGATGTTAAAAGGGTTTTTATTTGCACTAACTTCATTTAAACTGCTTGATGGTCAAGGAGATACTGCCATTATTTTAACAATCATGTCAGATGCGATGTTTTATTTCTTCCCGTTCCTGCTGGCAGTCAGTAGTGCGAGAAAGTTCAAAACCAACGATTATATGGCTTTGACCTTGGCTGGTGTTTTGATGTATCCGTCATTGATTGCGGCGGCGACTGAAGGTGCGATCACTAATTATAAATTTCTAGGCTTTATTCCTATTTTGGTCGTAAATTATAGCAGCTCAATCATTCCGATTATTTTATCTGTTTGGTTATTAAGCTATGTGTACCGCTTTTTAGAAAAATACATTCCCGATATGGTGACTGTTATTTTCACACCCTTACTTACATTGATGATTGTGGTACCGATTATGCTGTCTGTTTTAGCGCCGCTAGGGTATTATGCCGGAGAATATGTGGCACTTGGCATTGAAAGTCTGATTAATTTTTCTCCGCTTTTAGCTGGCTTTGTGATTGCCGGCAGTCGTCCACTGTTGGTTTTAATGGGCATGCACCATGCGATTCGTCCGTTGACACAGCAACAGATTTCCACTTACGGCTATTCAACACTGTCCAGTATGAACTTTATGAGTACTATGGCGCAGGCAACTGCAGCATTGGCTATTTATTTGGTCATCAAGGATAAGAAGATGAAACAAGTTGCGCTGTCTTCAACAGTATCCGGTTATTTAGGTATTACAGAGCCGGCGTTATACGGTATTTTAGTGAAATATCGTGCGGCCTTTATTGGAGCTTCGCTTGGCGGCGGTATCGGCGGTGCGGTCGGCGCTGTTTTAGGTGGGAAGGCGCTGGCAATGGTTATGCCAAGTATCTTGTCACTGCCGGTTTATTTGAACGATACAGCAATGGGCTTTTTACTTGGAATGGTTGTTTCTATTGTTAGTACCTTCGTTATCACTCTTTTCTTAGCGAAAAGTTTCTTTAAAGTGAATGAAGCAGAGGTGGTTATGGACACAGAACAGGGCGAAGCAGAGGCATATGTGATTCATTCGCCGGCAGCTGGTACGGTTTATCCATTAAGTGATGTGAACGATCCAGCCTTTTCAAAAGGCTTAATGGGCAAAGGAAACGCGATTTTGGCTACACAGGATGAAATTGTTTCACCGGTAAACGGCGTGGTGCAGGTTGTATTTAAAACCAAGCATGCGATTGGCTTGCGCAGTCAGGAGGGCGTTGAAGTTTTAATTCATGTAGGTATTGATACGGTTGAGCTGGAAGGACAAGGCTTTACAGCGTTATGTAAAGAAGGTGATCAAGTAACCGTGGGTACACCGTTGTTGAAAGTAGATCGTCAGCTATTGGAGGAAAAGGGCTATGATCCATCTGTGATTGTGGTTATAACTAATAGTGATGCTTATTTAGCCGTATTAGAAGTAGATCAGCAAAAAGAAGTACGTGCCGGTGACATGATGATTAATGTCGTACCGGAAAAATCTCAGAGTATGGCACAAGCATTAGTAAGTGAACAAGCGTAAGTAGAGAAATTACCCAAAACGACAGGAGGAATTTAAATGAGAATTATCAAAACAACATCAATGGAAGAATTTAATCAAGTCGGAGTCGAGCTATTATTAACAGAAATGCTGAAAACGGATGACCGGGTGAATCTAGCTATTACAGCCGGTACAACGCCAATTGGCATTTATGAACAGCTGGTACCTCGCGTGAAGGAGCGAGCGTATTTAACCAATGTGCACTATTACAATTTTGATGAAATTCCGCATAAGTTGTCAGATGATGAAGGAATTACGATGACGGATTTAAGAACGCTTTACTTCAATCCAGCTCAAATTGCGGAAGAAAAGATCCATAAACTGGACGAAAAAAATTATCCAACGCAGGATGAACGAATCAAAGTAGCTGGCGGTTTAGATGCGATTTTATTAGGGATCGGAGCAGATGGTCATTATTGCGGAAATTTACCGGGAACGACTAAATTTTCAGATTTAACGACCGAGGTTGCCTGCGATGAAAAAATGAAGCAGAGAATTGGCCGCTTGTTTAATGATGAAAACGACGTACCTGAAAGCTACGTAACGATGGGGCCAAGAAGCATTATGAACGCGAAGCATTTAATTTTGGCCGCTTGTGGCGCGCATAAAGCGGAGATTATTCGGACCTTTTTGGAAGGCGGAGTGGATGAAAAAATTCCAGCCAGCATCTTAAAAATGCATCCTAATCTAACGTTATTAGTAGATGAAGAAGCTGGTAAATGGGTGAAATAAAGCTGAAACCCAGCTACTAAAATAGCAATACATGAAAGGATTTCTTTCTCACTGGGGACACGATTTTGTCAGAGAAAAGAAGTCCTTTCAATCAGCAGTGACAAAGAAAGAGAGGAAAACGAACAATGGGATTTCCACAGAATTTTTTATGGGGCGGTGCGACTGCAGCCAATCAATATGAAGGCGGCTATTTAGCCGGCGGGAAAGGCTTAAGCACCTTAGATGCCATTACCGGCGGCAGTAAGGATCAGCCCCGTATGATTACGTTTAAAACAAAAGAAGGGGAAGTGCAGCAGGTCACTCGTGAATCGAGCTTGCCAGAAGGAGCAGTGGGCTATGTTGATCCTGAGCAGTATTACCCCAGTCATGTAGCAACAGATTTTTATCATCATTATAAAGAAGATATCGCTTTATTTGCGGAAATGGGTTTTAATTGCTTCCGTTTTTCAATTTCGTGGGCGCGTGTTTGTCCAAAGGGATTGAAGGAAATCAACGAAGAAGGGCTGGCATTTTACGATCGAGTGATTGATGAGCTGCTAAAATATAATATTGAGCCGGTAGTGACCATTAATCACTTCGATATTCCAATGTATTTGGCGGATACGTATGATGGCTGGTCCGATCGCAACGTAATTGATTATTTCTTGTTCTTTTGTGAAACTATTTTTAAACGCTATAAAGGCAAAGTGAAGTATTGGATGACGTTTAATGAAATTAATTTTCTGAGAAGCTGGACGCAAATCGGTATCCATAACAGTACGCCACAAAGTAAATTTCAAGCAGCTCATCACTTGTTCGTGGCAAGCGCTAAAGCAGTTGAGTTGGGCCACAGCATCAATCCGGAAAATCAAATCGGGATGATGGTGGCGTATATTCCAAGCTATCCAATGACCAGCAAACCAGAAGATGTCTGGGCAGCGATCGAGTACAATCGTCAACAGGAATTCTACATGGATGTTCAAGTGAAGGGGTACTATCCAGAGCATCAGCTAAAAAAATATGAGCGCGAAGGCATTACCATTCACAAAGAAGCAGGAGACGATGACTGGATTGCCAAAGGAACGGTTGATTTCATCGGCTTTAGCTATTATATGTCAACGGCTTCTACGGCAGATCCGGAAAATGCGAAATATGTTGGCGGCAACCAAGTACCGGCAGTTAAAAATCCGTATCTGAACGAATCTGAATGGGGCTGGGCTATTGATCCATTAGGCTTACGGATTTCACTGGTTCAAATGTACGAGCGTTATCATGTTCCGTTATTTATTGTGGAGAACGGCTTTGGTGCGGTGGATGAATTGACAGTGGCTGGAACAGTCGAAGATGATTATCGCATCGATTATTTTGCGAAGCATATTCAATGTATGAAAGAAGCTGTCGAGCTGGATGGCGTTGACTTGATTGGCTATACTCCCTGGGGCTGTATTGATCTGGTTTCAGCTGGAACTGGTGAAATGAAAAAACGTTATGGTTTTATTTACGTAGATATGGATGACCAAGGAAACGGCACGCTGAAGCGTTATAAAAAGAAATCCTTTGATTGGTATAAAGAGGTTATTCGAAGCAATGGGGAGAAGCTGTAAATAGAGAAGAGCTAACTTCTGGTTACTCTATAACAATAAAAAACGAATGCTTTTTGGCATTCGTTTTTTTAGGTTCATTTATTCCGTTAAAAAATCGCTTCGAGTTGATTATTCAGTACTTCTTTTTGAATGCGAATGACCTTATTAATATCAATGTGGCTAAGAAGATCAGCGACTAGTTTATTTTGTTGATTAATCGTAAGAACCGCCTCGCAAACCTCAGATAAATTGATCTCTTTAGACATTGCTTGTGTGATTTTTTCTGTGTGGATCAATGATTCGGAAAAGAAGCGTTGCTGAATGGTCCGGTGCCAAACCGCACAATCAATGGAATTATTTAAGACTTCAAAAGGAATATCCGCATATTTTACCTCTACATAATTGGCATTCGGATAAATTTTTCGTGTTAGTTCCGCCTGATCATAGGAATTCGGGTCAATACCAACACGTAAACTGGCATTTGCCGAAGTGTTGCTGGCTTTATTTTCCAATAGCATAAGACTGTGATTATCGTAGAAAGAGTGTTCTTTGAAATGTAAAGCAATCTCTAAATCAGAGGAGCTTTCTTGGCGATCCTTTGCTGAAGCTAAAGATGAGATGACAAAATCTTCCGGCGCATCATTTTCTAATATCCGGTCGAAACGAACTTTAGACCCATATCCATAAACAATAACCAGCGGGATATTAAAGTCATTTAAGGCCGTTCGGATACCCATTGCAAGTCCGCGCATTTCTAAGCTAAGCGGTTCCGGAAACAGGCCGACTAAATGTCGGTTGGGTAAAAATCCCCAAAGCTGTTTGATATCTTTATATTCTAAAATGGTACCATAACGCGGCTGAGCCTGTAATCGAATAATGCCGTTTTGTTCAAATTCTTTCATAGCACTTTGAATAGTACCTGTACCTACGCTAAGTTGTTTATGTAATTCACTGAAAGTTGGGATTTGACTGCCGATTTTGCAGGATAAAAGAATTTCAGCAAGCTTTTGCTGAGTACGTCCTTTTTGACTTAAATACATGCGGTTTTGCCACCTACCTTTGATATAGCTTCTTTTATAATTCTAACAAACGATTCATTTATATTCAATTTTACCTGAGATCAAGTCAAAATTAAATATAACACGTCTAAATGATGTAGCCAACCTTTTTAATAAAAATTGTGTTGACTATTTTTACATAATACAGTATCCTGTATATTGAATAAAGGGATATCGTAATAAGAGGGAGGAGTATAATTGATAATGGTCAGGGAGAAAGGAAGTCATGTATCATTATATTTTTTGGTACAAAAAGCAAACGCTTACAAAGGAGGAAAGAATGAATGGATATTTTAAAAAATGCGATTGATTGGTTTATCGGCTTAGGAGGTACGTACTTTGTGCCAATTGTAATGTTAATGATAGGTTTGGCGAGTCGAGCTGGGTTGAAGACCAGTATTACCAGTGCATTGTTAATTGGGATTGGTTTGACAGGACTGAATTTAATTACTGATTTTTCGGTTCAAGCAATGCAGCCGGTCACTAAGGCGTTATCTACACGTCTGAATACGGACTTTTCCATTGTTGATATCGGTTATGGCAGTGTTACAGCTGCTTGGAGCTGGCCGGGCGTACCTTGGGTCATATTGGGGATTATTCTGGTGAATCTATTGTTTGTCTCTTTAAAGTGGACGTCTACTTTGTGGGTGGATATGTGGAATATCTGGCATGGTGAAGCGCTAGGCGTTATGTTCTGGGCGTTTACCGGCAACTTATGGCTGGGAATTGCTGTAGGTGTTGGCACATTGGTTTTATCGATGTTTTTAGCGGATTTTCATGCAGAAAAGTTTCAGGAATTCAATAAGCTGGACGGTGTTACGATTCCAGCACCTTCAGCAACCTTTCCGGCAACCTTCGCCTTTTTCATGATGAAAATTATCAATGTAATTCCCGGCTTAAATAAAGTCAAAGCTTCTTCAGCTGATTTAAAAGAAAAATTTGGGTTGTTGGGTGAAAATAGTGTTATTGGCGCCTTGTTAGGAATTGTTATCGGAATTGTAAGTGGCATTGAGGTTGCGGCAATTATTCAATTAGCCATTAAATTGGCTGCGATTTTAGTTATTTTACCGGCTATGCTGCAGTTCGTGGCGGATGGTATTTTGCCAATTACAGCGAATTTATCGACTTTTATGAAGGAACGGTTCAAGGGACGTAAATTAAATATTGCCGTTGACCCGGTGATGCTCTTATCAGATCCGTCTGTGATGTCTACAGTAGTCATTATGTATCCAATTGCTATTTTTCTTTCTGCCTTTTTACCTGGAAATAACTTTTTACCGGTAGCCAGTCTGGCAGCCTTGCCTTATTGGATTGGCGGAATGGCGCCGTACACTAAAGGAAATATTATTTACAATGTTATTTTAACGACAATCTGGATCATTCCAACAACGTTAGTCGCGACTCAGCTTGCAGCGCTGACTACAGGAGCAGCAGATCTTACGAATGTTTTAAACGGAAGTGTGGCCAAAGATGTCTTAGTAAACTGCTGGGATGAAGGCGGCAATCTTTTGCTTTGGGTAATTGTCAAAATATCAGAGTTAGTGGGTATTGGCGGTTAGTGTAAAAGCAGTTGATTTATAAGGAGGAATATAGCAATGAAAGCTTTATTAGTGAAAGACAAAGAAAAAATGGAACTGGCTGAGGTAGCTAAACCGCAAATTAAAGATGATGAAGTGTTAATCAAAGTCGCGTTTTGTGGTGTTTGCGGTTCTGATTTACCGCGTTATTTTGAAGGTGCAGTTCACCAATTTCCGCAAATTTTAGGACATGAATTCTCCGGCACAATAGCCGAGGTAGGACAAAAGGTTTCCTCTGTTGCAGTCGGTGAACGTGTGATTGCCGCGCCTCTAACAGTTTGTGGAAAATGTGAGTTTTGTTTATCCGGACAACCGCAAATGTGTGAAAATTATGGCTTCATCGGTTCACATCAGCCGGGAGCCTTTGCTGAATATGTAGCTGTTCCAGCTCAAAATATTAATAAGGTGCCGGATCAAGTTAGTCTAAAAGAAGCTGCGCTGATCGAACCATTTACTGTGGGATTACATGCAGTGGAACGATTGCCGTTAAAAGCGGGTGAAACCTGTGTTGTTTTTGGAGCTGGTACGATTGGCTTAATGGTACTGACTGCTTTAAGAGCTAAAGGAGTAGGACAAATTATTATGATAGACGTAAATGATCAGCGCTTAGAATTTGCCAAAGCTTTTGGCGCTGATGTGGGCTTAAACCCCAGCAAGGTTGACTTAATTGCCTATTTTAGCGAGCATGCCCAGCCGACTGCTGTCTATGAAACGGCCGGTCATCCGACAACGCAGGTTCAAGCGATTACTGTGACGAAAAAGAAAGGCAAGGTCATCTATGTCGGTACCAGCCATCGGGATGTTCTTTTCAAGCCCAAAGAATTTGAACAAATTTTTAGAAAGGAATTGATTGTTACCGGTTCTATGATGTCTTATTCTGCACCATTTCCCGGCTATGAATGGGCGACAGCCTTAGATTTTATAGAGCGGGGTATGATTCATTTACGCCCTTTGATTACCGGTGTTTATCATCTAACGGATGCAGCTGAGCCGTTTTACGCTTTAACCGAAAAAAATTCAAAACACATTAAAGCACTCTACGAAATTGGAGGTGAAGAGTAATGAAAGATGCCTTGTTAGGTATTGATATCGGTACATCAAGCTGTAAGCTGACTGCGTTTCTGACAGACGGCACCGTTTTGGTTTCTGTAACAGAAAAGTATCCTGTTTATTATCCGGAAGCTGGCTGGGTGGAACAAGATCCTAATGAATGGTGGCAGGCAGTTTGTGCTGCAACTAAGAAAATATTAGGACATCAAGCAATGGCAGACAAAGCGATTCGCGGGATCGGGATTGACGGGCAGGGCTGGTCGATGATTCCAATCGATAAAGACGGCAACGTGGTCTACAACAATCCTATTTGGATGGACACACGTGCCGCTGCTCTTTGCGAAAAAGTGAAGTCTGAAATTGGCGAAGAGAAAATTTTTGAGGTGAGCGGCAATTCTTTTGAACCGACGTATAGCTTGCCAAAATTACTTTGGCTAAAGGAAAATGAGCCAGAAGTTTATGCCAAAATCGATCAGGTGCTGCAGGCAAACAGCTATATTGTCTACAAGCTGACCGGCGCGAAAACACAGGATATTTCACAAGGCTACGGCATGCATTGCTTTGATATGAGGAAAGGTGAATGGAGCGAGGAAATGTGTCAGCTGTTTGGCATTTCTCCCGACCTTTTACCGCCGATTTATAACAGTGATGAAGTCGTAGGGAAGGTTTCTGCCAAAGCTTCTGCTGAAACTTGGCTAGGTGAGGGCATTCCGGTAGTTGCTGGCGGCTTGGATGCGGCGTGCGGCGCTTTAGGTGTGGGTGTGATTGCTCACGGCGAAACACAGGAGCAAGGCGGACAAGCAGAAGGAATGAGCATTTGCTTGAAGGAATATGTGGCTGATCCTAGTTTAATCATGGGTTATCATGTTGTTCCGGGACATTGGCTGCTGCAGGGCGGTACAGTCGGCGGCGGTGGTGTGATTGACTGGGTGAAAAATAATTTCTGTTTTGAAGAAAAAACCAATGCGCAATATCATGGCACCAATGCTTATTATGAAATGGATCAATTATCCGCATCGATTTCAGCCGGCTCTGATGGAGTAATCTTTTTACCCTATATGAAGGGAGAGCGTTCGCCAATTTGGAATCCTTATGCAAAAGGAGTTTATTATGGCTTTGAATTCACTAAAACACGTGCGCATATGATTCGTGCTTCGCAGGAGGGCGTTGCGTATTCCTTACAACACAATCTGGTACTTGCCGAAAATACAGGTGCTAAAGTGGAAGAGCTGTGGGCAATGGGCGGTTCTGCCAATTCAGAAGTCTTTATGCAAATTAAAGCAGATGTGACAAATAAAACCATCAGGGTACCTTCTTCTGATACAGCGACCACCTTAGGAGCGGCGTTGTTGGCCGGTATTGGCGTAGGCATTTATAGAGATTATGCGCAAGCCCGAGAAAAGACGATTAAAGTGCAGCGGGTTTATGAACCAATTGAAGAGAATGTTCAAGTATACAAGCGCGGCTTTGAAAAATATCTAAAACTGTATCAACAGCTTGAATGCATGATGGTTGAGGAGGAAAACGTGTGATACTAACCGTTACAATGAATGCTTCAGTGGATATTACGTATGTTTTGAGTGAATTCCAGCTGGGTCAAACAAATCGAGTAGCAACTATTGAAAAAACTGCTGGCGGTAAAGGCTTAAATGTCTCCAGAGTGCTGCATCAGGTCAAAGGACAGGTGTGTGCCAGCGGTATGCTAGGCGGTACGACGGGTGAGTTTATTCAAAATTCGTTGACGGAACAGGGCTTAGAGCAGCATTTTTATCAAATACAGCAGGAATCCCGCAATAATATTTCGATTATTAGCGGAGCAGAGCAAACAGAAATTCTAGAAGCTGGTCCTACTGTAAGTGAAGAAGAGCAGCAACAGTTCGTTGCATTATTTAAAACTTTACTGGGACAAGTTGATACAGTCGTGCTGTCGGGAAGTTTGCCGGCAGGAATGAAGCCAAGCTTTTACAGCTGGCTGGTAGCTTGTGCCCAAGAACAAGGCAAGCAGGTTCTATTGGATACGTCAGGCGCACCGCTTAAAGAAAGTATTGAAGCGCCTATTAAGCCAACCCTGATTAAACCAAATGAGCATGAACTTGCGGATTTATTAGGAACAACTATTGATCCCGATAACTTGCCTGATTTAAAAGAAAAGCTGGCCGCGCCTATTTTTCAACGAATTCCGTGGCTTGTGGTTTCATTGGGAGCAGCCGGAGCGATTATTAAGCAGGGAGAAGAGTATTATTATGCCAAGGTACCGAAAATTCAAGCCGTCAATGCGATTGGTTCCGGCGATTCAGTGATTGCCGGCTTAGCATTAGGCCTTGATTTGCAGGAAGAGCCGACAGCGATTATTAAACGTGGTATGGCTTATGGGGTGTTGAATGCTTTAGAAGAACGTCCCGGATATTTAAAATTGGCAAAGCTTTCTGAGATTATCGCTCAAATTGAAGTTTCAAAAATTTAAAGCTAAAAAATAATACAGACTGTCATGCTGGAAACAGCATGGCAGCTTTGCTTTCGCAAAGAAAAATAGCTCGAATGCATCCGCACAATTGAAAAAAAGTAAAAAAATGGCGAAATACATTTGACTTATTTTTCATAATACAGTATTCTGTATATTGTAAATAAGAAAAGTAGGAGGAGTAAGAATGGATTTCATCACTGAGAAGGAAGCAAAGAAAAAATATATCATCGATTGGTGGCCGGCAATCAATAAATGGCCGCAAGCAAAACTAGACGCACATTTACCTGAAATTGTGGCAGTTCCTAAAGATGTTGCAGAGGTTCAAGAAGCTGTAAAATACGCATACGATCATAATTTGGCTGTAGTGCCATTTGGCGGAGCTTCCGGTGTTTTAGGCGGTATTGTTCCTGAAAAACCATCGTTAACAATTGACATGCAAAAAATTACTGGCGTTGTAGAATTCGACCAAGACAATCATTTAATCACAGTGAATGCCGGCATGTTCGGTCGTGAGCTGGAAGATTATTTAAATGAACGCGGCTATACAACCGGGCATTATCCTCAATCGATTGATTTAGCGACCGTGGGTGGCTTGGTAGCTACTAAATCTGCCGGAACGTTTAGTAGTAAATACGGAAATATTGAAGACATGCTGCAATGTGTGGAAGTTGTTTTACCCAATGGAGAAATTTTCAGCAACCGCAATGTGCCGCGTTCTGCGACTGGACCGCACCTTCCAACTCTCTTTATTGGTTCAGAAGGAAGCTTAGGAATTATTACTAAAGTAACCTTAAAAGTCTGGAAAATTCCGGAACGTCGTGAATTTCGCGGGATTGAATTTGATACGTTAGAAGATGCTATTATGACAGCGCGTGAATTTTATCGTCGGGACATTGTGCCTGCTGTTGTGCGTATTTACAACCCGGCGGAAGCTCAAAACCTTTATGAAAAAATCAATCATCGCTCCGATAAAGTATTAATGGTTGTTGGGATTGTGGGCGCAGAAACAGTTGCACCTGAGATCATGAAACAGGTATTATTAACAGCAGAGAGAAGAACCGGTCATGATCTTGGTTCTGAAATTGGACATGCTTGGGAGCAGCATCGTTACAATGCAGACTGGCTGGAAGATGGCAATGCTGAAGATACAATCATTGCAGATGCAATTGAAGTTTCCGGCAACTGGACGGTATTGCCAAAAATGTACGACGTTGTTTCTAAACGTTTGGAAGGTAAAGTGGATAAGCTATGGGCGCATTGCTCACATTGCTATCCAAGCGGTGCCAATATTTACTTCATTATCTTTGCTTCCGGTAAAGATGCGGCAGATACCTTAAACAAATTCAATGAAATTTGGGAAATTATTATGGAAGGCGTTCATGAAGCAGGTGGTTCAGGTGCACATCACCATGGCATTGGACGTCAGCGTTTGCCTTGGTTCAAAGAAGAAATCGGTGCGGTGTCTCACGAAATATTGGAAAAAATTAAACAGGACTTTGATGAAAAAGGTGCCTTCAATCCGGGAATTTTAGGTTTAGCTACGAAATAATTTTGAGCTACAAAAAAATCATAATAAAGGGAGAATAAAACAATGGTAGTGAAAAATACGAATCAAGTCGGCAAAGAATTACGCATTAGTCGTTTTTTAAATCCAGAATCACAGCGCTGTGTCATGGTCGCTTATGCACACGGAATTTTATTAGGACCAATTAAAGGCATGACTACAAATGAAGAAATAAAAGCGCAGACTAAAACCTTGCGTGCAGCAGATGCAATCTTGATGCCAATGGGCTTTTTACCAGCCTGTCAAGAGTTGTTTACGGGCAAAGATGCACCTGAAATGATTGCCTTGTACGACTGGCAAAGTGTTTCTCGTCCTAAAAACCATGTCGGCTATGTTGAAGGAGCAGTGGAGCCGGTTACTTCCATTGAACGAGTATTAGCCAGCGGTGCAACCGGTGTGATGACTTATTTATTTATTGGACAGGATGATCCAGAGATAGAAGCAAAAGAGATGCGCCGTAACTATGAAGTGAATGAACTCTGCCAAAAATATGGTTTAATTCATATCATTGAGCCGCGTGTGATTAAAAGTAAAGAAACCAATCCGGACGGTACTATGAAATTTGATTTAATGAAGGTTCACACACGAATGGCAGCTGAGCTGGGAGCTGATTTCATTAAAGTAAAATATCCGGATACACCAGAGCAACTAAAAGAATTGCAGGACATTTCTCCTGCACCGCTAATGGTTGCTGGGGGCTCAAAAATTGCGGACAGTGATGCAGATGCGATGGCTCAAGCCTCAGTAACTGCTGGCACCGCCGGCATCGTTTTTGGTCGTAATATCTACCAAGCAGATGATCCCAGAGCTGCATTAGAACGCTTCAAGAAAATTGTGCATAAAAATTAATCAATAAAAGATCGGGACAAACAGCTATTTTACTTCTGTCCCGATCTTTTATTTTATTTAGTAGAATAATTTTTTCAAAAAATGGTGCATTAATTGCGGTAAAAATCGGCCTAAGATCGTAATTAATACAAAAACCAGCAACCAAGTTTTCAGCCAGAGAAACCATCGAATAGAACCATTCGCCAAAAAGTGTAATAGTAAGGTCAGCAAGCCGGTAGTCACTAAAGAAGTCAGCAGTGAATGAACAAGAGTATAATATCTTTTCGACAGTTTCATCTTACAAGTGAACCTTTTCTGAGCTTTCAAAAAATTCAATTGTATCCAGCTCCGCTTTGAAAAATTCTTTGGTATAACTTTGTTCATGATGAGCATAAAAGGCTGCTTGATCCTGCCAAATTTCCCATAAGGCAAAGCGCTCCCGTTCCTTCTCCAAGGGAACTACTTGAAATAAAATACAGCCGGGTTCTTTGACTGTTTGTTCGCACAGCTTTTTTAACGCTGCGGTCAGTTCGGCGTAGGGGACTTTTCCAGTGGATTGAATTACAGCAGTACAGTACAAATAAGGTGTTGCTTCATTTAGTTTCATCGATTATCCTCCTTTATTTGTGTTAAGCTTAATCTATGGAGTATACTCGATAGCAAGGAGAAATGTAGATGTTAATTAAAGAATTTGCACTCAAAACTGGTCTTACGATTGACACATTGCGCTATTACGAAGAGGAAGGACTGTTGCTGCCGGATAGAGATGACCGGAATTATCGAATTTATACCGAGGAAGACTATTGTTGGGTCCAGTTGCTGTTAAAAATGAAACAAACAGGTATGACTTTAGCCGATATCAAAACCTTCGCTGCCCTGCAAAAGCAAGGGGATACGTCCTTGGCTAAACGAACTGCTATACTGGAAAAACATATGGTTAAATTACATGAGCAGCAAGAGCGCCTTTCAGAAACGATTGACTTTGTTACACATAAGATAGAAGGTTATCGTCGAACGCTCTCATAACCATTAGAATTGAGGAGCTTTAAGCTCAATTCCAATCATTCATCCTAAAAAGGTGAATGGTTGGAGTTTTTTTGTATGTAAATTGAGGTTGAGCCAAAAGTCGTTTAGGTTCGAGCAATTGGAGTAAAAGACGACCAATATGTTTTTTATATTGATCGTCTTTTATGAAATTGCCGAAGAACCTGACTTTTGGCCACCGTTTATTCGTAAGTAGATGGGACAAAACTGTTTTTAGTTTTGTCCTATCCACTTAGAACTAATAAATTTTCGGAAGCGGTGTTTTCGTCCTTTAAGAAATTTGTAAAACGTTAATAAGCCGCAAGAAAAACAAATTGCAACAACTAAACAAATGAATTGCAGTACTTGTTGCAGGAAAATGTAATATTCAAAGGATAACCGGGTCATTATAATGAAGATATATTCATGATAACGCTATCAAATAAGGGCCTTTATTATTAAGTTAAGGAAGTGTTTATCATTATGCTTACAAAACGGCAAAAAGAATTTCTTGAACTGTTGGCTGAACAAAGTGATTTTCAAACAGTTGAGTATTTTGCAAGCAAGTTAGGAGTTTCAAAGCGTACGGCTCATTCTGAGCTTAAGATTATTGAAGAATATATCCAAAAATCTGGTGAGTATTTGGAAAAAAAACGGGGAGTTGGCATTGCTTTAAGGAAGTTAAAGGAAAGCAGCTTGCTGGAGGAAGCTAGAGAGGAAAGTGATGTCTGCTCAACGATCAATCGTAGAATTCAATTGATGAACATGCTGCTCTTTGAAGATAAAAAAGTCAGTTTTAATTATTTATCTGAATTTTTTATGGTAAGTAAAACCTCAATTGTTCGAGATTTTGAACTAATCATGAAAATTTTGAAAGCGGGTTCATCGATTAAGCTGGCTAACGATGCAAAGGGAACTTTTTTAAGTGGAACGGAAGAGGATTTTCAAAAAGCCTTCCTGCAATTTAATCGTTATTTATTCAGTAATTCTGATTATTATTTAGGTAGTGATTTTACTGAAAAAATAAAATTGCTGGAGCCTTATTACGGTGAAACTTTAATCAGTGTTTGTACCAATATTTTGTACACGTATGTTAGAGAAAATATTAACGTTATTTCGGATTATTACATCCAAAACGTTTTGAATATTTTTGTTATTTTAGTTTATCGAATTCAGCAGCAACAACATTTAGATAAAAAAAATTTAAGACAAGTGAAGGAACAGGATTTGTTTTTTGAAAAGAGTGCGGTTCAAATGATTCACAAAGCAGCTTTACGCTTAAATTTAGCCTATACCAATGAAGATGTTCAATACTTCTCACAGCAGTTAATATCCAATCGTTTTGAACCATTGCCGGAGCAGGAAACGGATACGGACATTACTAACCAATTATTATTTAAGGTTTCAGAAGCGTTGACCATTGATTTTTCTAAGGATCGTGAGCTGGAAACACAATTGAAAAATCATATTCCTCCTATGTTATATCGCTTACGCTCTAACAATAAGGCGGAAAATCCGTTCACTTCACAAATCAAAAATGAATTTTCACTGACCTTCAATGTAATTTGGGTAGTTTTAAGCGAATATGAACAAAGCCTAGCTATTCACTTCAATGAAGATGAAATCGCCTTTTTGACGATGTATTTTCAGGCCGCTATTGAACGAGCGCGGATGAACCGTAAAATTCTAGTGGTTTGTCAAATGGGGATTGCGACTTCAGAGTTGCTAATTAACCGAATTAAAAGTGTGTTACCGTCATTGGACACCCTGGAGGTAGCATCTTTTGCTGAGTTAGAGCAAAAGGAAACAGCAGACTATGACTTAATTATTTCTACAATAAAAGTCACTATTCCCCACAAAAAGGTGGTATATGTTTCCCCCTTTTTAACGGATAAAGATATTGAAAAGATTCATAACTCCGGCTATCGTCCTAAAAAAATAAGTCAGGTGGCACAGGTTACGCGAGGGCATCATTTACAAAAATTTGTTCGCCGGGAGTTTATTTATTTAAATGCGGCTTATTCGTCTAAAGACGAGCTCATTTCTCAGGTTGGGCAGGATTTAATCGCCAAGGGCTATGTGCAGCCGAAATTTATTGAAAGTGTTAAAGAGAGAGAAGAGTTTGGAGGAACGGATTTACCTTCTGGAACTACTGTACCTCATGGGAATTCAATTTATGTAAACCAGACGGTGATCGTAGTGGTTAAAAACCGGAAAAAAATCAAATGGAGCAAGTACTCAGTTGATCTCGCTTTTTTGATCTGTATTGCCAAGCAAGACACGTTTCAAACGAGAAATATTTTAGCTGATATTTATAACCTAATTGATAATAATCAAGGCTTGAAAGAATTAAGGAATGCGAACTCAAAAGAAAGATTATACAAGAAACTCGGGAGTGAATAGGATGGGAAAAATGCAGGAAACAGAAAAAGGAGTCATTTCTCCGGAGCTGATTTTTTTGGATCAGAAAATGTCCAATCAAGAAGATGTCATTCAATTTATCGTAAAAAAGGCTGCTTCTTCAAACTATGTTTCAAACGCCGCAGAATTATATGCAGCTGTAAAAAAACGTGAAGCAGAGGTTTCAACCGCCATTGGCTATGACATTGCTATTCCTCATGGAAAAACAACCGCTGTTACACAGCCGTTTATTGCATTTCTAAGAGTGCAGGAAGCATTCCGATGGGCACAAAGTAACGAAGAAAATGTTCGGCTTATTTTTTTAATCGGTGTTCCTCAAGAAAGTGAAAATAAGCTGCATTTAAAGTTTATTTCTCAATTAAGCAAAAGACTGCTAAATGATGAATTCAGAGAAAAATTAATAACAGAAATTGACCCAAATAAAATTTTTGAGCAATTAAGCTCAATTGAAATTTAAGGAGGAATTAGTGATGAAAGTAGTAGCAGTTACAGCATGTCCCACAGGAGTGGCCCATACGTATATGGCTCAGGAAGCAATTGAAAAAGAATGTCGCAAGCGTGGTTATGAAGTGCAGGTAGAAACCCAAGGCAGTATGGGGATTGAAAATGAGCTTGAGCAAGCAGATGTTGATGCAGCAGATGCAGTAATTTTGGCCGTAGCCATTGGTATTGAAGGTGAAGAACGCTTTGATGAGAAAACGGATGCGGGAAAAGTTTTAGTCATTGACCCCGGTGAAATGATCAAGCATCCTGCTGAAATTTTAGATAAGGTAGAAAAACTTTAATAAGACACAGGGAGCTGAAAACAATGAAAAAAGAAAATAAATTTTTTAAGGATTTGCAGAAAGCCTTTAATACTGGGGTATCCTTTATGCTACCTGCCGTAGTAGTGGGCGGGATTTTTCTGGCGGTAGCCTTAGCCACGGGGAAAGCAACGGATGCAGGGATGGAAATTACCAGTCCCTTCATGAAAAACCTAAATGATCTGGGAGCAGCCGGTTTTGCTATGATGATTCCGCTACTTTCAGGATACATTGCTAATTCCTTGGCAGGCAAGCCGGCGTTAGCGCCAGCTATGATTTTAGGCTATATTGCGAACAATCCAATTGGCGAGGGTCAAGTAAAAACGGGCTTTTTAGGCGCGATGATCATGGGTGTAGCGGTTGGTTATTTTGTTCGCTGGTGCAAAACGTGGAAAGTACCTGCAACTATTCGTACGATTATGCCGATTTTAATTGTGCCTGTCGTGACAACCTTCTTTTTAGGAATGATTTATATTTATATCATTGCTGTTCCAATTGGAGCTGCAATGGATTGGTTAGTAAAAGTGTTAGGTCAGATGCAAGGCGGCAGCGCAATTATTTTAGGCTTGATTATTGGAGCAATGACAGCCGTTGATATGGGAGGACCAATTAATAAAACGGCAACTGCATTTACGTTAGCTTTAATGTCGGAAGGAATTTATGCCCCAAATGGCGCGCATAGAATTGCAGTTGCGATTCCACCTTTAGCGTTGGCGATTTCAACCTTTATTGACCGGAAAAAATATACTTCTGAAGATAAGGATTTGGGGATTTCCGCCTTTTTCATGGGCTTAATTGGTATTACAGAAGGTGCGATTCCTTTTGCCGTAAAAGATATTAAGCGGGTGTTGCCGGCCATCATTATCGGTAGCGCAGTTGGTGGAGCGCTCGGAATGGCCAATGGCGTTGAAGCGTTAGTTCCGCATGGCGGCTTGATTATTTTGCCGGTTGTAAATGGTAAGCTGTGGTATGTACTGGCAATGCTGATTGGAACATTGGTATCAGTTGCTATTTTACATTTTACAAAACCGAATCTGGATGAGCCGGACAATCAGAAAAATAAAGCTGAAAAATAAAAAGCAACGGACAAACTAGTGGAGATTGCGACATTAAGCAAAAACTTATGTTGCAGTCTCTATTTTTTAGGAGTGAAAAGATAATGGACGCTTTAATTTTTGATGTTGATGATACGCTGTATGATCAATTAGTTCCTTTTCGGCAAGCTATAGAGAAAAATTTTTCACTGGGGAATCTTTCAGTAGAGGCACTTTATTTAAAAAGTCGCCAGTTAAGCGATGCTGTTTTTCATTTAACGGAGAAGGGGGAAATGGCGCTTTTAGAGATGCAGATATATCGGATACAGCAGGCGTTAGCTTTTTTTGGAAGAACGATTTCGCGAAAAGAAGCCATTCAATTTCAGCAGGATTATCAGTTTTTCCAGCAGCATATTCATTTAATTCCTGATGTGGAGTCTACCTTGGATTTTTGTCTTCAAAAGAAGATTCAATTGGGCATTATAACTAATGGTCCGGCCCAACATCAAAGAAATAAATTGCAGCAGCTACAGATCGAAAGGTGGCTGTCACCTGAGCGGATATTTATTTCTTCAGAGGTTGGTTTGGCAAAACCTGATGTTCGTATCTTTAACTATGTTCAAAAGCAATTAGGCTTAACGAAAGCCGTGACTTATTATTGTGGCGATTCTTTGGAAAATGATGTTTTGGGTGCGAAAAATGCAGGCTGGCAAGCTATTTGGAGTAATCGCCGCCATTACCCGCCAAAGAGCCAAACGTATGATTATATGCTAACTGCTCAGCATTCTTTGTTTGCCTTTGTTCAAGCGCAGGTTTCTTAGTTTAAAAAGGGCAAAGAGCTGGATGGCGCAAAAGATGGAACGCTGGCTTTTTCTATTGTTGCTTTTCTGATGCAGGACAGTGCTTTTGATAGTTCTAGCCAATGTCTCTTGCAACGTGAAAACTTGCAACAAGTCTACAAGCGCGTGGTGAAACTTGTTGCAGAAAAATGTAATATTCAAGCTGTCTGGATGACCGTATACTTTAAGTGTGTTAACCAATGCTACTCAAAAAGTCAAAGAAATGGAGATGTAGACCCAATGGAAAAATTACCAATAAAGCAGGTGGTAGAAGGGTTACTGAAGTTGCAAGCAACAGGTGCGAGCGCTACCTTGCTGGGGATTGGCCCCATGTCAAAAAATTGTGTGCAGGCAACATTAGAATTATCTAAAGAAGACGATTATCCGGTGATGTTTATTGCCAGCCGCAATCAGGTAGACGCGGATGAATTAGGTGGCGGCTATGTTAATGGTTGGAATCAAGCGACCTTTGCCCAAGCAGTAGCAGAAGTAGCTGCTGACATTGATTATGATAATTTATACTATTTATGTCGGGATCACGGCGGACCCTGGCAGCGCGACAAGGAGCGCAACGACCATTTGCCAACTGAGCAGGCAATGGCTTTAGGTAAGCAGTCCTATGTTGCCGATATTGAAGCAGGCTTTGATTTATTGATGATTGATCCAACGAAAGATCCCTTTGAAGTTGGCAAAGTAATTCCTTTGGAAACTGTTTTAGAGCGGACGGTTGATTTAATCGCCTATTGTGAACAAGAACGTAAGGCGCGCAACTTACCGGAAATTGGTTATGAGGTAGGGACAGAGGAAACAAATGGCGGTTTGACCTCAACAGAAACGTATGAAACATTTATTATCCGCTTGAAAGACGAGCTGGGAAAACGCGGGCTACCAATGCCAACCTTTATTGTAGGACAAACAGGTACCCTGACTCGGAAAACAGAGCAGGTCGGTACGTTTAATTTAAAAAATGCCTATGACTTAGCTCAAATGGCTAAAAAATATGGTGTGGGTCTAAAAGAGCACAACGGGGATTATTTAGATGATGTCACGCTGCTGGAGCATATTCCTTCACAAATTACGGCAACAAATGTGGCTCCGCAGTACGGAACAGAAGAAACGCGGGCTTATTTAAATCTTGCTTCCGTCGAAGCTAAGCTAGTAGAATACGGCTTGGTGTCTGAACCCTCACAAACACGAGAGGTCCTTTTAGAACATGCAATCAAAAGTGAACGCTGGCGCAAGTGGATGATTGGTGAGCAAAAGGAATTAACAGTCGAACAAATTATGACTCAAAACGATACTGTTTTACAAGCTGAAATTCTAGATATTGCTGGTCATTATACGTTTAATGATCAAGAAGTAAAAGCTGAAATTGAAAAAATGTATGCCAATTTACACGCTCATAATATTGACGGTCAACGGTATGTAATTGACCATATCAAACGACCAATTAGAGATTATGCTGAATGCTACAATTTAAAAGGTGCAACTAGCCGAATTAAAGCGCAGCTTAATCGATAAACAAATATCGCTAAAAAAATAGCTGGAACAAGTCCGTGCGAATGTCACGATTTGTTCCAGCTTTTTTAGTATCTTTCCAGAGAGGGAGCAACTCTAGCGGGAAGACAAAACTAAAGAACACGTTTAAAATGGTGGCTAAAAATCATGCTTTTCAGTGAAATGCCTGATATAACCTAAAAGAACAATTAGCAGAAACGGGCTTACATTAGAAATCTAAATTCGTTTCATACGATGCTTTTTAATGATAAAATAAACGTAAGGATATTTGTAGATGACTAAAGTGTTAACGGAAAGGAGCAGGTATGAACGAAAAGAGAAAAAAATTATTGGCTAAGGTTGCCTATCTTTATTACATTGAAAATCAAACGCAAGCAGAGATTTCAAAGGCTTTAGGTATTTATCGAACAACCATTAGTCGCATGCTCGCAACAGCTAAAAAAGAAGGAATTGTCAAAATTGACATTAGCGGCTTTGATTCAAATGTTTTTGCTTTGGAAGAATACTTTAGAAAAAAATATGCGCTACAGCAGGTAGAAATCGCTGTGAGTCATTCTACGGCGACAGAAATACATAAGGATGAAGCACTGGCTGAGACAGCGGCCAGCTTTATTAGGAATCTTGTTGCGGATAATCAGGTGGTGGGTATTTCCTGGGGTGCGACCTTAAGCCGCATGATCGAGAAGCTGGAAAACAGACATGTGGAAAATACTGTGTTTTGTCCGTTAGCCGGTGGTCCCAGTCACATCAATTCTAAGTATCATGTCAATACATTGGTGTATGAAATGGCCAGAAAATTTCATGGAAAAAGTGCCTTTGTGAATGCCACAGTCGTACAGGAATCAGAAAGATTAGCCCAAGGCATTCTGCGGTCTAAGTATTTTCAGGATATTCTAGGATATTGGGAACATTTAGATATTGCTATTGTCGGCGTAGGTGGCAGTCTTGATGAAAGCAGTAATAGCCAATGGCGCGATTTACTAACAGCGGAGGACTATCAGGTGCTGGCTCAAAATAAGGCTGTCGGGGAATGTTCGTGTCGTTTTTTTGATCAAACAGGACAGCTGGTACACAATGAGCTGCAAAAGCGTACGATTGGTATTCCGCTGGAAAAAATCGGTGAGCTGCCTAAATCAGTGGCCATTGCTAGAGGAAAGTCAAAGGCTCAGGCTATTTTAGCCATGCTTCGTAAAAAATATATCAATTGCTTAGTGAGTGATCGCGAAACTATTATAGCGATTTTACGTTTGGATCAGGATGATTCATTCAAAACGAGTAGTTTGGATCAGGAGCGTTAGTAAGTACAGGAATTTCTTCCTAGTGCGTACTAACGCTTTTTTGTTAGGAAAAAGCTGCTCTTAAGAGGAGACAGGATTGTTTAGAGTAAAAAAATTTGAAAAGCACAAATGTGCAATTTGAATTTTATTGAACAACTGTTGTTGACGAAAACGTTTTCAAAAGATATTCTTTTACTTACGAAAGACATTTAATTTGGTTTCAAAAGAAGAAAGGAGAAAAGTTATGCAGGGAAGCTTAAAAAGGAAGAGAATTTTTGCTGCTGTGACGGATGTTTTTATTTTTTCTGTGTTGGTTCGTGTCTTGCTTTTTGGTTTTTATCAAGCAGGTCTTAAGCCAGAGGGAGCATTGTTTTTAAGCCTATTTAGTGGAGGAGTGTTGAATTATGTGGGTATTCCCTTGTTTTTAGGGAAGCAGACTCTAGGAATGAGAATGAACGGATTGATGTATAGCTTTGTGAAAAAGGGCACGTTTGAAAATGGACTTATATTGACTTTACGTTTTATTGTGCAGTTTGTGTTGAATGTTGTGTTTTTGGGCGCACCGCTGGCCTTGAATTTATTTTGCCTATTATGGCGCAGGGAAGGACGTACGCTGACAGATCAGCTTTTTTCTCGGGTGATGTCAATCGACTATTCATTGGTGATTAGAAAGGGATGAGGAGTTTTATGAAGAAATTATTTGGTATTTTACAGAAGGTAGGAAAGTCATTAATGCTGCCGGTAGCGACATTGCCGGCGGCCGGTATTTTACTCGCATTCGGTAATTTATTTCATCAGGAAACCGTGTTAACTCAGTTTACTTTTTTACAGGCCGGCTGGTTTCAGGTCGTTGCTGATGTAATGGAGCAGTCAGGCTCGATTATTTTCGGTAATTTGCCGTTGCTCTTTGCCATCGCGGTTGCCATTGGACTGGCCAATAATGATGGCAGTGCAGCTTTGGCGGGAGTTGTCGGGTATTTGATGATGAATATGGCGATGGGAGCTGTCTTAGGGATTACGCCGGAAATGGTGGCTGAAAATGGTCAAAAATATGCTACTGTTTTAGGAATTCCAACACTGCAAACAGGTGTTTTCGGAGGGATTATCGCCGGTGTTATCGCCGCAAATTGCTTTAATAAATTCTATAAAATTGAATTGCCTGCCTATTTAGGCTTCTTTTCAGGGAAACGCTTTGTTCCTATGGTGACGGCAGTGTTCTCATTATTAGCAGCGAGTATTTTGTGTTTTATCTGGCCGCCGATACAGGATGGTTTGAATGGTTTTTCAGCCACTGTTATTGAGGCCAATCAAACGTTAGCTGTGTTTATCTTTGGTGTCATTGAACGGGCTTTGATTCCCTTTGGCTTGCATCACGTATTTTATGCGCCATTTTGGTTTCAATTTGGCTCTTACACCTCTGCTTCTGGTGCGATCATTCATGGGGACCAACAGATTTTCTTCCAACAAATGCGTGACGGCGTTCCATTGACTGCCGGGGCCTTTATGACTGGTAAATTTCCATTTATGATGTTTGGCTTGCCGGCTGCGGCCTATGCAATGTATAAGGAAGCAAAACCAGAAAGAAAGCTAATGGCTAGCGGGATTTTACTTTCCGGAGCGTTAACTGCATTTTTAACTGGAATTACTGAGCCCTTAGAATTTTCATTTCTTTTTATTGCTCCAGCTTTGTACGGGATTCATTGCTTGCTAGCCGGTGTTTCGTTTGCTGTGATGAATATTTTAAAGGTAAAAATCGGTATGACTTTGTCCGGCGGTCTGATTGATTATATCTTGTTTGGCGTATTGGTCAATCGTACTGCGTGGTGGTTGGTGATTCCGGTGGGGCTCTGCTTTGCTGCAGTCTATTACTTTGTGTTCCGTTTTATGATTGTTAAATTAAACCTGCCAACACCTGGACGTGAAGATAATTCTAAGGAAGACGATCTGGATATCGTAACTAG
This sequence comes from Enterococcus sp. UD-01, assembly GCF_044909655.1. Taxonomy (NCBI): domain Bacteria; kingdom Bacillati; phylum Bacillota; class Bacilli; order Lactobacillales; family Enterococcaceae; genus Enterococcus; species Enterococcus sp. UD-01. Next base: position 159,207 of record NZ_JBIYEU010000003.1, on the reverse strand, counting down.
CGGGGACAATCTGGCAGTAAGCTGGGGAATTATTGATGCACTGGGTGGTAAAGCCAATCTTCGCTCGGTGGAAGCTTGTATTACTCGCTTGAGAACTGTGCTGGCAGATAATTCCATTGTTGACGAAGCGACCTTAAAGAAATTAGGTGCGGTAGGCGTGGTTCATGTGGGGGATGGATTTCAAGCAATTTTTGGTGCAAAATCAGATATTTATGCAACGACGATTAATGAGATTATCGCTTCAAATATGCAAAAACCAGCTGAATTTGACTTTCAAAAAACAATTTCTGTAGAAGAGCCTTTAACGATTCAATTGCAGGATGCCTGCGCCGGTCTGAAAGATAAGATTGTTTCACCGGTGGCTGGGAAAATTCTGCCAATGAATGAAGTGCCTGATCCAGTATTTTCTCAAAAGATGATGGGCGATGGTTTTGCGATTCTGCCAGAGAATAAAACCATTGTTTCACCGATTGACGGAAAAGTAGTCAATGTATTTCCGACTGAACATGCCGTGGGTCTGATAACGGATTGCGGCATTGAAGTGATTGTTCACGTGGGTCTGGATACCGTGGCGCTAAAGGGCAAAGGGTTCCAAGTGCTGGTAAATGAAGGCGACCGAGTCTACAAAGGACAAAAACTTTTTGTGGTGGATTTTGATTATCTGAAAGCACAAGGCAAAAATACAATGACGATCGTCGCTTTCCCTAATTTAGTGAATAAAGAAATTAAGATTATTGCAGCGGACAATGTTTCTGAAAATCAAGGATTAATTGTCGATTTAGCTTAGTGAGCCAGAACAACCGTGTTTAGAGCAAGTAAAAAAGACGAGCAAGGTGGATGAACCGACCGTGCTTGTCTTTTTTACTTAGTGGACATAACAGGAAATAGCATGCTCTTCAAAAATAGTCTTAAAATAATCAAGTTCTTCTGTATGCAGCTGCGGAATATCTTTCATTGCATAATCGCGATCTAAAAAAGTATATTTCTTTTCGCCAAATTGGTGAAACGGCAGTAGCTCTACTCGGCCAACATCTAAACGGTTAAACAAACGCGCAAAAGCCTCGGCATTTTCATCTCCATCATTAAACCGGGGAATGACGGGCACTCTAACGACTAGGTTAGGGTGTGTGTGTAAGGCATACTGTAAGTTATTCAAGATTGGTTTTAAAGACACACCCGTTCCTTCTTTGTGTTTTTGCTCATCGTGATGCTTTACATCAAAATAGAGGAGATCCACTTGTTCAATATAGCGTTTAAAGACCGCTTCTTTAGCAAAGCCTGTCGTTTCACTGGCAGTGTGAATGCCCTTTTCCTTTAAACGGCGCAATAATTCAGTCGCAAATTCCGCTTGAAAAAGGACTTCACCACCGGATAAGGTCACACCGCCGCCGGATTCTTCATAAAAGGGCTGATCCTTCATTACCTCAGTGATGATGTCGTCCATTGTTTTATATTCTCCAACCAGCGACTGGGCTTTTTTATGAGAATCCCACATTTGTTCAGGGGTTCCCGCCTGCGATTCAGGATTGGAGCACCAAAAGCATCTTAAAGGGCAGCCTTTAAAGAAAACAACTGTACGAATACCGGGACCATCATGAATACTAAATTTTTGAATATTAAAAATACAGGCTTTATCAATCATCTGGACACACCTTCCTTTTTTGTTAATTTTAGCACAAGTTTATTCTTACGTAAATATATTTTATTTCGTACGAAAGTTATATGTTTTTCTATATTGTTGTCAAAAAGAAAATATGCTATTCTGATAAAAACAAAGGAGGAGCAGCATGTCCAGAGAAGAGGAAATCCTTTCTATAGTTAGCAAGAAGAAAAAAATCGAAGTCAATGAGCTTTCAGAATTACTAAACGTATCCAAAGTAACGATTCGTAAAGATCTCGATAAGCTTGAAGCTAGAGGCCTTTTGCATCGCCAGCATGGATATGCCTTATTAAATAATACAGATGATATTAATTACCGCTTAGCGCAAAATTATGATCTTAAAAGAAAAATCGCTTTAGAAGCCAGCAAGCTGATTCATGACGGCGATGTGATCATGATTGAATCCGGCTCAACCTGCGCCTTACTGGCAGAAGAAATTGCCTTTAACAGAAATGACGTGACGATTATTACGAACTCGTGCTTTATTGCTTCTTACGTTAGAAAAGCGGATTCAGTGAAGGTTATTTTAATTGGCGGCGAATACCAGAAAGAATCTCAAGTTAACGTAGGACCATTGGTGAAGCAGGTCATTAGCGAATTTTTTGTCGATAAATTATTTGTAGGCATTGACGGCTTAGACCCAAACAGGGGCTTTACCGGTAGTGATTTAACTAGATGTGATACTACGAGAACCTTAGCTACGGCTGCTAATCAGACCATCGTATTAACCGATTCAAGTAAGTTCACGCAAAAGGGCGTTGTCTCGGAATTTGGTTTTAACGAAATTAGCAAAGTCTTTACAGATGCCGGGATTGAAGAGCAGACGCTTGCCTTTTTAAATAAACAAAAAATTGATGTTATTACGGTTTAGATATTGCACAAATGTGCAATATTTTTTTTTCGCTTGTTTCCTTTATTCTGCAGTTGACGGCACTGATTTTCACGTGGTATTATTTCTTCGTAAGAAACGATAAATAATTACGAACGAAATAAAAGGAGGTAATATCATGAGTACTCAAATCAAAGAAAAAACAGTTGTGAGCAACCAGCCTTATTTTGGTCATTTATCTAAGCGTATGAACACTTATCGGGAAGCTGTTTTGAACAAAAAACCGTATATCTGTGCCGAACGCGCACTATTGGCAACGGAAGCCTACCAAAAATACCAAAATCAGCCGAATGTCATGAAGCGGGCGTATATGCTGGAAAATATTTTGAAAAAAATGTCGATTTATATTGAAGATGAAACACTAATTGTAGGAAATCAGGCCGCTTCAAACAAAGATGCGCCGATTTTTCCGGAATATACATTGGAATTTGTGTTGAACGAGCTGGATTTATTCGAAAAACGTGACGGCGATGTTTTCTATATTACTGAAAAAACGAAGGAGGATTTACGCTCGATCGCGCCTTTTTGGGAAAATAATAACTTAAGAGCCAAAGCCGGTGCTTTATTGCCGGAAGAGGTTTCTGTCTTTATGGAAACCGGTTTTTTTGGAATGGAAGGGAAAATGAATTCTGGCGATGCACATTTGGCTGTTGACTATCGCCAAGTGCTGGAGGTCGGTTTGGCCGGCTATAAGCAACGTACCTTAAAAGAAAAAGCGCAGCTTGATTTAACCGATCCGCAAAGTATTGATAAATACCACTTCTATAATGCGATCCTAATTGTATTGGATGCTGTAAAAGCCTACGCAGAACGCTTCGCTACTTTGGCACAGAAAATGGCAAAAACGGCAGCACCGGCTCGAAAAGCAGAATTACTGGAAATCAGCCGGATTTGTTCAAAGGTACCGAACCAACCGGCAGAAACTTTCCATGAAGCGGTGCAATCTGTCTGGTTTATTCAATTGATTTTGCAAATTGAGTCAAATGGACACTCACTTTCCTATGGCCGCTTCGATCAGTATATGTACCCTTATTTGAAGTCTGATTTGGAAAAAGGTAAAATAACAGATGAACAAGCAGTGGAGCTGTTGACGAATTTATGGATTAAAACCTTAACAATTAATAAGGTTCGCAGCCAAGCACATACCTTCAGCAGTGCCGGCAGTCCTTTATACCAAAATGTAACCATTGGCGGTCAAACCAGAGAGAAAAAGGATGCGGTTAATCCATTATCCTACTTGGTTTTACGAAGTGTGGCTCAAACGAAATTACCACAGCCAAATTTGACGGTTCGTTATCATTCCGGCTTAGATCCTCAGTTTATGAATGAATGTATCGAAGTAATGAAGCTTGGCTTTGGCATGCCGGCGTTTAACAATGATGAGATTATCATCCCTTCGTTTATAAATGTGGGCGTTAAAGAAGGGGATGCGTATGACTACAGTGCGATTGGTTGTGTGGAAACCGCTGTTCCGGGTAAATGGGGCTATCGTTGTACGGGTATGAGCTACATGAATTTTCCTAAGATCTTGATGATTGCCATGAATGATGGGATTGATCCTGTTTCAGGTAAACGTTTTGTCAAAGGCTATGGGCATTTCACTGAAATGAAAACGTTTGAAGAGCTGCAAACTGTTTGGGACAAAACAGTACGGGAATTAACTCGAATGAGCGTCATTGTTGAAAATGCGATTGATTTAGGTTTGGAACGTGAAGTACCGGATGTTTTATGCTCGGCGTTAACAGAAGATTGTATCGGCAGAGGCAAAACCTTAAAAGAAGGCGGTGCTGTCTACGACTTTATTTCAGGATTGCAGGTAGGGATTGCTAATTTAGCTGATTCATTGGCAGCGATTAAAAAGCTGGTTTTTGAAGAAGGAAAAGTCAGTCAAGCTGAACTTTGGGAAGCATTAATAACGGATTACGCAAGCGACCGCAGCAAAGAAATTCAGCAAATGATTATCAACGACGTACCTAAATACGGCAACGATGATGACTACGCCGATCAATTAGTGACGAAAGCCTATGACAGCTACATTGATGAAGTGAAAAAATACCCAAATACCCGTTATGGTCGCGGACCGATTGGCGGCACACGCTATTCCGGCACCTCCTCCATTTCAGCCAATGTGGGGCAAGGAAAAGGAACGATGGCTACTCCTGATGGTAGAAACGCTTGGGTACCTTTAGCAGAAGGCTGTTCACCGGCTCATAACATGGATAAAAATGGTCCGACCTCTGTATTGAAATCAGTTTCTAAGCTAAGAACGGATGAAATTATTGGAGGCGTCCTACTCAACCAAAAAGTAAATCCGCAAACCTTAGCCAAAGAAGAAGACAAACAAAAATTAATCATGCTGCTGCGGACTTTCTTTAATAAATTACATGGGTATCATATTCAGTATAATGTGGTTTCCCGTGAAACGCTGATTGATGCCCAAAAGAATCCTGAAAAGCATCGGGACTTGATCGTCCGGGTAGCCGGCTACTCAGCCTTTTTCAATGTATTATCCAAGGCAACACAAGACGATATCATTGAGCGGACAGAGCATGTCATATAAACCAAAAGCCTAATGAAGCATTCAGCTCTAAGAGCAATGATCAGTTGCTTCTTGGAGCTTGGCTTCTATTGGGCAAAAGCAACAATTAGACAGAAAATATTGTGAAAAACAGCACAAGATAAAACTACAGAAAAAGTAGAAAATAGAAAGTGAAGTGTACGGAATGGAATTTATGCTGGATACCGCAAATTTAGACGAGATAAAAAAATACGAAGCCATCATTCCCTTAGCAGGTGTAACCTCTAATCCTTCTATTGTAAAAAATGAAGGGAAAATTGACTTTTTTGCTCATATGCAACAAATCAGAGCCATTATTGGATCTGAAAAATCCCTGCATGTTCAAGTAGTTGCTACAGATTATGAGGGCATGCTGAAGGATGCTGAAACGATTTTAGAAAAAATTGACCGTAACGTTTTTGTCAAGGTTCCCGTTAGTGAAACAGGCTTAACGGTGATTAAAGAGCTGAAAGCTCGCGGAATAAACGTAACCGCAACAGCTATTTATACAAAGTTCCAGGCGTATCTGGCGATTGCTGCGGGAGCGGATTATATTGCGCCTTATTTTAACCGGATGGAGAACCTAAATATTGATCCAAAGGCTGCGCTTACGGAAATGGCACAGGAAATCGCCCGCACAAACAGCCGGACCAAAATTCTGGCTGCCAGCTTTAAAAATGTCGGTCAAGTCAATGCAGCCCTTGAATGCGGTGCACAAGCAGCGACGATGGGAGCCGCGATCATTCAGCAAGCCTTTGCTATGCCGTCCATTGAGCAGGCAGTGACTGACTTTACGCAAGATTGGGAAACGAGTTTTGGTGAAGGAACGACCATTTCTTCACTTTAATGAATACATTTTTTAGGAGGTTCGTTATGGAAAAAGTATTTGCAAGTCCCTCAAGGTATGTCCAAGGGAAAGGTGTGCTGGTCACAGGCATCAATCATATCAAAGCATTAGGCAGTCAAGCGCTGCTACTATGTGATGATGTTGTTTGGAGCATTGTGGGTGAAGCCTTTAATGAGAACTTGGAAAAAGCAGGGCTGACGGTGACGCATGTACCATTCAACGGTGAAGCTTCGACAAAAGAAATTCAGCGTGTGAGCGAAATTGGTACGTCGACTAACTGTGACGTTATCATCGGTTTAGGCGGCGGCAAGACGATTGATGCGGCTAAGGCGATCAGTGATCAATTAACCGTACCGGTGGCCGTGGTCCCTACCATCGCCTCAACGGATGCACCTACTTCGGCGTTATCCGTCATTTATTCAGAAACCGGCACGTTTGAAAAGTATCTGTTTTATAAGAAAAATCCGGAATTAGTGCTAGTGGACACAGGTGTTATTGCTAAAGCACCTTGTCGTTTACTGGCGTCCGGAATTGCAGATGCACTGGCAACTTGGGTAGAAGGACGCTCCGTGATTGAAGCACATGGTCAAACCATGAGCGGTGCGGCGCCAACCTTGGCAGCAGAAGCGATTGCAGCAAAATGTGAAGCAGTGCTGTTTGCCAATGCCTTTCAAGCAATGGAGGCTTGCCGGGCTAACGTAGTTACACCTGCTTTAGAAGCAGTAGTAGAAGCAAATACCCTACTTAGCGGGATTGGTTTTGAAAGCTGCGGCTTAGCAGCGGCACATGCGATTCACAACGGCTTTACGGCATTGCATGGCGAAATTCATACATTGACGCATGGTGAAAAGGTCGCTTACGGAACGTTAACACAATTATTCTTGGAAAACAAACCGAAAGAGCTACTGGATAGCTTTATTTCTTTCTATCAAGCGTTAGGTTTGCCAACAACATTGAAGGAATTAAAACTGGAAAATATTACTTATGAAGAGCTGCTGAAAGTAGGGAAATTAGCAACACAGCCAGGCGAAACAATTCACCAGATGGCAGCTAGCTTTACAGCTGAAGATGTGACGGATGCATTATTCGCAGTGGACGCATATGTTCATTCTTTGAACTAATTAAATGAGTAGGCAAAAAGAAGCGAGGGATCGCTTCTTTTTTTGTTTCTCTAATAGAAAGTCGGAGTAAGAATTACCACATTAATGTGGTAAGTACATATTATTTACTCTTAGGCCACCATCAACTAAGATATACATAAGGAAAGCGCTTTCTGGAGGTGGGTATATGTTTTTAAGTAAAAGAGAGAATCAATTATTACGTTTATTGCTGGAACAAACGGATTATCTACCGGCCGCATTTTTTCAAAAGAAGCTCTATGTTTCTCCCAAAACGGTGTACAACGATTTGGCTCATTTAGAAGAAAAAATTAGAGAAACAGGCTTGCACATCTCACGACTACCCAGGAAAGGAGTCAAGCTGGAAGGCGATCAGGCTGCTAAGCAAAAGGCCTATCGTTTATTGATTAAAAAAGAACAGGTTATTGATGCTTTTTCACCAGAATACCGCAAGCTGTTTATTTTCGCCAACTATCTTTTTGCGGAAAAGCCGATGCACTATCAAGAATTTGCGGATTATTTTTACGTCAGCTATCAATCGATCAAAAAAGATGTAGATGAAATTTTAAGCTTTTGCCGTAATCGGCAGATCCAGGGGAAGCTGACGTCAGCCGGTCTGCAGCTGGATACAGTAGAATCTATTAAACAGCGGACTTTCAAAGCTTTTCTAGAGGAATATATTGATAGCGCCAATGCGAACAGTCCATCTGTTCAAGGCCTATTTTCACCACAAATCATTGAGTTAACGAGAACATTGCTTTCAGAAATGTTACAGGCGATCGGTAGACAGCTAAACAACTATTTTATTGAATCATTGACTTTTTCATTGGCAATCTTTATAGCCAGAATTCAGAAAAATCAACATATCGAACGGCAGGAACAGTTAGTTTTTGATGAGCTTAAACAAATGAAACTGTATATGTTGGGGATTTCATTTGCGGAGAGAATGGAGCAGGAGCTGGCAGTAACCTTGACAGATTCGGATATTCAATATATTTGTTCGTTGTTATTGGCACACGGAATTGAACCGTATATGCAAGTGACTGAAAAGCAGGAAAATCAGGTCGTCGAAGGCACCAAAGAAATTATTCGGAAGATGTCGGAATTATTGAAAGTAGATTTAACGAAGGATCAACTCTTATTACAGGCATTATTATCACATATCGTCCCTATGATTCACCGGCTGAAAAATGGCATGTTTATCAAAAATCCGCTCATCAAAAGCATTAAAAAGCAATATTCTACCATGTTTACTTTAACGAAATATGCGATTGGCGAGCTGGAAAAAAGCTTTGGCATTTCTTTAACCGAAGATGAGGTTTCCTTTTTAACGATTCATTTTCAGCTGGCTTTCGAAAAGGTCAAGGTCACCAAGCATATTTTAATTGTCTGTAGCTCAGGTCTGGCGACTTCAGAGCTGATTTTTAACCGGATTAAGCAGACGATTTCAGCAGATGTCATTTTAGAAATTATTCAAGCAGAAAAGCTGGCCAGTACTTCACTGGAAGTTGTAGATTTGATTATTTCCACGATTCCTTTAGAAGAAGAAACAACACGCGTATTGTATGTTTCGCCATTACCGACAACGGAGGAAATCGCGAAAATATCCGCCAGCATTTCTAATTTGAATGAGAATGAAAAAAAGTTTCACTCACAGCAGTATCAAAGCTCGGAGCTATTGCAAAAATATTTAGATATAGCCTTTTTATTCATTAACCAATCCTTAGCAACCAAGGAAGCCGTTTTGGATTTTTTAGCGAATGATTACCTACAAAAAGGCTTGGTGACCGCAGACTTTAAACAATCATTGATCGATCGTGAAGAGCTGGGCAGTACGGGATTAAAGACGGGAGTTGCGATTCCTCATGCTGATCCGCAAACAGTAAAAACAACGAAGCTGGCCTTTGTTACGCTGGCATCCCCAATTCGCTGGGGCGATACCGAAATTCAGCTGGTTGTACTACTAGCTATCGCTGAAAAAAATATGACAGAAGCTAAAGAGCTAATTGCTTCTATTTATGATTTGTTTAATTCTGCTGAAGAAATTCGCTGGGTGGTCAGCAGCCAAAATCAAGAAGAGCTTTATCGTAGACTTTTAAGAGGAGGGAATGCGCATGTTTTTTGACCGTCAGATTGCCTTGCTGAAACAAAAACCAGCTTCGCAGGAAGCAGCCTTTCAGCTGTTGGCAGATGAACTTGTGAAAGAGCAATGTGTCAATGCAGATTTTTTAGAAAATATTATTAAAAGGGAACTTGTTTTTCCCACCGGGCTGGAAATTAATGGAATCGGCGTTGCCATTCCCCACACTGATAGTCAGTATGTGAAAGAATCTCAGGTCGCTTTTATGTCGCTTACAGAGCCGATTCCGTTTATCGAAATGGGAACAAACGACAAAGAAATTCAGGTTTCCTTATTGTTTATGCTGGCATTAAAGGAACCTCATGAACAATTGGAAATGCTGCAAAATTTAATTGAAATGTTTCAAAAAACGGGCGTATTAGAAAAGCTGCTCGCGGCTGAAACAATTGGGGAATATCAAGAAATTATTCAAAAAAATGGCTTAAATTAAGGAGGAAGCACCATGTTAAATGCGTTACAGTGGTTTGTTGATTTAGGTTCTATCGTAGTACTACCGATTTTGATTTTTATCTTCGGCATGATTTTAGGTACAAAACCGGGCAAAGCTTTTACCTCTGCTTTAACCGTCGGCGTTGGCTTTGTCGGCTTGAATCTGGTTATTGATTTATTAAGCAACAGTCTAGGACCGGCTGCCCAAAAGATGGTTGAACGCTTTGGCTTGAATTTAACGACGATTGATGTTGGCTGGCCGGCTGCTGCGGCGATTTCCTATGGTACGATTTTAGGCAGTTTGGCAATTCCGATTGGCGTTGTTTTAAATATTGTGTTGATTATTCTAGGGTTAACTAAAACTTTGAATGTGGACATTTGGAATATTTGGCACGCGGCGTTTATTTCTTCATTAGTTTATGCTTTAACCGGCAACTTTGCGCTGGGGATTGCAGCGACAGTGATTTACTTGATGATGATTCTGTTGATGGGGGATATCTTAGGACCGGTAATCAATAAGTTCTACGGCTTTCCGAATATTACCTTCCCTCATGGAACGGCTGCACCTGGTTTTGTCTTTGCATTGCCGATGAATTGGCTGTTTGACCGCATTCCTGGCTTAAAGGATTGGAAGGCGGATCCTGAAACGATTCAAAAGAAATTCGGTGTCTTTGGTGATTCAACCGTTATGGGCTTTTTGATTGGTTTAGTAATCGGTGTTCTGGCAGGATATGATGTGGCTGGAATCGGTCAATTAGCTGTGAAAACCGGAGCAGTTATGGTTATTATGCCGAAAATGGTTGCTTTGTTAATGGAAGGCTTAACCCCTATTTCAGAATCTGCCAATGAATTTGTCAAGAAACGTTTTCCGGGACGCGAATTATACATCGGAATGGATGCGGCATTGTCTGTCGGACATCCGGCGGTCTTATCATCTTCATTATTACTAGTGCCGATTACAATCTTACTAGCCGTTATTTTACCGGGAAATACCACTTTGCCGTTTGGCGATTTAGCAACGATTCCGTTTCTTGTCTGTCTGATGGCTGCGGTATTCGGAGGCAATATTATCCGAACAGTCATTGCCGGCACCCTTTATATGACCAGCATATTGTATATTACTTCTTGGGTCGCACCCTTGGTTACTGCCGCAGCGAAATCTGCGAACTTTGATTTGCAGGGGAATTCTACGATTACTGCATTGGCAGAAGGTGGTTTGTGGACTACTTGGGCTTATGTTGGCTTAACCAAGCTGTTGAGCTGGGGCGGTTTAGCCATCATCGGAGCTATCGTTGTCATTGGGTTAATTTACGTGAATAAAGTATTACCAAAAAGACAAGCAGCAAAATAGGAGGAAAGACTTATGAAAAAATTATTAATTATGTGCGGAACAGGCGTTGCTACATCAACCGTTGTCACCAATAAGGTCAAAGAATGGTTAAAGGAAAAAGGTTTATCCGATCAAGTGAAATTGTATCAGTCCAAGGTTGCTGATGAGGTCAACAGGATTGATGATTATGACATTGTCGTTAGTACAACGGTTGTGCCCGATTCTATTAAAGACAAGGTCATCATGGGCTTGCCGCTGTTGACAGGAATCGGCACGACTGAAATGTACGATGAAATTGAGCAAAAAATCAAGGCGTAAAGGAGAGTTAAACTCATGCTTGTAACAACGAAAGAAATGTTTGCAGCAGCTGAAAAAAATAACTATGCGATTCCCGCAGCGAACTTTTTCGATCTGGATAGTGCCCGCACCTTTGTGGAAACCGCGGATCGTCTGAAAAAACCATTAATTTTAGCTTTCGCCCAAGCGCATATGGAAATGATGAGCTTGGAGGAAGCTGCCCTAATCGGCAAGTATTTAGCCGAAAAAAGCAGTAGTCCAGTCGCTTTGCATTTAGATCATGGACAGGATGAAGCAGTGATTAAACAAGCCATCGAGCTAGGTTTTACCTCGGTCATGATTGATGCTTCTGAAGACTCATTTGCCGAAAATGTTCGCCGCTCCAAAGCGATTGCCGACTATGCCCATGAACGTCAGGTGGTAGTGGAAGCTGAAATCGGTCATGTAGGCTCCGGTGACAGCTTGGAGGCTAGCAACAGTGATTCCATTTACACCGATTTTCATGAAGCAGTCAACTTTGCGGAGCAAACGGGCGTTGATTCATTAGCGGTTTCCATTGGTACTGCTCATGGACATTATCATGGCATGCCGAAAATTAATTTTGAGGTATTGGCGCAGCTGCACGAGGCTTTGGCGATTCCATTGGTTTTACACGGCGGTTCTTCTTCCGGAGATGATAATTTGGAAAAATGTGCGCTGGGTGGTATTCGCAAAATCAATATTTTTACTGATTTTATTACCGCAGCTATGCAAGCAATCACAGCAAACAAACCAGCTGATTATTTTGAGCTAAAAAAACTCGCAAATCAGGCCATTGCAGAAACCTTAACGCATTATTTTACTGTTTTTCATACCGCTAATCAGGAGAAAGGAGCAGCCAAATGAAAACGAAGAGAACCTTGAGACGTCCATTTTTTGTCGTGAATCCCAAAGCCTATTTGTATGGAGAAGAGTCACTAAAGCTGGCGAAAGTCGCAGATCAGCTGGCCGACAAGCTGGATATCGACATTTTGTTTACGGTTCAGCAGGTGGATGCGGCTAAAATTAAAGCAGAAACAAAGCATCTGTTTATCACTGTTCAGCATCTAGACGGCCTTACTGTCGGTCGCGGTATGGGCTACATTTTACCGGAAGCAGTCGCTGCGGCTGGAGTATCGGCTACGTTTCTAAATCATGCGGAGCATCCAATGGCCGTATCCGATTTGGTTAAAGCGGTTAAAAGGGCGGATGAGTTGGGGATTTTAACAATTGTTTGTGCCGATTCTCTAACAGAAGCCAAAGCCTGTGCCGCTTTAAACCCAGATATTATGGTTTGTGAGCCCACGGAATTAATCGGTACAGGTCAAACGAGTGACTTAGCCTATATGGAAGCAACCAATGCAGCGATTCGTGCGATTAATCCAAAGATCAAAATTTTACAAGCTGCCGGTATTTCTACAGCAGATGATGTAGAAAAAGCGCTGCTTTCCGGCGCTGACGGCACCGGAGGAACCAGCGGGATTGTTTGTGCTAAAGAGCCGGCAAAGGTTTTAACGGAGATGCTACAGCGAGTTGACGCACTGAAACAGGGAGGGAAAATCAAATGAAATTTGCGAAAGAACAGCTGACCTTGACATCCAACGGCAGCCGGGTTACGTATCATAATATCACTGAAGAAGTGAAACGTTTTGTGGCAGAAAGCCAAATAAAAAACGGCATTTGCTTAGTCCAGTCACCACATACCACTTGCTCCGTTATCTTTGAAGAATTCATGCATGATACTGATTTTAATGGAGACGAATTTTTGCAGGTGGATTTGAATCGGATTCTGGATAAGATTATTCCAAGAGAGCTTTCTGAAAACACGGATTACCGCTATCCGGGACCAAAACATTTAGACTTTTTAATGAGCTTGGACGATCCCAATTATCCTACCGATCCGGGTACTATTTTAAATGGGGATGCACATATTCGCTCTACCTTTTTAGGGGCGAGTGAAAGCTTTATTTTAAGCGAAGGAAAACTGGAAATCGGTTCAGTAGGCTACATTTATTTTATTGATTTCGACCAAAATCGTGTGCGCAACAGAACCTGTCATTTAATGGTCATGGGTGAATAATCGCCTAAAAAGGGCAGGACAAAACTAAAAAAAGGTTTGTCTTGCCCACTACTTACAAATAAATGGTGGTCGAAAGTCAGGTTCTTCGGCAATTTCAAATAAGGTAAGATCATTAAGACTGTCGCCGATCGCAAAGCGAGTGGTGTCCGTAAGTTGATAGATGTTTTATGAAAAAAATCAGACGGATACATTTCATTGTAATAGTAATTATACTTAAAGGCTCAGGTAAATTTAGTGAAATGAGCAAAAATTAGTAAAAAAGTCCTCATTTTTAGAAAAAATAGGGCTTAAGACAGAGTTATTTTTCATATTTTTAGTATACTATTTTTAAAAAGGTATGAATGGAGAGAAAAATATGAAGAAAATTATTTTAAGTACTGCTATTTTATCATTGTCACTATTATTTATGGGCTGTTCAACTAATGAGAAAAACACAGCCGCTACTAATGCATCCAGTGCTAGCTCTAATGCTAATTCCAGCACTAACACAGCTACTAACACATCTTTGGTAGAAAGTAGCAGCTCCGCACAAAATCAAGCAATAAAAATTACTTTAGATCAAGCATTGGAAAAATATGAAGAAGCCTATCCTGATACTACAGTTACCTCTGTTGAATTAGACACCTCATTTGGCACCTACTATTATAAAATTGATGGTGTTGATGACACGAAAGAGTATGAGCTAAGTGTTCAAGCTGTGACTGGTGAAGTTAAAAAAGAACGTGAAGAAACTTTGGATAGGGATGAACAAAACGGCGTTAAAAAGCAAGAAGATGCGGTTGAAACAAAAGGAATTATTTCTGTTGAAGAAGCCGGTAGACTAGCGGAAAAAGAAGCAGGAAAAGGAACGGCAGAAGAATGGAAGCTTGAACAAGATATGGGCATTACGTATTGGGAAGTCAAGGTTGTAGACGGACGCCAAGAAGTTGAAGTAAAAGTAAATGCTAAAACAAGTGAAATTCTAGAAAGATCAGAAGATTAATAGTATGAGATAAACAGTTTTAAGGAAGAATCGGGTGTTTTTTATCCGGTTCTTTTTTATATATTATTTAATGATTGAATCCTATATAGTATAATGTTTGGTAAAACATACTTTTTAAATGATTCAAGATGCAAAAAATGAAAGAAATGAGAGATGAGAATGAAGAAGCGCCTTTGGTTAAAAACAACAAGAATTGTTTTACTATTGTTTGTGATCGTTTCTATTTTTTTCATTTTATCTATCAAAAATCAGACGTACTTAGGCATTAGAGCGGAAAAAGAGGGGAATGTCTGGGTGATTAAAAAAATTCAGTCTGGTGGTGCTGCTCAAGCACAGCTGCAAAAAGGAGATATTATTACACAAATTGATGATAAACAGCCAGATGAGAATGCTGTTCTGACGAAATGGTTAATAGTAGAAGGTGCTTCAGAAATCCACGTTTTTAGGGATGGAGAACAGCTGACTCTATCTTTTTCTGGAGGAAATAACATTTTAGCTGAACAATTCATCTTTACACTTATAGGGCTCATTTGCTTAAGTATTCTTTTTATTTTACCAACGCTCCTGTATTCATCAACGACTTACCGATTATTTTTTCTTTTTGTTACGACCCTTTCATTTTCGTTGATTTCCGTGATCCCTTCAAGTATTGGTAATGATTTAGCTAGAGTGATGATAATTTTAGTAGTCACCTTTTTACCTTTGTTTTACTTTAAATTTTCTGAATTTGGAAGAAGTTATTTTTACAGAACAAAGAGAATGACGACTATAATCATTTTCATATGTGTAATCAATAGTTTAATTTTAATTTTAAATCTATGCGGCCTGCGAAATTATTGGTTTTCAGAATATTTGGCAATTGGCATATTCTATGTCTTCGGTCTACTGTTAATCGCTCTTGTCTTGTCTAATATTTTTTTTACGACGGATATAGCTCAAACGATCGCTATGACGCAAGTCAATTTACCAGTAATTACCATTTTAAGTTTTGTGCCGTTTTTCTGTTTCTATGTGTTGCCACCGCAACGTAATGCCCCATTTCACTTAGTGATATTGTTTCTTCTCTTACCGCTAGCAGCGATTATTCATTTGCTTCTTATCAATCGATTAATTAAACATAAAGCGAAAGCCGATCCAGCAATTTTAACTGCTTTTATGGCAATCGGAGCTGGAAGTATCGTTGGTTTATTCATTGAATTAGGCAAGTATATTTCAACTATTTATCTAGGTTTATTTGCTGCCGCGCTGTTTTATGCATTGCAGCCCTTATTATCTGAATCATTATCGGTCATCAATAAAAGAAGAGCGGGTGCCCAGGGGATTCAGACATTTATTGCTGCAGAGGAAGAGCGGGAGAATATTTCGACTTATGTTCACGATACAATTATTCAAGAAGTTATCTTTGAAATGAATCGATTGGAACAAAAAGAGTCGATAGAACCGCAAGAAGTAAAAGTCGTTTTTGATGAAGTGATCTACGGTTTAAGAGAATTATGTACAGAAATTTACCCCTTAATGATTCAAGAGGTGGGTGTCGAAAATACCCTCAAAACCACCATTAATTCCATTCAACAAAAGTATCCCGTCATGATTGAGCTGACGCTTGATCCAAAAATTGAACAGCTTTCATTAAGGATCAAGAATTTCCTGCTTAGAACCATTCGTGAAACTATTACGAATAGTATTAAGCATGGAAAAGCAACAAAAATCGAAATAACTTTTCTTCATTCAGAAAAGAACTTTGTTTTAACGGTTTTTGATAACGGAGATTTTGCCGATCATTTGGAAACGAAAGAGAATCATTTCGGCATCCATTTAATTAACGAAAAAGTTAAGATGATAGGTGGTTTGGCTTCGTTGACTAAAGAAATAAACGGCACCCAGTTTCAGCTTGAAATGCCAAGTAGCTTTGAAAAAACTAATGAGGTGAGCACATAATGATTAAACTCGTATTAATAGACGATCATGCATTGGTCCTACAAGGAATGCAGGAAAAATTATCGCAATCTGCTTTAATTGAGGTCAGTGGTGTGTTTACTTCTGTAGAGGAATTCATATTATACGTTACCTATCAAGAATATGATGTCTTGATTATGGATTTGATGCTTCATGGTAATTACGGGTTTGACCTTGTCAGGAAGATACTAAATGAAATAAAACCAGACAGTAAAATAATCCTCATTTCCGGCTTTTATGATGAGCTGCTACATAAACGTGCGCTTGATCTTGGTGTTAAAGCTTTTCTTAGAAAAGAAGCTTCCTATGAAGAGCTGATCGGAGCAATAGTGAATGTCCATCAAGGTAATCATATTATTCCGGAATTTCTAATTGATACCACCTCAAATCAATTATTATCGGAAATAGAATTAAAAGTCTTAAAGCTGATTGTTGACGAATATACAAATGAAAAAATTGCAAAAGAACTATTTATCAGCAAAAGAACCGTGGAAAGTCATGTCTCGAATATATGTAGAAAACTCAATGTAAACAGTCGCATTGGTGCTGTAAGAGAAGCAATGCGGCTTAATTTAAATCAATAATTGCGGTGACTCGCAAAAAAGCATTCGTAAAATACGGATGCTTTTTATTTAGAGAAAATTTATGCTGAAATGTAAGAAACTAACGGAATGTGGCAATCAGCAATGAATTTGTCATGCTGCTGAGTGCTTACTTTTTGATTAATAAACGGCAAAGAGACGCATGATTGTTACTAAAACTTAGGAGGAAAGCAATGATTTACTTTGAAAATGTATCAAAAATATATGGTGAGGGTGATCATCAGGTAAAAGCTTTAAATCAGGTGTCGTTCAATATTGAGCCGGCAAAATTCACCTTAATTTTAGGTCCTTCTGGTTCTGGAAAAAGTACACTTTTAAATATACTTGGCGGAATGGATCGATTAACCGACGGGAAATTTTATTATGATAAAAAAGATCTGTCTCATGTAACGGACAATGCTCTCTCTGATTATAGGAAAGAGGTTATTGGCTTTGTTTTCCAATTTTATAATTTAATTCCCAGCTTAACAGCGTATGAAAATATCGCTATTGCAGCGGATTTGAATAATAATAAGGCAGCGGTGGAGCAATTGCTGGCTAATGTTGGTTTGACGCATCGGCGGAATAACTTTCCTGCTCAGCTATCAGGTGGGGAAATGCAGCGTGTGTCTATTGCCCGCGCTTTAGCGAAAAAGCCTAAGCTATTGCTTTGTGATGAACCGACAGGAGCGTTAGATTCAGAAACGGGCAGCAAAATTTTAGCTATTTTACGTCAGACCACTGAAACAAAGACAGCTGTAGTGATGGTGACCCATAACGAAGAATTTGTTCCATATGCTGATAAAGTTATTCGTTTGTCAGATGGAAAAATTCAAGCTATGACAGAAAATGATGCAAGAGAGAAATCGCGAGTGGAGGAAGAGGAATGAGGTTTCTTACGATTAAATTATTCCGAGATATTAAAAATAATTGGTCGCAGTTTTTTTCTGTTTTTTTGATGGCCTTTTTATGTGTCTTGGTTTTTATGGGGTTACAAGGAGCTTGGGGCGGCTTGGAGAAAAGTCTGAACACGTTCATTAGCAAAAATGATTTAGCGGATGGCTGGGTTATTACAACAGGTTTAACAAAAAACAGTGTAGAAGAAATCAAGAATCTCTCCGGCATAACAGAAGTGACAACAAAGTTCAGAGTGTCTGTTAAAAATCAGGCTCAAAAGGGCTCCTCTTTATCCTTGGACTCTTATTCAGATAAAAATATTTCTAAATTCTCGATTGCTGCAGGCAAAGGGTTAAAAAAAGGAAAGACGGATCAAGTTTTACTAAATAAAGAGTATGCGGAAGCAAATCAGTATAAAATTGGCGATACTCTTACTGTTGAGAACGATTTGGGCAAACAGACAAAGCTGATTATTTGCGGACTGATACAAGCTCCTGAGAAAATTTATTATACAGGAACGCAAGAGTTTATTGCACCAAACTATAAAAAGTACGGGTATGGCTTTGTAGCTGAAGAGACGATGAAGCAGGGCATAAGTTATCTGGGGGTACCAAACATCGTTGAATTTAAAGGACGGGCTAAAGATTATCGTAAAGACATTGAAGAAATATTGGGTGAATCTTACGTTTCCTATTTTAATCAAACTACCTTGAATGATGTTGCCAATGCGTTGGAGCGGGTGGGTCAAATTAAAAATCTTTCTTACCTTTTTTCTTTCTTATTTATTCTACTCGCCATTTTAGCGATGTATACAACGATCAGAAGATTAATTGAAACACAAACAAAGGAAATTGCTGTGCTAAAGGCTTTAGGCTTTTCAAATGTGCGGGTAGGTCTTCATTATGCCAGCTTTGGCTTGATTATCGGCAGTTTTGGGGCATTATTAGGAGCAGCGGCTGCACCATTGATTTCCTGGTTTGTTTTAAGTACTCAAAAAGAAATGTTTTCAATTCCGAAATGGTACGTTTCGTATAACTATAGCGCTCTTTTGCTCGTTGGTTTAGTGATAATAATTAGTACTCTTTCAGCCTATTCAGCTTCTCGCCAGGCACGGTCAGCGCTGCCGGCCGAATTTTTATCCGGCGGCAATGCCAAGAAGGTGCATCATATTTTGCTGGAAAAAATACCGGGCTGGAATAAAATCAGTTTCGGCAATCGCTGGGCTTTAAGAGATGTCACCCTTAATCGCGTGCGTTTTTTAATGGGAATTGTTGGTGTGGCAGGAGGTATGATGCTGTTACTTGCCGGCTTTGGGATGCCGGAATCTATCAATACACTGGTTGATAAAGCTTATACCGAAGATTTTACATATGATCGCAGGATCTACACACCGGATTATCAAGCATTGAAGGAACAAGCGGATATCGGCCAGTGGGTTCAACTTTCATCCGCGCATTTTCAGCCGGATGATGGCTATAATCGTCTGTTGATGGTAATTAGTGATGGTGAATTTGTAAATATGCAAACAGAAGACAATCAAGCAATAAAAGCGGACGGTATCTATATTACCAAAGGCTTTGCGCAAAGAGCTAAAATTAAAACGGGCGATCGTTTATCTGTTCAGCCTTCTTTAGAACGGAAAAAATATACATTTATTGTTGCTGGAATTATTACCAGTGAAACTAATCAAGGCGCATACATTAAACAAAGCTTATGGGAACAAAAAGGCGGAAGCTTTGCCCCGACGACCCTGTTGGTAAATAAAGAAACGAAGCTTTCTTCTATTTCAGGACTCAATACGATTACAGAAGTGATAAAACTTGCAGATCAAAAAAAGAACGCTTATGATTTTGTTGCCAGCTTGATGAGTATTTTCATGATGATTATCGGTTTTGCCATTCTTCTAGTTGTAGTTATTCTTTACAATTTAGGGTCCTTAAACTTTGTTGAGCGCATGAGAGATTTTGCTACATTGAGAGTGTTAGGCTTTAAGAAAAATCAGCTTCGTAGGATTACGATGTATGAAAATGTAGTAACGACATTTATTGGCTGGCTGATTGGTATGCCACTGGGTTTTTGGTTTCTTGACCAATACGTGAAAACTTTTTCTACGATTCATCTAGAGTATACCTCCCATATTGGTCTGTTGAATCTGACCTTGGCTTCGCTAGTTGTTTGGCTCTGTTCATTGTCAACCACCTTTTTCGTTGGCAGAAGAATTAAAAAAATAGATATGGTTAGTGCACTAAAAGGTGTGGAATAAGCATAGAATTGAAAAAAGTAAGGAAACTTGAACTCTGTCAAATAATTTTTGACAGGGTTCTTTTTAACGGGAGCTATCAATGAGTCACAAGGAATATAGAGAAGCTGCCAATCAATGTTATTGCAGCCAACACTATAAATAGAAACGCAAACGGACGCGGACAGAGAATGCTTTATAGCGCATACAACATTATTGAACTCGTGGGGCTACCATGACTTATCTGACGAGTTAAAAGCAAAGCTGGACAAGTCAGTATCAAAATCTACTGATAAAGAGAGCCGGTAGAAAGAGCTGTAGCATTTATGAAAAATCTAATAACCGTCTGCGCAGAAGATTATTATCACGCAGGCGGTTAATGCTATGTTCTATAAGTCAATTAGTTATTTTTAATTAGCAGTATCAATTGTTAAAGACATTTTTGAAATGGGGGTCCAAGTTTTAGACGTATCATAACGAAAGGCTGTAACTTGGCCTTCGCCTTTATAACTTGCCGTTTTCGAATAAGGACCTTCAGCAATATTCATTAGAGGAATCACACCCTCATAAAGGAAATAGACTACTTTTCCGTTACTATCTCGATTATATAAAGTCCGTGACGATTGAGCAGTCTCTGAGACTGCTGCACCTTTTTTCAAAATATTGTTGTTGACTAGTTTTGTCGTTTTAGGAACCTTCACATTATTGGGACCGCGATAGATAATTTTTTCCGCATGAGCAGAAGAAGGGACTAAACTTAAAGCTAGTCCAAAGCATAACATCATAACCACAACCAAGGTATTTCTTTTCTTTTTATTTTTCATTACTTGAGTTCTTCCTTTCTTTATTTTGAAGCTTAAAATAACATAGCATATTTAAGTTAACATGGTTTTACAGTGTATGTCAAAGGTATTAATTTGAGAAAATTATATCTTTTAAATAACAATTTCCATATTTTTTAGCATTGGAATTGTTAAAAAGTTGACGTGCTTACGATAACAATAAAAGTATTTTTTAGCGAAAATGATTTGGTTTTAGGACGTTTATTTTATAAAGTGTTTTAGAGTGACAAAAAAAAGCAAAGGACTCGAAAGGAGAGGGTGGCTTTTTTCATTTATTTTATGCCAGTTTTGTTTTAAGATAGCGTTTAAGTCTGCTTATGCAGATACAGCTAATGAAAATGCCGGAGAAAAAAGGAAAAGCAAAAGTTTGTTAGAAAAGTTTTGTCAATTCCTAACAGGAGTAAGCTGTATAAAGATAGTTCAAGGGCTTCTTTTTTTCAGAATGAGTAGGATTTTCCAGCTTATTTTTATAGTGTAAGCTATACTCTAAACTAGCCTAGAAATCCATGGCAAACGTTCGAAATTGAATCTCAACCTTGATTCTTTTAGTGTTGATAAGAAACTATACCAGTATCTCAATAATCACATGTACACTGCGATATCCGCTAGGCTTAGGTTTTTCTAAGTAGTTTTCTAATCTTAAAATTTGAATATCCGATGCCGCTTTAATGCGTCGTAAATATCATCGCTGTAAGAGCAAATAACTCTTAAGCCGGCGAAATATTGGCTGTTGGTAATAATGGTTTCTTTTGAATAATTTAGCTGCTTTCTATTTAGTTTATTAACAATACTTTTAAACCGCTTAATGCGTTTTTGGATCTGATGAATACTATTTTTCTACCTCTGTGACTATTGCTGCTGAGTCTCAATCAATAATTAATAAATTAGTTTCCGCTTCATCTAGTGCTGAATGATAATAGACCACCAACTCTTGATAAAGTTCAATAGCTTCAACACCCCTAACATCAGTTTCCTTATTCAAAACGTCGTCTAGGTGTGTGATTGGAAATTCAAGTATTCTGGTTCGTTCTTTTAGCAGCAGTATGCCATTACTACTATATTTAAATAGTAAAATAAATATCGACGTAACTACTTGTAACTAAAAAAGCGACCGTACTCTGTAAAGAGTTGATCGCTTTTTTGGTAATAGTACTAAAAGGATTTATGAATAGTTTTATTCAAGCCTTAATAAAAAGTAACTACTTAATTGGAATATAAATGTGAATGAAAGAAGTATCTTTTATGTAGTGTTCAAAGCTCTTTCGAGTAGCATCGTAGTTCCCCTGATAAGAATGAATCCAGATATTCCAAATGTAACGATAAGTTAAATCTAAAGAGTGATAAGTAGATGTGTGCTTGAAAATAGCATAATTACCACCTTCTACGATTTTATTTTTAAAGCGCATAGGCATTTCTTTATAACTGGATTTTTTTTTATAACACAAAAATTGATTAAAAATACTATCACCATTATCAGCCAGAAGGGCATTAGAACTTTCGCAAATAGCAAATGATTCATAGGTATCCGGTAAGAAAGGGTCTATTTCAGCATTAAAATTAGCCCATTGTAAATCCAGCTGATTATTTTTTAAGGAGGTAGTTACGAGCATACCAATAACTTCAAAGCTTGATAAAGTAGTTTCTTCTGGGATGAACTTCAAATGATTCATTACATGGTTTAATAGCGCCTCGTCGAAGTACGAATGGTTCATTAAGTAAGAGAACTTGTTGCTTTTCCGAAAATAAAACGGAGATCTACCGAATCTTTCTTTAATTTCACGGCTAAATGCTTCATAGGATCGGTAACCTATACTTGCTGAAATATCGATTAGGCTTTTTCGAGAATACAGTAGCTGAGACGAAGCAAAATCGATTTTTCTTATTTTTATGTAATTACCTAGGGTTATTCCTGTATATTTCAAGAAAATTTTCGAATAGTGATAAGGTGAATAATACGAATTTTTTGCAACGTCATGAAGGGTAATATCCCGATCGATATTCTCTTCAATGAATTGAATCCCCATTTTGATAGCCAGTATATAGTCCATGTTTGAAAACCTCCACACCTTATGTTAACAGGATTTAATTTGGAATTGTAGCAAGAATTATCAAGAATTAATAAATTTTTCTTGTTATGATTTGTTTGAAAGGAGCTGTTAAACATGAACTACATTAAAATTAGAGGATTGATGCAAAATAACCTCAAAAATGTGGATTTGGACATACCGAAACAAAAAATCAATGTCTTTACGGGTGTTTCTGGATCTGGAAAGTCCAGTCTTGTTTTTGATACCATCGCAACAGAGTCCAGCCGACAGATGAATGAAACATTTCCTGTCTTTATCAAAAGTAAGCTGCCGCAATATTCCAAGCCGAATTTGCAAAGTATTGAAAACTTGTCGCCAGCTGTTATTATTGATCAGTCCCCTTTGGGAGGAAACGCCCGCTCAACAGTTGGTACAGCGAGCGATCTGTATACAGATTTAAGAGTATTATTCTCAAGAATAGGTTTGCCATATGTGGGCAGTGCTTCTTATTTTTCTTTCAATGATCCTAAAGGAATGTGTCTTGAGTGTTCAGGTCTAGGAACAATCTTGAATTTAGATATTCATAAAATCATTGATTTTACTAAATCATTAAATGAGGGCTGTATAGCGGATACTACTTATGCTCCTCACACTTGGTACTGGCGGCAATATGCAGAATCTGGTCTGTTTGATTTGGATAAACCCGTTAATAAATATTCGACGGAAGAATTGAATTTATTATTATATGGTTCAACAGTAGTAGCGGGGGAACAACTGCATCCTAAAGTAATCGGAATCGCTAAGAAATATCGACAGACTTACTTAACTCGAGATATAAGTGATATGAGCAGAACGATGAAAGAAAAAGCGAGGAAGTTCACTACGAAGCAATTTTGTACTTGTTGCGGAGGTCAACGTTTAAATGCAGCGGTTCTGAATTGTAAGATTAATGGCTACTCGATTGCTGATATGTGTGAGATGGAACTCAAAGATTTACGAGAAGTAATTACAGAAGTCAGCAGTGAGCAGGTAGCTTCTTTAACCCTCTCTTTAAAAAATGGACTCACACGAATGATTGATATTGGCTTAGCTTATCTTCAACTAGGGAGAGCAACCAGCAGCTTGTCCGGAGGTGAAGCCCAACGGTTAAAACTTGTCCGCTACATGGGAAGCAGCCTATCAGATATGCTATATATTTTTGATGAACCCAGTACTGGAATGCATTTACATGATGTAAAAAAAGTAAATCGGCTTATAAAGAATTTAAAAGCGCGCGGAAATACAATTTTAGTGGTGGAGCATGATAAAGAAGTCATTAAAATTGCAGATGAAATTATTGATATTGGAATGTACGCAGGCCAAAAGGGAGGCAACATTGTTTTTCAAGGCAGCTATGAAGAATTATTGAAAGCACAAACATTAACGGCTAAATCAATACAAAAAAATAGTCCAATAAAGAGCGCTGTAAGAGTGCCAAAAACTTTTTATCCTATTAACAATGCAACAATGTATAATCTGAAAAACGTTACAGTTAAAATTCCAGCCGAAATTTTGACTGTGATAACGGGGGTTGCTGGTTCTGGTAAAAGTACATTAATTACTAAAATTTTTGCCGATACCTACAAAGAAGATGTTATCATAGTGAACCAAAAACCTGCTTTTGCGACAAATCGCTCAACGCCGGTTACATTTTTAGGTATTTTTGATGATATAAGAAATGTCTTTTCAAAAGAAAATAACGTGGCAAAGAGCTATTTTAGCTTTAACAGTAAAGGTGCCTGTAAAGAATGTCAGGGAAAAGGAGTGGTAGTGACCGAATTAGTGCATATGTCACCTGTGATTTCTACCTGTGAGTCGTGTAATGGTGGACGTTATAGTGAGTATGCTTGTTCCTTAACCTATAAAGGCAAAAATATTTTGGATGTGTTGTCAATGAACATAGATCAAGCATTGGACTTCTTTGCAGATGCCAAAATAGCAAAAAAAATAACGTCTTTAAAAAAAGTTGGACTCTCTTATCTTACCCTAGGACAGCCACTATCTACGTTATCTGGCGGCGAGATTCAACGAATAAAACTAGCACAAGCGCTAAATAAAAAAGGGAAGATATACATCTTGGATGAGCCGACAACTGGACTGCATGCTTCTGATGTTAGTAAGCAGATGGTATTGTTCAACTCTTTAGTGGATAAAGGGAACACAGTCATTGTGATAGAACATAATCTGGATGTAATCAAACAAGCGGATTGGATTATTGATATTGGTCCTGAAGCTGGCAAAAATGGTGGTCAACTCGTTTTTCAAGGAACCCCACAAGAAGCTTTTGACAATGCCGATACTTTAACAGGAAAGTGTTTGAGAGCCGATCTGGCTTGATCTTACAATGAATGTTATTTTGTAAAGCTATTCTGTTTTTTCTTTAATTGGAAAACAAACTTCTTTTTATCAATTATTTTTTGAACCTCCACATCTAGGAACCCAACAGAATCGTTGTTATGGACAATCGCTACGTCAAATGCAGGACTAGTATATTTGATGTTTGAGGACTTAGTATTTGATCAAGAGCATTCCATGATGACCATCCTGATCAAAAGAAATTATCCACATATTTTTCAATTAATTGTGTGTATTAACCCGTTTACTTACGTGATTGATTCATTGCGCAATATAATTACTGATAATTCTGTGAACTGGCAGTCATTTAGTCTTTCAGTTGGAATTATGCTAGTTTTAACTTTGTTTATCGGTACGATTACCATTAAAAAATTAAAGTAAGTAGCAACAAACGTCAAATATAAATAAAAAAAGACCAATGACTTGGAATTATCAATTCTTGTTATTGGTCTTTTGTACATCATTTTCCTCTGCATACACAACAAGTGCCTGATATAAAAACTGATTAAAGTTCTTACCATATTGCAATAAGTAATCCTTAGCTTCCGAATTTTCTAAATAGATTTTAGCAAAATTCGGAATATTTGCTAACCGAAAGGAGGCGCCATAGCTTTTTTGCAAATGAGAGACGAACAGTGAAATTTCATTTTGGATTGATGGGTCCGCTGGATTTTGTCCTTGATGCTGGGCAATTTTTTTGAAGTAACGGTCAAAAGGAATCGTTCTTGGGTTATTTTTTAGCTGCTGCAGGTCTTGAACATTCGTAAAATCTAAATCCCAAATCGTTGAAATTTTGTTCTTTAATGGATTGTTCTCGATAAAGGCTTTTTTTAGGGCTGCTTCTTCTAATGTTTGTTCATTTTTACTCATATCAATCAGCCACTCTAAATTAGCAAGCTGTTGCTTGATTTCTTGGGCTTTACGAATCAGAAGCTTTCTTTGTAAACGTAAGGAAGATGTTAAATCATTTGGACGCTCTAACTGGATATGCTGGCTAATTTCCTCTAATGTGATGCCCAGGCTTTTTAGCAAAATAATTTCATTTACTGTCACTAAGTTTGCGTAAGAATAAAGGCGGTGCCCGTTTTCTTTTCGATCAGGAACCAGTAAACCAATTTCGTCGTAATAGTGTAAAGTCCTGATGGTTAAACCGGTAATAGCTGAAAACTCAGTAATTTTAAACATTTTTATTGCACCTCACGTTACGTTATGAATTAAGCTGATTATAGCATAATTCCCATAGGAGGATAACACGAATGGAAAATACAATTACAAAGTACTTAATAGAAAATAAAGAAATCAGAATGTATTTGCTGGTCGGTAAACAGATTTATCATAAAGTTACAAACATGAGCATAGACATCAATAGAAAGGAACCGTTCATACAAGCACTCAATATTGCTGCCTTAGCCAATTCTCTGGATACTGAAAAACGACTTTCCTATTCCTTTATTTCCAAAAATAAAACCAGCAAAATAACAACAGAATCATTTTCTAATCAAACGATAACTGGATTACTGACTTTCAAAGAGGACAACCCTTGCTTTAAAGGCGGTACCTTACAAGTGATAGCAAGTGCAGATAGTCAATACAGTCGCTCGCATACTTCGTATTCTACAATTGAAGACGGTGATTTTTATAAAGCTATTGAACGTTTTTACCTTGACAGTGAGCAAACTGCTACGTACTTAGTTCCGCTGTCAGCCAAGCAAAATTCAGATAATATTGTTCTGCTCATTCAGCCGCTGCCATTTGTAAACGAACAAAAAGTCAAAGCGGTTTTAAAACAAATCAACGACATCAGACAAGAGTTGCGTCATTTAGAGTATTCAACAGTTGAAAAAAAGCTTTCTGCGTTATGGTCGGATCTCCTCTTTTTGGAAACAGTGTCGATTGATTATGAATGCGGCTGCTCAAAAGAAGCATTTTTAGGCATCCTTTTCTCACTAGCACAGGATGAATTTGAAACAATTATTTCTCAAAATAAAACACTAACGATTCCTTGTTCTTTATGCGGTGAGGAATATAGTTATACGGCAGAAGATATCCGTAATTATTTAAATTGATGAGGTTAAAAAAATTAATACAAAATAGGTCATTTTTATGCTACGCTTATTTTAAGAGAACAAACAAGTTTACTTAGAACTAAGAATATTTGACAAGGAGAACCCGATGGATAATCAATTGTTTAACATTCACCAAGGTAAGTTATTCTATGATAATAAAGCATTCTTGGGCGCCAATAAAACACCATTATTTACAAACTACGAGTTTCTCTCCATGCTGGGAGAAGGCGCTAACGGCATCACTTTTTTAGTACGCCATAAATTTTTGCAGGTAAAGCAGGTACTGAAAATCTATGCTGATACAATTTCTTATGATAAAGCGGTCAATGAAATTCGAAAAAATGCGCTGCTGCAGCTTCAATCAATCAACGCGGTTAATTGTGATGGCGGTGAAATCTGGGCACCTTTTCATTCCTGTTATGCCATAATGGAAATTGTTGAAGGGCATACGACATTGAAAAACTGGATTAGTAGTCGGGACCATTTCTATGAAAGCCTAGATCTACAAGGTCCGGATTTTAAAACTATAGAAGAATTTACTTATTCTGCTACATTGAATATGGCGGTTTCGCTTTTAAAAACGATCGTATTAAAAAATGAAACAACAATTGTGCATGGGGATTTAAATGATAATAATATTTTGGTTTACAATATTTTCGAGCACTTCAGCACAGAAAATGGTAATGATTGCAATAACGAAGCGCAGCTCGCTTTTGCCAACAAACATCGTAACTTAAGAATCGGTACGTTAAATGAATTTTCGAATAAATTAATTGATATGGGCACCAGTCAGGTGGAAGGGACAGATAAAGCATACGGTCAGGCGAGAGAGGCGTGGTTTATTTTTGACAATCTTAGAAAACTACTGAAGCCATTTTTTGTGACGACTAAGCTTAATTATAAGGAATTATTTCATTTCACGGTTGATACAAAGAAAAAGAAGCTGAGTACTGTCGCTGGTACGGCTGTAAATTATGAAATCTTGACAAATGATTTTGTAAGACTCATTTTGCTTTTTAACTTTATGCTGGGGCTTTTATATAATTGGGATGGCAAGCTGGATTTATTTGCCACGCTTGGCAAAAATTCCGATGCCAGATGGATTAATATTTTTGTTAGTGAAGACTTTACAGAGCTTTTATTACCTGAAATATGTGATGCTTCCTTGATGTACTCATTGTCTTTAGCAGCTAAAAAAAGCAAAAATAGTTATCTCGATTGGAATAAGGTGTGGCAATACTTTGGACAAAGATTTCCCAACAGTGGTTTGGAGCAATACATATTTCGCCCTGGGAATTATGGAATGGCCATTCACAGAAAATAAAAAGCTAAAAGAAATAGCCTAAAATCTGACAATGTATTTTTGCAGGTTTTAGGCATTTTTTTAGTTAAGCTTTCGGTTTTTTATTTCTTTGCAGCCACAGAAATAAGATAATCAGCAGTAAAATGAGAATGACAATTCCCATTCCAATAGTTAAATAGAGCCAGGCAGGAGTTGCTGCTGTTTTATCCACAGAAGTGGTATTGTATTGATTTTCTTCTTTTTTAGAGATGGAAAAATCTTTGGAGAATACCCATTCTTCGTCTGTGTTATTCAACTTAATGGTGTACGTGTATTTTCCGGCTGAAAACTTTTGGCCGAACAGTGTTTGCAGTGTAAAGGAGTGGTTAGGAGCAATACTTAAATTCTTTTTGGTTTCATTGACAATTACTTTATTGCTGCCTTTTTCTTTAATGGTAAATGTACCTGTCATTTTTGTTAATAATGTGGCAGTGGTGTTTTGAATAGACATTGTGACAGCATTATACGCGTTTTCTTGCGTTAAAGTGACTTTGCCTCCGACAAGTTTTGGTGTTACTTTCGTTTCGGTTTGTGTTACTTGGACAGCAATCACATATCGGTATTGGTTAGCGACCATTATCTGTGTCGCATTGGCATCATCAGCTTTTTTGGCAATTTGAATTCCGCCCAATAGAATGCCGTCAAAAGAAGTGGTAGGCATGGTTATTTCAACATAGACCGTTTGTTGACTAGCGGCAGGAATCGTAACTTCCTTTGATTCTATAGTAACTAAGTCGCGAATATTAATATTCGGTTCGCCGCTTAAGGTGACATCCTTAAGTGTATAGTCAACAATTCCATTACTATTCGTGGCTGCCGTGTGAAATTGGATGGAAAAGGTTGCTTCTTCCTCACTTTTATTTGCTATAGTAACCGGCAGCCTATCTTTTTGACTAGGCGCTAAGCGTAAATTAAAATAGCTACTGACTCCTTCAATTTGATTCGCAGTAGGAGCTATAGAAACAGTATAATCAGTTGTTGTATCAGTCGCTGATGCTGTATTAGGAAAGCTTCCAAAAAACAGGCACAAAATGAAAAAACCAAAACAACTTATTTTTTTCATCTTATTTCCTTTCTTAAATAAAATCGAGTATGTGTAGTGTATGGGAACGTGGAACAGCTGGCAAAGTGCTAAAAAGTGTTTATTTCTGCAACGTCATAGCATTGTTTTAGGGTGTGGGCGGAAGTGTTGTCGACTTTTGCCCACACCCTATTTTTGCAGTCTAGGTGGTCGGAGTTGCGCCTAAAGTCCAGACTACAGTTGTAGCATATGTTCCTGTTCCTACAGAAGCTGGGATTTCCAGCGAGCCGTTGTAAGTAACTGCCTGTGCGGCTTCATAATTTGAATCGGAAGCTGCTTGTGAAAAGGCTGGGCTATCGGTTGTGCCAACGGTGATTGTATCTTCAGCATTTTCCGTGTTGACTAAAGTCAATGACATACCAGTTCCCCAAGTCTGTTCAGTTCCTTGTGTACGTTTGACTGTTACTCCCCAGCCCTCAAAGTTACCGCGGGCATCATTAACAGTGATAGTGGCACTGTTGCCGGAAGTCGCAGTTAGAGGCGAACCTGTATAGGCTAGATCAGCAAATGTTAATTCAGCATCTGCCGTAATGCTCCAATCACCGGCAATGACTGTTGACGATACATTTGTTTCGCCAGAGGTTGCTGCCTGTACGGTAGTTGCAGCAAGCGCTAAGGAACCTGCTGTAGCTGTAAGGGTTAATGCTAAAACCCCGCATAGTTGTTTTTTCATGTGTGTTCTCCAATACTATTTATTTATAACAAAGTGATGTGAATCAGCTTTATTATTTCGTAATTAAGCCTGCTGTATTTTTCTGTTATTGTATAAAAATCAATGCACAGCAGAATAGAAAGACAGTTAGTTCTCCGGGCCAGCCTGCAGTGTCCAGGTAAGAACGGCAGAATAATCACCGGCGCCTACCGAAGGGTCTAATGCTAGCTTCAACCCTTCACTATCAGCAGAGGTGCCCCAATTTTCAGAGATGATCTGTGTTCCGCCGGAAGCGGCTGAAGCAATTGCTTGTTGTTGATCATTAAGTCTGATCTGATTAGAATCAGCATCTATATAATGGAAGACTGCGCCAGGTGCGACAGTTCCGGTAGCTTTATGCGTCATAGGTGTAGAGACGGAAACAAAAAGTCCCCAGCCCTCTTTTTCAGAAGTGTCCAATGTGTCTTTGACCACTAAGCTTTCATTTAAAGCAGTCCCTATCATTTGCGATTTTCCGGTATAAGTAATGGGACTAAAAGCAAAGCTGGTCGGCAGTAGTAAGCTGAGTTTTCCGATGACATTATACGTTACAGTCGTATCGACAGTGGCCAAATAAAGCAAGCTATTTTCTGGTCGTGTAACATCATATCCTTGTTCATCCAGTAGACGGATGGTCTGAGTAATAGCGTCAATAGTTGTTAAATCTACTTCATCCCACAAATTATAACCAGTCAATTTAAGTGTATAGTCAGATAGCACAGTATCTTTTTGCTGGAATGTAATGGTGAGAGTAGCTGGCACGGCTTCTACCACGATGGTGGCCGTTTTTGTTAAAGCGCCGTAGGTATAAGTAACTTCATAGGAATTCGCTGTTTTCGTATCCACAGCTCCGGCAACGGTAATAGCGGAAAAAGGAACTGCTTCCCCGTAATCATCCGTAGCTTGAACGAAATTATCTTCTGCAGACCAGCTGTCACTTGTTTTTATCACACTATCTTTTACCGTTAAGGTTGGCTGCTTTTGCCAGATATAAGTACCTGGATAGACAGGATTATAATTAACCATAAAGTCATCACTAGAGGAATACAAGACGCCGTGATTTGTATCAGAAGTACCAATCCAGCCACCAGTATATTCGCCTGAAGAATGATCAATTTCAGGTAAAATCATTTCGGTTGAAAGCAGACTTTGTGTACCTAAAGTCAGTTCTCGCAAATTAGTGTTTTCGAAAAACATATTTCTTGTTTCAGTACTGCTGGCGATAGTAAAGGAGGAGATATCTAATTTTTCTAAGCTATAGTTGTGGTAAAACATTCCCATAAAACTTGTTACGCTGCGGGTATCAAACGTGGTCGGGGCTAAAGTGGTCAGAAGTCTGGCGTTGGCGAACATCGCGCGCATAT
Organism: Enterococcus sp. UD-01; assembly: GCF_044909655.1. Classification (NCBI taxonomy): domain Bacteria; kingdom Bacillati; phylum Bacillota; class Bacilli; order Lactobacillales; family Enterococcaceae; genus Enterococcus; species Enterococcus sp. UD-01. Next base: position 127,380 of record NZ_JBIYEU010000003.1, on the reverse strand, counting down.
CGGTTACCTTGCTTGTATCAAAAGAGGATAAATCCAACTGAGAAACACCAACGAAATTAAACATATAAAACATATTGGTGACGTTGGATGTATCTAATAAATTCAGGCCATCAATGGCAGTGAGATTCGTTAATCCCGTACTACTATCACCAGTTCCAAATAAATACGAAGAGTTGGCAGGAGCAATTGTCTGATGGGTAAAGGTGATTTTAGTAATTGCTGTAGGATCTATTCCTTCCCCGTCTGTGTTCCACGGGGCACTTTTGTAATCAGCTAATTGTCCGCCAGCTGTAAACGTTAGCCTGCCTGTAGAATGATCATAACTCCAAGGCACATCCCCCCAAGTACCGATAATTTCTTCTGCATAAGCTGTTTTGAAGGAGAAAATTAAAAATATTATGAAAAATATGATTAAAATAAAATATTTATTCTGTTTCATTAATAAAATCCTCCAAATTAAAATAACAAACGTTCGTTAACTTGTTTTTGTCTTGAATATTGATTTAAAAGTATTTTATGAAGAAATACGTCTATTAATATAACTTTAATTTGAAAATATGTCAAATTTTTAACGATATTTGATATAAATTAGAACGGAAAATGATATAAAAATATATTTTTAATCTTTTTGATTTTATATAATATATCTAAATTTAGTGAATGAGTGATTAACCGGCTACTTAGTAAGGTAAATGGTGTAATGGATAATGAAAAAATTTCTAATTTTATCTATTTTTACGCACAAAAATGTGGGCGGACAAAACTAAAAAACAGTTTTGTTCCACCCACTACTTACGAATAAACGGTGACCGAAGAACCTGAACGATTTTTGGTTCAACCTCTATTTTTATTGAGAAAGGCATTATAAGTAGCTTCTTGTCTAAGTAAGCCAAAACCATAAAAAACCAATGACAACAGTCACTAATCCAGCTAACAATGAAACTGCCAAAACAATTGCGAACTTATGCCAGCTATCTTGTTTTTTATTCCGCAGTTTTCTTGCTGCTTCAATATCTCCGCCTTCAGTAAAAGCTAATATTTCCGCGTAAGTTTGAATATTTTTTTCTTTCTTGATCTTTTCAATTTTCATTGCAGCAATCATAGCAATTACCCAAAAAGCAAAGGAAATAATTGCTCCATACCAGCCCCATAAATCGAAGAATGGCAGTACCGTGATAATAAGTAATACAAGAAAAATAATCATTACCCATGTATACTTGTTCATTTTCTCCACATCAATACTAGCTTTCATTTTTTCTACATCTCCTTTAATTAACTCATCTAAGGTGACATCAAAAAGCGTGCTCAGCGCAATTAAATTATGAATATCAGGATAGCTGTGATCATTCTCCCATTTCGAAATCGTTTGTCGCGTAACATAAATTTTTCCGGCAAGCTCTTCTTGAGAAAAACCGTCCCGTTCCCGATACATTTTTAATTGTTTACTAAAGTTCATTTTTTGTTGCCTCCTTTGAATTTAGCATAGCTCAGAGAAGCTAGATTTGTCTGTCTATTTGAGTATACCTTGAAGAAAAATGGATGTATATCTTTGTTTACAGGTAGGGAAAGGTTGATGTAGAAGGATTTTGATAAGATAAACGAACTGAATCAGTTTGCTATTTTAGGAAAAAATAGAGAGGGACTAAGCTGTAAGTAGTATGATTTTTTTGAGGAGTACTGCAATGAAAGAGTATAAAATAGTTTAAAAGTTTCTATTTGTTAAAGAAAATTAGATTGCTTTCAAAACGAGATTTTGCTATCCTAATTAATGATAGCGTTTTCAATGTGATTTGAAAATTATCCTATATTATTTTTAAGTGAATCCAATGATTTAAAAGGGGGAGTCAAAAATAGGAAAAAAAGTATTGTATACGTTTTATTAATTGGGTTGCTATTCTTGGGAGGAATAGCTTATGCAGATGGCAGAACTGCTACTACTACAGACCATGATATAAATGTGCTATTAAACATTACTGGGCACATGTACAGTACGAACAATATGGAAAGATAAGTGAAGACAATCAAAAAAGTTAATCCCCAAAGCCATGTCTAAAACCTTGAAGGTTATGCCACAAGCTGTATCGAAATGAGAGCACTCCGGATCTACAAACGCTTTTAAACCTGAATAATTATTTAATGTTTCTGTTGATGAAATCTTACGTAAAAAAATCCAATCTTTTTTCTAAAATGAAAGGAAGCCAGCAAATGAAAACTACACAAAAACAAACAACGAACCAAAATCTAGCAAAAAGAGTAATGATTTTTGATATTGTGTTTAGTTTGATCACGGATCAAGGTCTTTTACCAACTCAAGAATTACATAGGAAGTTAGAATTACTTATGAAGAAGAAGGGACAAAATATTACGATCGAGACATACAATTCCAATAAGATAAAACAGTATGCCGAAGAAGCAGATCTCATATTATTAACCCCTTCTTTTGCCTATGCTAAAGAAGAGATCGAAGAAAATTTCCCCAAAGTGCCAGTTATAGCTATTTCTAAAAAAGAGTATGGCTTGTTAGATAGTGAAAAATTGTACGATGAAATAATTAAAGCATTGGGCATGGAATAATCAAAGCTGCTTAAACGCACACAAGGGTTTAAGCAGCTTTTGTTTTTTCAGCTATTCAACTCTTAACTTTTTTGGCTACTTCCTCTGGAGAATAAGCCTTCATCAATCGTTTTGTTTCATGTTCAATATTATAAATGAGCGCTTTGGTACTACCTAAATTTTTTAAGGCTAACGTTAAATAATTAAAAAAATCCTTCTCTGACAATTTCCTCACTCCTGTTCTATTAACTAATTATTTTACCGCTATTTTTCTTACTGTATTTGCTGTTCGAATGGTTAGTCTGTCTTTAACGATCGAGGTTGCAGTCTTCGACCACCAATTTGTCTTTTGATAATCCTTGCGGCTAAAAGACCAAAAAACAGTATTTTTATACGCATAAATTTTTTCATAGGCTTCATGTGGTGCACCAATTTCAGCATAAAGCTCTTCATAAGATAATGGAGGCAGGATAAATATAAGATTATCATAGCTCGCTTTATTTTCACTTCCCCACCAATCAGGCGCATAGGCTAATAATTCTTGTAACTCTTCTTGCAAAAGTACATAAACAGGAATCGCTAGTCCAAAAACTTGTTGTATCATTACTTTAATTTTAAAGGAAAGATCCTCAGTAGCTTCAATAGGACTGGAAAAGATAATATTACCACTGTTAAGATAAGTCACAACCTCCATAAAGCCGAGCTTTTCACATTCCTTTTTTAGCTCGGTCATACCCAGTTTGTTTTTCCCGCTTATATTTATTCCCCGTAAAAGAGCGATATATCTCTTCATAAGTCACCTCCAATCGTAGTAGTCATAGACTATGCTCCATTTGCTGTTTTGAAAATAATTGATAACTGGCAAAGACTTCCGAGCGTTTTTTCACATCTAGTTTCACAAAAATATTATGAATATGGGTTTTCACAGTGCCGATCGATAAAAAAAGCTCATTGGCAATATCTTGATTGCTTTTACATTCTAAAAGTAGAGAAATAACCTCCCGTTCTCTGTGGGTTAGTTGGTAAGTATCGCAAAACGGCTTTAACAGGATTAGTTCTTTTGAATCTGGTTCTTGGGTAATCAGTGGGTGCTCTGTTTTAGTAAATAAGGGAAAATCACGATTACAGAAATAAATAATGGCAATGGAGAGAATAATAGAATATATATCTTCTGAGAGATTGCGATTATTGATTTTAAAGACAATATCTGAATATTGATCGATATTAAAAATTACAAACGTGTCTTCTAAAAGAATTGCTAAGCCAAAGAAGATACTTAGCCAGCCCAGAAAACGCAAATATTTTTTTGCAAGCGTGGATAAATGCTGCGCTCGTAGCTTAAGTGCATAGAAGCCCAGATAAATTAAATATAATTGATTCGGCAAATAATACAGCCAGACCTTTAACGCAGAATTTTGAGAAAACGGAATGCCGATCATCCATAAACCGATTAGAAATAATAATATAAATTGAATTTTTTTTAGTTTAGTTTTTCCGATAGTTGCCATAATTTTTAAATAAGTAAAATTACAGCAAATAAAAATAATGGTTTTTAAAAAAGGCGCCGTCATAAAGGTTTGATTATACTCCGTTGCAAACGAATTAATAAATTCTGTCATATAAATAATGACATTATCGCAAATAAAAATGACCATTAAAAGGAGCAACAATAGAAAAATAGGCTGTTTGTTTTTTAGATAGAGGTTTAAGGTGAAGGTTGAGGTAAAGGAATACAAAATAATCAGTAAAATATTATAAATAAAAACGATTGTCACGGTTGGAAACCCCTTTCATCTTTTTATTTTAATAGAACGATTCTTCAGAATAATTATACCATTATCTATTCTCAGAGTGGTTGGAATCAACCGGAAAATTCACCTAAACTTTTATAAACCCTTGATAGACCAGCAGTTTATATCTTTAAATAAACTTTTTTTGAAGAGAAATATGTATGCTTGGTAAGCGTTTTCTATCTTTTGGCTGATAGTAAACATCCCCCTAAACTTGCTAAAGTCATCCTGTAAACAAAAACAACTTTAGGAGGAAAGAAGCATGAAAAGAGATTACATTACAACAGAAACTTATACGAAAGAGGAGATGACCTATTTAGTAGAACTATCCTTAAAAATTAAAGCAGCGATTAAAAATGGCTATTATCCACAATTATTAAAGAATAAATCCTTAGGAATGATTTTCCAACAATCTTCTACTCGGACACGGGTATCTTTTGAAACAGCGATGGAACAGCTGGGCGGGCACGGAGAATATTTAGCCCCAGGTCAAATTCAATTAGGCGGGCATGAAACGATTGAAGATACCAGCCGTGTGTTATCTCGTTTAGTTGATATTGTGATGGCTCGGGTGGAACGTCATCATAGTATTGTCGATTTAGCAAGATGCGCCACCATTCCAGTTATTAACGGGATGTCTGACTATAATCATCCAACCCAAGAGTTAGGCGATTTATGTACAATGGTGGAACATTTACCAGAAGGAAAAAAATTAGAAGATTGTAAAGTAGTTTTTGTCGGAGATGCCACACAGGTTTGCTTCTCATTAGGTTTAATTACAACGAAAATGGGAATGAACTTCGTCCATTTTGGGCCTAAAGGCTTCCAATTAAATGAAGAGCATCAAGCAAAATTAGCGAAAAACTGTGAAGTTTCAGGCGGCAGCTTCCTTGTGACAGATGATGAACATTCTGTAGAAGGATCAGATTTCTTATATACAGATGTTTGGTATGGTCTTTATGAGGCTGAATTATCTGAAGAAGAACGCATGAAAATCTTTTATCCAAAATATCAAGTCAATCAAGCAATGATGGATCGTGCAGGTGCGAACTGTAAATTTATGCACTGCTTGCCTGCAACTCGCGGAGAAGAAGTCACGGATGAAGTGATTGACGGCAAAAATTCCATTTGTTTTGATGAAGCGGAAAACCGTTTAACGTCTATTCGCGGGTTACTTGTTTATTTAATGAATGACTATGCAGCTAAAAATCCTTATGACTTAGAAAAACAAGCAGAAGCCAAAAAAGAACTGGAAGTATTTCTGGATACTCAAAGTCTGTAACATGTGGTTTGAGGTTGGGGCAGAGATCTGTTTGCTTCCTGTCCTAACCTTGGTTTACAAAGAGAGGAAGAATAGTCATGGAGGGAAAAAAGAAATTTAGTTTAGCCAGTGCCATTTTGTCGGTGATTTGCGTTGTTTTTGTGGCTGAAGCAGCTGCGCCGGTTGCCGCCATTGGCAATTCCCAATTTTTCTGGTGGATTTTCTTATTAATTGCGTTTTTATTACCGTACGGCTTAATTTCGTCTGAATTGGGCACCACGTATATTGGCGAAGGCGGGATTTATGACTGGGTCACCAAAGCGTATGGTCATCGCTGGGGCTCCAGAGTTTCTTGGTATTATTGGATTAACTATCCATTATGGTTAGCTTCGTTAGCGGTTATGACACCGGATTTATTAACGACAATCACAGGAATCAAGTTTTCCACGCCGATGATGATTGTGGTGGAATTGCTGTTTACCTGGATTATTGTTTGGATTAGCTTTTATCCGGTAAGTGATAGTATCTGGATTTTAAATGGTGCTGCGGTAATTAAAATGATTTTAGCGGTGCTGATTGGCGGACTGGGCTTATACGTTGCTTTGACGAAAGGTGTAGCGAATGAATTTACGCTGAAATCAATGATTCCAACCTTTGATTTGCGCAGCTTATCCTTTATTTCAGTGATCATTTTTAATCTGTTGGGCTTTGAAGTTATTTGTACCTTTGCGAATGATATGGAAAATCCTAAAAAGCAAATTCCTCAATCTATTATTGCTGCCGGTTTGGTGATTGCGGCCATTTATATTTTTTCAGCGTTTGGTATCGGTGTGGCAATTCCCACAGATCAAATTAGTACAGGTAGTGGAATGATGGACAGCTTTAAATTACTAACAGGCTCAACAGAAGGCTGGTTTATTATGTTAATGGCCTTTCTGTTCTTACTAACCTTATTTGGAAATATGATTTCTTGGTCATTAGGTGTGAATAGTACAGCGTGCTATGCTGCTGAAAATGGCGACATGCCAAAATTTTTCAAAAAGAGAAGTAAGAAAAACGACATGCCGATTGGTGCAGCGTTAATGAATGGCATCGTAGCTTCAATAGTGATCGTTCTAGCACCTATTTTACCCAATCAAGATTTATTCTGGGCCTTTTTCTCATTGAACTTGGTAATGTTCTTGCTGTCCTATGTGCCGGTCTTTCCAGCATTTTATAAGCTTAGAAAGATGGATCCGGACACTCCAAGACCATTTAAGGTAAGCGGGAAACCAGGATTTTTGAAGCTTTTAGTCGCATTACCGATGATTATGATTGTTATTTCTTTGATTTTCACTGCACTTCCTTTGGATTTTAGTCCGGATGCGTTAAGTGAAAAATTACCGATAACCATTGGTGCGATCATCTTTATTTTGTTTGGTGAAGGAATTATTTTTGTGAAAAAAATTAAGAAAGGGACGAAGGAAAATGGCTAAACGAATTGTAGGAAGTACCCCAAAACAAGACGGCTTTAGAATGCCGGGAGAATTTGAACCGCAGGAGAAGGTTTGGATGATTTGGCCGGAAAGACCAGACAACTGGCGTGATGGCGGCAAGCCGGTGCAAGAAGCCTTTACAAATGTCGCTAAAGCAATCAGTCAATTTACCCCGATGAATGTAGTCGTTTCACAGCAACAGTTTCAAAATTGTCGCCGGCAATTGCCGCCTGAAATTACAGTTTACGAAATGTCCAATAACGATGCCTGGGTTCGTGATTGCGGTCCATCGTTTGTGATTAATGATAAAGGCGAAATCCGCGGTGTGGACTGGACGTTTAATGCGTGGGGCGGTTTGGTAGATGGCTTATATTTCCCTTGGGATCAAGATGATTTAGTGGCGCAAAAGATTTGTGAAATTGAGCATGTTGATTCTTATCGCACCGATGATTTTGTGCTAGAAGGCGGCTCGATTCACGTAGACGGCGAAGGAACTGTTTTGACCACAGAAATGTGCTTATTAAGCGACGGTCGTAATCCACAGCTGACAAAAGCAGAAATTGAACAAAAATTATGTGACTATTTAAACTGTGAAAAAGTCCTTTGGCTAGGAGACGGTATTGATCCGGAAGAAACCAACGGGCATGTGGACGATGTGGCTTGCTTTATAGCGCCGGGAGAAGTAGCCTGCATTTACACCGAAGATAAAAATAGTCCGTTTTACGAAGCAGCGCAAGATGCGTACCAACGTTTAACTAAAATGACCGATGCCAAAGGTCGTCAATTAAAGGTTCATAAATTATGCTGTCCGGTTGAGAATGTGACGATTAAAGGCTCCTTTAAAATTGATTTTGTCGAAGGAACCATGCCGAGAGAAGACGGAGATATCTGTATTGCTTCCTATATGAACTTTTTAATTACAAATGATGGAGTAATTGTACCGCAATATGGAGATGCGAACGATGCCTTGGCTTTACAGCAAGTTCAAGCGATGTTCCCAAATAAAAAAGTCGTCGGCGTAAATACCGTGGAAGTCGTCTATGGCGGCGGCAATATTCACTGTATTACACAACAAGAACCGAAACGCTAGGAGTGAAGGACATGTCAAAAATAGTCATTGCTTTAGGTGGAAATGCCCTAGGAAATTCTGCCAAGGAGCAGCTGGAAAAAGCGAGAACGGCGGCAAAATCGATTGTTGATTTGATTGAACAAGGGCATCAAGTGGTCATTGCTCATGGTAATGGACCACAGGTGGGCAAAATCCGGTTGGCCTTTGAAGAAACCAGTCAGTCGCCGGAAGAGGTCGTTCCTTTTCCAGAATGCACTGCGATGAGTCAGGGCTACATCGGCTATCATTTACAGCAAGCCATTGATGAAGAATTAGTGGCACGAAATTTAGGTGAAAAACCGGTGGTCACCTTAATTACACAAGTAGTGGTTGATCCCAAAGACCCTGCCTTTCAAGAACCGACCAAACCTATTGGCGGCTATTATGATGAAGCGACAGCTAAACAATTAATGAAAGAAACCGGCAATGTTTATCAAGAAGATGCCGGCCGCGGCTGGCGCCGAATAGTTCCCTCACCAAAACCAATAGATATTTATGAAAAAGTCAGCTTGCGCACGCTGGTGCAAGCCGGCCAAATCGTGATTGCCTGCGGTGGTGGCGGTGTGCCGATTGCCTACGAAGGGCCTGTCTATCATGGCGTTGATGCAGTCATTGATAAAGATTTTGCAGCAGCAAAAATGGCAGAGCTGATTGAAGCGGATATTTTCGTGGTGTTAACCGCTGTAGAGCATGTCTTTGTGAACTTTGGCAAAGAAAATCAAAAAGCACTTAGAGATAGCAGTGTTGCTGAAATGCAGCAATATATCAAAGAAAACCAATTTGCTTCCGGCAGTATGTTGCCTAAAGTCGAAGCAGCGATCGGTTTTGCTGAAAGTAAACCAAACCGTCAAGCGATTATTGGGCTCCTCGAATTAGCTTCCGAAGCAATTCAAGGACAAAGCGGGACGCGTATTCATTTATAACATAACTCCTTATGAAAAATAATGCCTATTAAATGAAAGAATTTATATATTAGCTGAAAAGCCTTAATAACCCTTGCTCATAAGGATTATTAAGGTTTTTTCTTACTTTTACTTTGTTGTAAGTAAAATGTTTTTTAATGAAAATCCTCTACTGAATAACTATCATCTAATCAATAAAAAACCGTGCAGTAATCTTATCCCAAACTAGGATAAAGATTACTAACACGGTTTATCGTTTTAAATCATTAGACAACTAAAAAGCCAAAGAGCTTTTAAGCTTCCTCCGAAAATCTTACGCCAAGCTTGATCGCTTCAAGCATGGATTGTTCATTGGCAATTCCTTTGCCGGCAATGTTGAAGGCTGTACCGTGATCAACAGAAGTTCGAATGATCGGTAATCCTAAGGTAACGTTAACCCCTTCATCAAAAGCTAGAATTTTCATTGGAATATGTCCTTGATCATGATACATAGCTACCACGATATCATAGTCGCCATTTGCTGCACTGCGAAAGACCGTATCCGGTGGCACAGGTCCAGTGACATTCAGTCCTTCCTGCTGTTTTTGTTCAACCGCTGGCGTGATCTCTTCAATATCTTCATTGCCAAAGAGACCAGCTTCCCCAATATGTGGATTTAGACCAGCAACAGCAATGCGGGGCTGTTGAATGCCAAGCTTTAAAAGAGCCGCTTGCGCAAGATCAATACATTCCATGACTCGTTCCTTTTTGACAAGATCGCAGGCTTTGCGTAAGGCAACGTGGGTTGAGACATGGACAACACTTAATCTTTCACTCCAGAGCATCATAGTATATTTCTTTGTCTTAGTTAAGGTAGCGAAAATTTCCGTGTGTCCATCAAAATTGTGTCCGCCTAAATGCAATGCTTCTTTATTTAGCGGCGCAGTGACGACCGGACCAATCTTCCCTGCCAAAGACAGCTTAATTGCAACGTCTAAATATTGATAAGCAGCATCGCCGGAAGTTGCACTCACTTCACCAATCGGAATTTCAGCTAGTGGCAGATCTACAACATTAAAAAGATTTAGCGAGCCTTGCTTAAACTGGCTGACATCATCAATGACATTGATCGGCGTCGTAATATTAAGCAAATCACGGTAATGTTCCATAATGCTCAACGTGCCAAAAATAATGGTGTGATTCAAATAATCATTGTTGCTTTTTAAAGCCTTTAGAGTGATTTCAGGACCAATGCCTGAAGGGTCACCAATTGTAATACCGATTAAATCATTCATCATTCATACCTTCTTTATTTCATTTTTTGAATACTATTATACAAAGAATCTTCTTTCCCAAAAGCGCCCGCCTTGGTGGTAATCAGTAATCCTTCAAAAGCGCCGCCTAGTAATTGACATTGGACAATCCCAGGCTCGACCTCAGCTAAAATTTTACAGCCGGTTCCTTGAAGCTCATGGATTACTTCAATGGCAGTATCGCCGCCGGTTAGAAAAAGGCCGGAAACAGCGGTGCTTTTTAAGGTATTGGCGGTGATTTTTGCTAAGGACTCGCGAATGATTCGGCTGATTTCTTTTTTATCAGGAATGCCCAAACGATTGAACAAGTCAATTGTTTCGGTGTAATCATTTTTTTTGCGGGTGACTGTCAAAATCGTATCGCCTTTTTTAAGCGATTCTTCCAGCAGCTGGCTATATTTAGCAATGCGATTTTCCGCAACTAAATCATTTAAATCAATGGTGACAGATAGAACGCCGTTTTTCTCCGCGACGTTCATTTGCTGCAGGCTGACTTCACTCACGCTACCTACAACAGAGAGCGTTGGTAATTGTGGTTTTTCAAAAAGATATTCTGCTAAGCCGGCTGAGCCAACGAACAGCTGCTTCTTGTCGCGTTTTTTGGCAATGCTTGCCAAGCGTTCCAAATCGCTGTCCTCTTGAATATCGAAAATATGGATCAACCCTTCCGGCCAAATTCCTTGGGCTAAATCGGCTACTGAATGCAAAACAATCGTGCTGGTAAAATCCTTTTTCAATAACTCCATTATATCGTCTGTCCAGATGGGCGTTAATGGATCATTGGCGATTTCCGTTTCCATCAAGGGCTTACCGTCTAAATAATGGCGACCATTTTTAGTGGTTCGTTTAATTTTGGGAAATGCAGGCGCTATGATAATTTCATCCGGCTGTGTGACATCCATCACGGCCTGGATTTCTTTGGCGATATTACCTCTTAACGTGGAATCTATTTTTTTATAGATAAATTGAAAATCGTTATTTTGGGCAACCTTCGTTGTCAGCGCCTTCACCTTTTGATAAGCTTCCTCAGGCGGTAAAATGCGTGATTCTGTGTCTAAAACAACAGAATGATCTAAGGCTTCTTCTGTTGGAAAAAGCAATACTTCCACATCAAGTCCTTTTTTTCTTAATTGAACCCCAGTATCGTTGGAGCCTGTAAAGTCATCTGCAATAATCAATGCTTTATTGTTCATTTGTCAAAGCCTCACTTTTTCGATTGCGACGTTTTTTATCCACCCGATCCAAAAAGCTTACAAGGATAGGGCAAAGAATCGCAGTAATAATAATAGCTGCTGCAACTTGAGCAGTCGCTTCAGAAGCGATTTTTGAAAAGCTTGGATCAATCGCTGCCACCGCAGCAGGAGTACCGATCGCATTTCCGGCAGTAGCACCGACCGCTGCACCGACCGCCGGGAATTTGAATTTCAAAATCCGAAAGACAAAGAAACCAGCCAAACCAGTAATAAGTGTACAAAATACCCCTAAAAGAATGCCGGAGATTCCAGCAGTAAGCAACTGACTAAGATTTAAGCCAGCCCCTAAAGGAAAAGCAAAGAAAGGAATCAATAAAGAAGTACCGGGAGCTAAGAATTTTTGAATATTTTCATCTAAATTACCCAAAATAAAACCAATTAAAATCGGCATAACTGCTGCCAACAAAGCATTTAAAGGAATCTGTGCTAAGCCAGTCGCGCCAAAAGCAATCATCGTAAAGAAAGGACCATCACTTAAAGCAATGATTGACGTTGCACCAACATCTGTAGAATCACCATATTCACCGGCAAGCGCTGCATATAAGCCGCCGTTTTTATTCGTCAATGAAGAAACAATTGCAAGAGGACTAATACCTAAAACACCATAAATTCCGAAAAAATGATTCACTAAAATACCAAGTAACGCACCAATCAACACTTTAGTAATCAGTAAAACAACGCCTTTATAAACCGAAATTCCAGCTTGCTTCACATTAATTTGAGCGCCACTACAAAAAAGAAAAGCGCCTAAAAGAGCCGTCGCCCCTGTTTTAAAAAGAGCCTCTGTAAACCCACCCAAAGCAAAAAAGCTAGGGAAAAACGTATTCGTCAAGGCACCTAACAGCAATGGAACCACCATCATACCGCCGGGCACTTTTTTAACTGTATCTAATATTTTCATCAATCGAAACCTCCATAGAATTTTGTGCATCCGGATTACAAACTTATAATAAAACGATTACATAAATGGAACAATAGATGAAACCGCTTTTATTGTTTTATATTGAAACAATTTATAATTTGTTTTACACTATGTTTATACTTGCTATAAAAATTGTTTTAAAATGAAACGAATGGTGGCGGAGAACATGTTAAAAATCTTGGCGATTAGTCCCTATGAAAATTTACAAGTACGCTTTGAAGAACTGCGGAAAAAATATCCCGAGATTTATTTAGAAACCTTTGTAGGCGATTTGGAGCAGGGCGTTCAGATTGCTTTAGCGAAGGAAAAGTCATTTGATTTAATCATTTCCCGCGGAGGGACGGCGCAGGAGATTAGAAAAGCCAGCCGTTTGCCGGTGGTGGAAGTAGAAATATCAATTTTAGATATTTTAAGAATTATTAAAATGGTCGATCATTATGATCAAAAATATACATTTATCGGTTTTTCCAATATTACGAAACAGGTTCAAATTCTATCAGAAATTTTAGATAAAAATGTAGACGTCATCACTATCCAAAATCAAAGCGAGCTGCCTGACTTGATTGAAGCGCTGAAACGCAGCGGCTATTCCTTGATTATTGGAGACCGCATCACCTACAAAACAGCGCAAGCTATGGGTTTGAACTCAATTTTAATTGAGACTGGGGAAGAAAGTGTCGAAAATGCGATCAAAAATGCCTTGAACATAGGCAGTAATTTACAAAATCTGCGGCTACAATCGGAGCTTTTACAGAAACTACAAAAGAACCTAACTTTTTCTGTCGCAGTATTTAATCAGCAAAAACAGCTAGTCTACAGTGAAGTTGCCGGAGAAAACAAAGGCATCATTAGTTTAGTTAAGAATTATTTGAAAAAACAGGAAGTGAAAAGCGGGCAAAGAGTCAGCTTCTACGAACAATATTATGGCAAAATCTATCTGATCGAAGGAGCCAATGATGGTCAGAATTACTACTTTATTCTTTCGAAGACGCTGCCGGCTCCGACTACTCAAACTTTCCTTGAACCGATGATTTTTCAGCAAGAGCTAAATAAAAACAGCGCCCTCTTAATTGGCGATACAATCACTATTTTAGAAACAGAGCTTAAGCGTCAAAGTAAAATGATGATTATTGGCGAGCCGGGTACGGGAAAATCAAGCTTAAAGCAAATCATTCATTCGTTTGAAAAAGACCGAAAGTTTTGGCAGCTGCATTTAGATGCGAAGGCAACGGATAATCTGTGGTTTAACCTCTTTGATACCGCAAACTCGCCGCTATATGACTACGATGCGACCTTTTTTGTGGACGGTATTACAGAAAAAACGCTGGAACGCCTGCAGGATCTTCTCTATTTTATTAAACAGCAGGACAACAGCGAAAATCAGTGGCTCTTTTTTGCACCAAAACAACCGGAAGTAATCGAAGAAATCAGCTCTTTGGATGATTTGTACCAAATAGAATTACAATCGATCCGCGAGCGCAAAAGTGAATTAAATGCCATTATCAGTCTGTATATTTACGAAATTAATAACGAATTAAATACAGCTACGCTAGGCTTTGATACAGCAGCGATGGATGAAATGCTGAGCTATGACTGGCCGGGCAATTTTCGCCAATTAAAAAAAGCCATCCGTGCGATGATCAGCCAAACAAGAAGTGTGTTTATCTCACTAGAAACCGTGAAGAAGCAATTAAGCGTTGAAAGATCCATGGAGCAAAACAAGCCGAATCGCTCAGTTGATTTTCTAAAAGGCAAAACCATGGCCGAAATTCAAAGACTGGTAATCGAACAAAGCTTGGAAGAAAACAACGGCAACCGAACAAAAACGGCAGAGCAATTGCAAATCAGCCGCAGTAAAGTATGGCGGTTGTTGAAAGAAGGATGAATAAAACAGCATTGGAAGTGAATGTATTTACTTCCAATGCTGTTTTTTCATTTAATTGCTGTTCACTTGTTTTTTTGTCCAAGATGGTAATAGAATCAAGTATGAAACTTGCGATCAGAGCTAGAACAAAAACGAGTCCTGATAGTACATAAATATTTTTTTGAATGTATGATTTTTTTGCTTTCATTCGATAAAACATCGATCAATTGTAACGTCATAAAGCTTACTCAATGAAGATAGAACGTATAAAAAGCAATTGTACAAGCTTTGTTGCTGGATTTTCTACCACAGCAAAAGGAAATGGGCAACTCAAGAGAAACAAACATTTAAGCAAATGACTAGCAAATTTGATAAGTGCTAAGGCAGAGGTGTATCTTGATAATCAAAAATTAATTGTTATATAATATAACGTCGCAAGTAGAAGGGGATGTATTGCCCCGAAAATGTTTAACTTTTGGGGGTCTCTTCACTCGATAAATATCCTTCTACTTTTTTTGGATAAATTGCGTTTTAAACAGAAACACTTAAAAGTTAACGAAAAAACACATGAATGCGACTGCGATAAAAATCAAAGCAAATACTAAACTATTCCATAGACCTAGCATAATAAAAGGAGAAGTATTTTTATCTCCATCTTTCTTAAGACCAGTGAATGTACGCCAAGTGATTATGAACTGCCAAATACTTATTAATAAAAAAATAAATCCAAATAAATATCTCATATAATTACCTCCTCTATATAAGAATACTACTTAGAGAAAGCGTTATCAATCTTTGGATAATTTTCATTAGATACAATGAAAAAATATTTTGCATCTACTATAGATTCTTTTGAAAAAAGTTACAGAAAATGACGATCTTTTTGTTTACATTGGAAATAGCGAGTGTAGTGATTGCTCCATGTTCTCAAAAACTAAAAAAAAAAAGAAGTTGAAACATTTCCATTAAAAAATTCGCTATATTTGGTTGAAATCAGTAATATACATTCTGATAAGAAACGGTGGATGGATTTCAAAAGAAAATATGGTTTTAGCCAATCACCAGCATTTTTATTATTTAAAAATGGAAAAATACAAAGTATGATTGAGTGGTTTGAGCAGAAAGGATTAAGTCCCGAAGAGTTTTTCATAACTGGTTAGAGAGTAATAAATCAGTTATAAAACAGCTTGAGCGCTGAATTCATTATGAAATTTTTAGATGGGATAGCATTTACTCTGTCTTTCTATAAAAGTATCTAGTAAATGCTAAATATTGAATAGTTAATTTCTTTTGTAGAAAGTTTTTAGTTTGTAAAATGGTTGCATTACCAAAAAAACTGAGAGACCCTTTAATATCAAAGGGTCTCACGATTTCTTTAATTATTCCTACTCAAAAGTAAGTTGATTTTGTATAATAGGAAACAGTTGATTTTATACTGTTTTAAGCAATATAAAAAGATTTGAATTACGTGTATTTTTAACAGAGTGTTATCAAAGTGTGATCAGTTTGAATGGAATTAACACTAGACACATTCTAATAAATTACTTTTTAGTAGGACTCAAACTTGTCTTTAGCATTCTTTAAATACTCCTGCCATGATTCATCCATACTTTTTCCCTCAATTGAAGGCATGTAACCAATAAAACCAGCCATATCTTCTGGATAATCAAAATCAGCATAGATCTCTTCAACTTTTCCATTAAAATTATCAATATTAGCTCTTTGTTTATATAGTTCTTTCAAAAGTACGTATCTCCATTTATCTTTGATAAAACTATCCTGTTCAGGTGTTTCTAAATAGCATAACTCATGCAAATAGGAAACTATGTCCTCGTGTTCATCAGCTATAGCTATTTTTAATACTAAATCGAAGCCTTGAATGTCTTCTTCAAGAATGTGAGTAGCGTAATTTATAATATCTTTTTTTTCAATTATTTTGTTTTCTAAGCCAAATAATAATTCTTGCCAGCTCCATTTTTCTTCTGTTAGTGAAAAATCATATTTTTTATACAAATTAATAACCTCCTTTAGGAACTTTTTGATTTGGGAAACCTGTGATTTTACCACCTGTAATAAATCTTTGATGAGTTATCTTTCCCGTAGAATCTAAAATGTATTCGTATATTCCATCCACTCCATTTAAGTTTCCTTTTGTTTGAAGCAATGAATATGACTTATTATCACTACCAGTAAAACTTGTAACCCTTCCATTGGCAAGTTGTTCTTCCGACACAAAACTTGCAGATCTGTGGCTAGGATCATCTTTTAAGCCACTACCGATTCTATCAGCGTTAGGAATTTCCTTAGAAGCATATTCTCCCTTTAATTTTTCAAACTGTGATAAATCTTTTGAAGTTTGATTAAAATCGTTACTTTTCTTGTTATCCACAGTAACCGAACCATTTTGTGTCGCCATTCGATAGGTCGCATAGGTAAAGCCTAAGGTTTGTAAAGCAATGCCAATATCAGTTTCATTGATCCATGTATAAACATCTTCTGCATACTGTGAACCAGCCACTAAGCCGCCAAGTAAGGGATTATACGTTTCGCCCGTGACATAGTTGTAGCCGTTGCGCCAACCATCTTTGATCTTTGCATTCCAGCTGTCATAATCCATAAATTCGAACATATCAGGATCTAAATAAACACCTGCTTTGTCCAAATACTGATACAATTCGGGATTCATTAGACCTTTACCGTCTTTTTCCAACTGCCACATGACTTTAGGATTGCCGTCTAAATCATAGTAGACCACAGCGTATATCGTATATTCCTTTAGCTGTTCAACTTTTTGATCGTCAATTCCCTTCAGCCGCTTATCCCTTAGCTGCCAACTGGCACCAATTGTTCCGGTCCATGATAAATCTGTTGGGATAGTAAAAGAACTACCATTCCATGAGCTCGAGGCTTGTGCTCTACCTTTGTCGACAATTGCCTTTAAATTTGAGATGTTCGCAAATAATTGTGGCGAGGATGCTTCAAATTGCAGGAGCTTATTTAATTTGTCTTGTAGCATCGTTTTCATATTAAAGATACGTTCCATCGTTTGACCGTTTTGAAATAGTTGATTGCCTTTTATATTATCAGGAATATCTTTCAGAGAATTCTCTCGCCAAATGGCTTCTAAACGATTGATTTGTACCTGTGCTTCATTAATTTGTCTTTCCAAAACTTCTGAATCCAAGTCACAGCTATCTACTTCGGCTTGATACGTATCGGTAAATTTTTGACACGCCTCAGCTACTGCTTCGGTTAATAAAATGCTCGCTTTGACAAACGGAATCAACACAGAGCTGTAATAGTTTTTCGCATTATCATACGCCATAGATTTAAGCTGTTCTTCATTAACAAATAACTGTAATGACTGTATCAGATTTTCATACGCTTGTACAGTTGCGGTACTCTTTGAAGAAACGCTGGACGCTTGGGTTTGAGAAGCAGCGAGCACCATTTTAACCATGAGCCTTCTCCTCCTCAGCCAATAAACGTTTATGCGCATAAGCAAGTTCTTCGTATTCGTTTTCTAGCCCGCGTTGTTGTTTATGTAAAATTTCATGACTTTCCTCAAATGAGTTGAAAATGTTTCTCTGTTGGATTTGCAAATCAATTACTTGATCTTCAAGATACCAATGATTAGTAGAGTTACAATAAGCTGCTTGCAATTCGGAAGTATAATGAGTCAAGCGGTGAAAAAAATCATCATATTCTGCTTCAAGTTGGTGAATGTTGCGCCGTTGAGTTTCAATTTGCTCCATTTTCCTGTTCAACTGCCTTTTTTCAGCTTGAATAGTTTCGATTGTTTGGTTCATTGGCTGCTCCCTCCGCTAAAGGTAGGAAGCGGACTGGTAAAGATAGCTCTCGTCGCCTGATCCATCGCTTCAAAATCAGCCGCAATTGACTGTAAATTAGTGGAAGCTTGACCAACAGCTTGAAGCACGCTATTTGTAGTATCCGACATGGCTTGGATTGCTTCAGCCGCAGTTGTATTTCCTGAAATAGTCGTTTGAGTATCGCTTGTAATAACGCCGCCAGTGGATAAGCCATCTAACGATCGAGCGATAGAAGTGGCGATTAAACTTGCGGTGCCTGTATTGCTCTTGATGTTCGCCATAGATTTCCCTCCTTAATGTAAAATAATCTTTATATTAAAAATAGTTTATCATATGTAAATGTTTAACTAAAGGTGAATTTTGGGAATTGAAGAAGTTTAATTGCATGGTGATTGAAAAAAATAAAGAATAATACGATGAAAAAGCAGCTATTAAAGTTTAATTACTCACTTTAATAGCTGCTTTTCAATTTATTGTTGCTCAAGCTCGGTTCGGCTGATGCTTGGGCAATTTTAAAATCCTAATTTGCTGCTAGGATCTTAAATCACAAAGTATTTCAGTTTCTTTTTTCGTTTGAGCTTTTTCGCTTCATCATTCAAATCATTTACTATTTTCTCGTGTTCATAAAAGAAAGCATCGGAAATAGTCGGTTTTGGAGAATCTTCGTTTATTTGTTTGAATCTTTCATGCCAGTTTTCCAGTTGTTTTACTGAGTGAATCAGTTTATGTAAGTCTTGATAGGTAATCATTTTTATTGGGTGAGCCATGGGAATCCTCCTAACTTTTATTTTGATAGATATCTTCTTAAATCTATTTTAGAGTTTATTGCTCTAAAAGTCAATAGAGTTTATAACTCTATAATAAAATAATTTGAAAAAGGAGGAAAGAACTGTGAACTATTTTGAAAGGATACGAGCGCTGCGTGAAGATAATGATTACACACAAAGGGAAATCGCTGCATTGTTAAATGTAGGACAAAGAACCTATGCAGATTATGAATACGGAGAAACAAGAATTCCTGTCAGTTCGCTCATTATATTGGCTAAATTTTACGATGTAGATATGAATTATATTTGTGGTGTCAGTAATGCAAAAAAGGCATTTCCTAAATCCTGAGGAAAAGATTATGACTGTTTTAAGAGTTTATAACTCTAAAATGATATAGAGTTTTAAACTCTATTGTACGATGTTCAAAAAAAGGGGAATAGGGATGGACTATATTAACCGGATAAGATCATTACGTGAAGATAATGATTATACACAAAAAGAAGTTGCTAGGTTGTTAAATGTAGGGCAGAGAACCTATGCTGATTATGAATATGGGAAAACAAGAATTCCTTTGGATTCGATCATTAAACTTGCCAAATTTTATGATGTGGATATGAATTATATCTGTGGGGTTAGTCAGGTGAAAAAACATTTTCCAAACTCGAAAATGTAGCTATCAGTCCTTAGATATCTATTGATTTTGTTTCTTTTTTTAAAACAAAACAGAAAATAGGAAAGAAGAACAGGTAATAGAAACTGCGTCATTACCTGTTCTTCTTTTCCCCCTTCTTTAGTTAACTGAATTGCCAATGTTTAAAAAGTCGCGTATATCTTTCCTGTGTAGGTTACTTGCCATAAGCCGTTTACTAAAGTTGCATTTGTACGCGCTAAGCGTCCGCGCCACCAAGCGCCCATATTATACTCAGAGTAATCATAATATTGGGTGATTTGATTCCAATACAAGTATCTAGTAATTGACTTGTTAACAGATACTAATCCCCTAGGACTGATTTTTTTAATTGTTTGTGATTCCTCAAGGGGGGCTGTTTCTGCAGCCTCTGTTTTCATCGACTGCAAGAAGAATATACCTACAACTAAACTTACCCATAAAATTACTTTTACAATTTTTTTCATACAGTACCTCCTAAAATATTTTTTTAATTTAATCCGTTCTAAAAAAAGCAGTAATACTTTCATCCTCATAACGTAAGAAAACAAGCTGTTCTCCGGTCTTCTTTTTGTATTTTACTTCGGAACTAGTATCTTCTAGAACATCATTAAATTTTTGTAATGTTTTATATTGTTCTATTTGAATGTTGCCTCCAAATTTCTCTTGTAATTGCTGTTCACTTGTTTTTTTGTCCAAGATGGTAATAGAATCAATCGTATTTTTTTCATTTCTCATTATCTTCAATGTTGTCTGGGTTATATAGTCTGTATTTTTTATTGGCGACTGCACTAATTTCGTTTCAGCTCCATTAGGTAACGTATCAATAATTTCACTTATAAACGCTTTTTTATAAAAATAACTGTCATTAATAGTTTCGATATAATCAGCATAGTCTGCCCACTCATATTGTTGGATGCTATTTTTTGTTGTGTTATTTGTATGCAAAAGTGTAAAGCTTGCTATCAGAGCTAGAACAAAAACGAGTCCTGATAGTACATAAATAATTTTCTTGAATTTATGATTTTTTTTGCTTTCATTCGATAGAACATCAATCAATTGTTCATCCTCATTGATTAGCTGATCGACTGTTATGCTATAAAGCTTACTCAATGAAACGAGCATACTTAAGTCTGGATAGGTTCGGTTAATTTCCCAGCTGGAAATTGTTGAACGAGAGACACTTAAAATAGTAGCAAGCTCTTCTTGTGTGTAGCCATTTGCCACCCGAAGCTCTTTTAATTTATTTCCGATTTTCATAGAAGGCCTCCTTCATATTACAGGTTATTTCATGTCATGATTAGTGTACATTAAGTTGAACGATAGATAAAGATACTTTTTGTAACTCCTGATATGTAGGGCTTTGCTACAATATGTCGCTGGGAAAATGATTAAAAACAAGTGTCATGTTATAACAATTAAAGGAAAGTATCTACAACAAAAAATCTCCACTTAGAAATGAATTCTTAGTGGAGATTTTTTGATTGTTGATTAGTATGAATAATATTGCTTTGTGCTCTGTTTATTGTTACTCTTAAATAAGAAATAGTTTAGTTTTAGGAGGCGGGAAATTGAGAAAAAAATTGCTGGTCTTAGCGGGAATTATTATCTTGATTATTTTATTTATAGGGGGAAAAAAATATATGGATTCTAAAAAATTAAATGAAGAGATGACGAACATTGTTTATAGCAATGAAGCCAAAAAAATATTTGAAGACGGGTTAAAGAATTTAGATTCAAAAGCTTTAACCAATGACGGCATAATTAAGACTTATGAAATTGATAAAGAAAGTATTAAACATAATCCTATGGGTGGTATAAATGTTACTTTATTTATTAACGGGAATTCTAAATTATATGTATTTTTTGTATTGAATAGTACGGATGATAACAAGTTGATTGATGATGGGGGTGGTAATTCGTCCGAATTGGAAAAATTATTGGAGGGAAAAGGGAATGCCGACTAATGACTATACAGATGAGCAAAGAGTAGAGATAGCTAAGCAACAATACCTTCCGTATAGTGAATCTGATCCGGTAAAGATTGGGAAAAATAAAGAAAAAATAGGCTACGTATCTCAAGTAAACAATAAGCCAACTGGCGAACAATCCTTTGTAATCACTGATAAATACGTTCCCCCTACAGCTTCTCTCTCAGAAAGAAATCAAGTTCAAGAAATTACGGTTTTGTATAAGGGATCAACTGCACCATCTGTTAGCAACGTATTAAATCCATTTGATAAAGAATACGATGATGTAAGAAAAGACTGGCTAGATAATGACGTTCCAACAGCCATTCAAATAATTAACGGTGGCGCGCCGGTAGTGACACCGCAATTACAATCTTCTGCAAATACGCTAAAAGAAGCTATGAGGTTATATCCTAACGCTCAAGTCTATGTTTATGGTCACTCTTTGGGCTCGATGAATGCGCAGTATGCTGTTGCTAATGTAAATAAAAAAGATATCGGTCGTATTAATGGCGGGTTCTTTTATCAAGGGCCAAACATCTATTCTAACTTAACGCCAAAACAACAAGATACGGTCAAAGCATTAAACAGTTTAGATGTATTATTTAATTATGTAGACGCAAAAGACCTCGTCCCAATTGGCTATGGTGTAGGGAAGTCAACAGTGGGTCATTTAATAAGAGTAGATTCTAAAAAAGTAGGGGCTGTGGATCAACATATGTGGGGCGGCTACCAGTTTGACAAAGATGGTAACATTCTCACAGACAAAGAAGGCAGTCTTCAATTAGCTAAGTACGCAACAAATCAGCAATTATCAGCTATCAACAATTTACGCAAGGGTTTTATGAAAAGCGGCGGCGGCTTGTCTTCAGCAGAAGAAATCTTTTTAGATGCAGCAGAAGGATTGGCGATTACTCAAGGAATGAAACAAACGCTACAGGGAGAAATCAGAGATTTAAAAGCGATGTTTGATACAGCCATTGAGAACGCAAAAGAATTATGGCAAAACACGCTTTCCGATGCAAGAGGGATAGGATCAAAATTAACCGAGGCAGAAATACTTACAGCGTTATCAAACGGTGGGGCAACAGAAGCGAAAATCGTAGTAGAAACGGTACAAGAATGCGAAAAGTCATTAGCCGAAGCTACGAAAATAGAACAAGAATACGACCAGCTGTTACAACAAATCAACGAAGCAATAAAAAGTCAGGTAGAAACAGATCAACAATTAGCAAAACAATTAGGGAGTATGTATGGATAAACAAAAACAAGTCTTAGTAAAGTTAGAGATCTTAAAAGACGATTACAACAGAAAAAAAAGAGAATTAGACGAAACGATGACTGCGGTAGAACAAGAAAAATGGCGCTTTAAGCGAGAACTTGAGGAGCTTTCTGAACAAATGAGGTATATCTTCCATAAAAGAGAATATAATGATTCGAATAGCGTACAACAAGCCTACCGTATGATTAGTGCTACTCAAGAAGAAAGCGAATGGGCTATAAAAAAGGTAGTGAAAAAGTTAGACGATGAACAAGAAGAACAGCAAGCTGTATATAAGCAACAAGTGTTGTCTTATGAAGAAGAATTACATCAGTTAAAAAAGGAGAGTGGTACATGATATGTTAGAGGGATTAAAAGAAAATTTGTTAGAAGCACGTAAAAACCTAGAAAAAAGCTTGATCCAAACCTTTGTTGCGAGCCAAAGTCATGCAACCTCAGAAAACCGTAAACAAATGCTGAAAATAATGAAACAAGAAAAGATAGAAGGGATAAAAAGCAATTGTACAAGCTATGTTGCCGGACTTTCTACCACAGCAAAAGGAAAGTGGGTAACTCAAGCGAAACAAACATTTAAGCAAACGACTAGTAAGTTTGATAAATGTTGAGTAAGAAGCTAATTATATATAGATAAAAAGAATCTCGTTAAGAAAAAATCTTAGCAGGATTCTTTTTTACATCGTTTCGATTTTACTTAACGAACTTTTACAACTAATAAATAAAAGATTTTATGCTATTTATGTTTGCCAACGTCGTTTTTCTATCAACATCTTGCTTATCTTCTTCAAGTAAGAGAAACTCCTTTGCGCTCTCTTTACCTAAAATACCGGACAAAGCTTCAGCCATAGAATTAAATTACCTCATCATAAAATCCTTATCTTCTATCAATACAATCATCCCCTTATTTTGAAGTATGATCTAAATTTAAATAAGAACTAAAAAAGTAAAAGAATATCTTCATCGATATCCTTCTACTTTTTGTTTTTACCATAAGGTATTTTTATATCGGTAAGGTTTAAAAGATAATCTACACTTGTTGAATAATATTGCGCCAGTTTTATTAATGATTGACTGGGTATATCCAAATTACCAGTTTCATAACGAGAATAAGTGGTTTGACTGACGTTTAAGAGCTTGGCTAGCTGTTCTTGACTTAAATCCATATCCTCGCGTAAATTGCGAATGCGATAATACATAAGATCACCTCAAAATTATTTTACGTTATGCGGTTTTTGCATATTGACTTTTATGCGTTAAACGCATAAAACGGATTTAGAAATAAAAATTATTTTCTTGGATAGGGTTTTTGTTCATTAGTAAGTCCAACTAAATAATCAATACTTGTAGAATAATATTGAGCTAGCTTTATCAATGATTGACTAGGTATATCCAAATTACCAGTTTCATAACGAGAATAAGTCGTTTGACTAACATTCAAAAGCTTTGCTAGTTGTTCTTGGCTCAAATCAGCGTCTTCACGCAAATTACGAATACGATAGTACATAAAATCACCTCAAGGTTATTTTATAGTATGCATTTTTTGCATAGTTGTTTATATGCGGAAAACGCATAAAAGAAAGGGGATTAAAATGGAAGAGAAGGTAGTAAAAGATGGCAGTCTTCAATTAGTACAAAATAAACAGCCGATAAAAATGATTACTAAACAAGAAATTTATGATTTGAAAATTCACTTAGAACAATTAGCTTCTTGGAAAGAGCCCTTGAAATTATTGGACGAATTTTTTGAAAATCAAGCTATTCCTCTAAATAAAAAGAAAATTATCTATGAATTTCATGCACAAGCAAGAGTTTTTAGTATATTTTACATAAATTTTTTGCTAAGTATGGATATATTGGAGGAGAAGATTTCAAAATTAGAAAAACAGGGAAAATTAAAAACGTAAAAAAATCAGTACAGTAATACTGATTTTTAGGGAAATTAACTTTCCAGAAAAAGTTGATTTTCTGATATATAGCTTATCTCAGGTAATAATGAGATAAGTTTTTTGTTTCTAATGAGGAAAACGATATGTTTCGATTGATAATATTGCAAAGATTATGGATGCTATTGGAAATAGACTCATATAAATTATTAATAAGGAAAGACCGTTCTTTTTAGAAAATAAAAAAGTAATAATGTTTATCTTTTAATCACTTTTTTGATTTTGTGGATGACACGTAGCAACAGTAGTCTTAATAATAGAACATAGACAAACTAAAAACAGAGAGTATTGTACACTTTGATAGGTTTACTCTCTGTTTTTAGTTTATTTTGCTAGTCTCCGGATTGGAGTCACTTATTTAATTCTTGTTTTACAAATTTTTCTAAAATTGAGACTCCAGGTTTTTGAGAGATTGAAACTGCTTGATTAATAACTGAAATTGGTAATAGTGAATTCTCGTAGGAATTGCTTTTCAGAAGAGCAAGTGTACCTAATATTTTATCAACTTGACCAATTAATTGAGATTTATCACCTTCTTGATAATAGGCATTTGATTTCGAAGGAATACTTACAACGTAAATGTACCCTTTTTGAGCCTTAAATATTATTTTCCCGCTATAGTAAGATGTAGGGGCATATTCTTTATCTAAAATATATGTTGGTTTTATATTTGTATTGATGTATTTGTTGCTAAGGAAAAGTGCGTTGTAATCATTTATGTTATCTTCGATCATTAAGGCATGTTCTACGAAAGTTCCACTTTTTTCAACTCCCACCATATTAATTGTTTTATTTTTGCTATTAAAATAAATTATTAATTCTCTGAATAATTTATGAATGTTAGCCGTTTGTCCGAAGAAGCCTAATGGACCATCTTTAATAAATAATGTTTTAGATAGGAGTATAGGCTGTTTTTCGATAATATCTCTAATAAGTGAGAGCAACATAAAATGTTCTAATACGTTAGTAACATACCCCATAACACCAGTAGCACCTAACTCATTATCCACTACTTCAAAAAGTCGGAAAACATCTGTGAAGTAAATTAAACTCCCACAATGTTTACATGTAGTAGTGTAGTTTTCAATTAAGTCACGTTCATCTAATACAATATTTTTTTCAGTACATTGAGTATTTGGGCAACTAGCTAAAGTATAGCGTCCGTCAGACTCTTTTCGCTCTCTATTATTTTTATATTTTTTAAATAACAGCCAATAAAGATTATCAATAAGAGAATATGAAGAACCAGATTCTTTATTAAAAAATAGATCAAAAAATGCTTCTCGAAAAGAAGTTTCAAAATCAAAATTATGTTTGTAGTTTACATTCTTCATAGGTAAACAAAAATCATCATGTTCAACATTACGAACCTTTTTCATCATTTGAGTAGATATAAACTCTGATTCTTCTAAAGTTATCAGATCGTCTCGACGAAGTAATACTGCACCAAATTGAAAGAAACTTAGAGAAGATGAAGGAAAGGATTTTTTTATGGATATTTCACTGTATCCACCATCAATAGCAATAATAAATTCAAACATTTCCTTTTCAGATATTTCTTCAAAATGTATATCTGAAAAATCAATTTCATCAATACTTTTCGGAAGACTAACTTTCTGTAACAAATCTTGTATTGCTGGATTTTGTATTATTTTTGAATGCGACACACGACTAGCATGCTCGTTTCTTTTTCGCCCTTCTTTAGAAGTATAAGCCATTTAACTACTCTCCTTATTATTTGTAAACTTGTCAATTTGAGTAGGAACTACAAATGAACTTGAAAAGGTTTTGATTCTAGCAAATCCTTTATCAGAAGTATTACTATATCTTATAAGTGCATCCGTGAAATCGCTAAAATCATAATATTTTTTCAATTCTTTTGTTTCGTCAGAATTATTAAGGTGTGAAATAAACCAATTTTGCGTATTTTTCAATATATTTTTACTGATAGAACTTACTTCTTGTGTTGCATAAGTGATTCCTAACCTGAGTTTAGCACCTTCTTTAGCAAGACGATTATAGATATTTTTCAAATCGGTTTCATTTTGCTTAGGAAAAAGATTATGAGCTTCTTCAAAATAAAATTGAATATAATTATGGTTTTGTGTTTCATTTTCAGTGAACATTTTCATTGAGTCTGAGAAAATCCTTTTACTAAGCCTCTCAGAATTTATATTTTGGATTGACGAATCGCCTTGAGATAAATCTAGAATGACAATTTTACCAGCCCTCAGTTCACTCAAAATTTCAGTCTCATAAGATTTGTTAACTGTAGGGGTATGGAAGACTCGAACAGGTTCAATCTTTTTAAATCCACTAATATTTGACGATCCGATGTCCTTTCCTGCATTAGCTCTACATAAAACTTTAAGAATACTCTTTAAGTCTTCGTCTGCCCATTCTTTTCCCTTTTTTTCTTTGTATTCATTAAAATAAGGCGCTGTATAATTTTCCCACACACCTTCGAACCATAAACAAGCATCTTCTATGGGAATTCCTTTATCGGGGACAATTTCTTTACCTGAAAGACTATTTAAATCCTTATTACCAGCAAATCGTACGTTTATATTGTTTTGTTCAAACCCTGCTTTATATAGCACGCACTTATATGCAACTGTTGCTCTCAATAATCTTGTATAAGCACTCATATTTTTTTCTTTCAAAGCCTGAAGGTCGTCTTCGTCTGCCAACTCAATTCCAAGAAATGAGGCTATGTAGTCATTGCCACTAAGATCTGAGAAATGAGATTTAATATATTCAAATCCTGTTAAAATTTCTGAATAAAAATTGATTTTCATTTCTTTAAACCCATCTTTAGGCATGACACTATACCGACTGACATTACCAGAAAATTTTTCAAAAATAGAAGTATCATCTTGCTGATTTTTGTTTGCGTATTCTCCATTGATATCAAAAATAATTTGGCCTACTTTTTTATCCCCTAAATTTCCAACAATATGGGGATTGTTCTGTTCGATTTTATCATTAATAGAAACTGTTTCTTCGATGATCTTTTTCACGGTATTTGATTTACCTGTTCGAGTCATTCCAAATAAAGCAGTTCGTTTGCCTATAAGGTCTAACGGATCAATTCTAACTTCTACATCATCATCTTCAGACTGATAACGCATGCTGGAACTAAATCTCACTTTTCCGATTCGAACGGTGTCACCCTCAGTACCATCATAAAAATTGATTATTTTGTTTAAGACATTCTGCCTTGGTTTGTATATTTTGTAATTATTAGGAGAATAAAAATTTTCAACGTCAGATCCAAAACAAAGTTCATCACTTTTTCCATCTAAATAAAAAGTTCCTAAAATGCGACATTCTAAGCCTGAAAAACTCATATCAAAACGAGTAAAATCATCTAGCTCGTTCAATTTATCTGTAGTATCGATTCCTTCTTTGTAATATTCAATCATTGTCGAAACCATCTCATTATCAGTAGGGATTTTTATAGGAGAAAGAACACGAAGAAGTAAGGCTTCTTTATTTTCATTCATTGCACTATTATTATAAAATGCAAGCAAGAAGGAACTTTGGGGTATTCCATTTACTTTATTTTTATCAAAATCATTTGTAAGAAGGCTCAGCTTATCATAAGTTAATGAAAAAGCATTTCCAACAAAACGCTCTTCATCTTTTGATAAATCAAAAATATTTACGTCCATTTTTTTTAAAAAATTCATTGACACTCTACTCCTTTGTGTAAAACTAAAAATACTAAGTATTAGTACCTAACAACCTCGCCCAATCATTAAGTAAGGGGACATTAGGAAAGTTTAAATTGTCAGACAATGCTAAAAATTCATATTCATCACGCTTGTTTTTAACATAATATCTAAGTTTGTAGCTAAATCTTTGATTAATGTTTGAATATAATGGTAATAACTCTTCATGTAAATCATAAGTTAATAACCATTTATAATCAGTTTGAATAATTTTTTCTGCAAGTTTTTTATGTTCATCTATTTCATTGATAGGAAGGTATAGTCGTCGTCCTTCTTTAACATAAGGGGGGTCAATGAACAATAATGAGTTACTGATATCTATATAGTCAGGAATCAGGTTTTGAAAATCTTTAATCATATCTAGTCTAGTAACTGTTATTTGATCAGCATATTTGCCTATCTCTTCCAATAAGGGTCTTAGATTCTCTTTTTTAAACTGACAATCAATTTTCCAGTCACCGGTTTGATTGAGTCCGCCAATTGGGGTAGCTCCTCTAAGAATTCCAGAAAAATTAGTTCTATTTAAAAAGTATGTTGCAAAACCCAAGTCTAATTTTTGATTTCTGCCTAATTTCTTTCGACTAGATAGATCATCGAATATCATTTTTTGATTGTGCCACTCATCAATTGTCACCTGAATTAAATCGAACTTTACAAGGAAGTCATCATTTCTATTGACTATTGACCACCAAAAAGAATATACAGCGATGTCTAAATCATTTAAGATGATTTGCTCTACCTGATTTGTCAATAATAAATTGACGGCAAGACCCGCACCACCAGCGAAAGCTTCAATATAGGTTCCATCAATATCATTTTCTTTTAACACTTGTTTTACAAATTTTAACATATTATATTTTCCACCAGGGTATCTTAATGGAGATCTCCATGCTCGCATTGTTATCACCTCTTTACACAATTACCATTAGTTTACTCTATTTCTATATGCTTAACTAGCTAAATAAAAACTATTGTCTCTAAAACTAAGCTTATAAATTCATTTTTTTCTAGGTTTATCTATTGCAAAATATAATTTTGGATTATACCCGTGATCTTTTGTAAAAGAATACCAATCTATTATTTTAAGCTTTAACATTATCGACTTGAAATCCTTCAATTTGAAGCTTTGGGAGATAATTCCATCGAAAATATACTTTTTCTTATTATCGACGAGCCATAATACAGAAGCATTTTTGCAAGCAGTTATATTTGCTACATTGTTCTCTCGTATGTTAGGATACTTTTTAGCATTCTTATATTTTTTTCTGTTGTTATATTTAAGTAATTCTTTTTCTACCTTAAACTCCTTTTTATTTGCCAAAATTTGTACGGAAAGTAATGATTGTTCAAAGCTATACATAGCTAAAGAAGTGTCCGTTCCTCGTTTTATAGCAAAAAGTTCATCCTTTTTTTTATCATATATATCAGCTACTTCTATTGTGGTTCCTGACACAGATAGATTACGTTTATGAAGTTTTATCAAGTGATCTCTTTTAGAAATTTCTTCAATATATCCACCCTCACCAGAAAATTCGCCTGTTTCATAAGAGTCATACTCAATACTAAAATCATTTTCAAAAACTACTTTTTCATCTATTTCCAATAATTTTTCCTCAAGTAATTCATAGAATCTGTCATTAAAAAATCCCCAATTACCATTATCTAAAACATAAAGTGTTCCATCTAATTCTATCTCACAATAAACTAACTGAGAAAATGGTATCTCTTTTTTTATACAAGTTCCTTCTTCATTGTACAATGCAAATTTAATTTGTTCTGTACTTGAAATAATATCATCATTTTTTTTAATATATTCAATAATTTCTGTTCCACTTATTTCAATATCTTCTTCTTTTTTCCTTTTTTTGCCTGAAAGATAGATGCTCAATCTTTTTTCATTTTCTAGAATACTTATTCCATTTCCGATTAATTGTATTCTGTTTACATCTAGTAGTATTTGGCTCTTATTTGAATCAGCTTTCAGGTCATTTAATAGTGTAGTATTTAATTTATTATGTTTTTCATCTTTTTTTGAGACTTTGTGTAATCTAGGTATAGTTGATTTTTTGCCTTTCAGGTGTAAGGCAGTATCAATTTCATTAAATAATTGACAAAATTTTTCAACCCTAACTTTGTCTCTGAGATTATAGTTTTCTGCAAAAGTGATACCTGTTCCGCAATCTACACTAGATCCAAAAATATTTTCCATCTCAGGTTTTCCGCTGACATAAAAGTAGCTTTCGCTTGCTTGAGGAAATTCATTTTGATCTTTTTTATAGTTTGTAATCCCTCGCATCTTATTTCTTTGAATGTAACTTACGCTTTTCAATAAAATATCTTTACTTTGAATTGTTTTTTCAGCAAAATCTAATCCAAAATCTAAATTTGCTAATTTTTCAGCTACCCAGAACGCGTGACCTTTGGGTAATAAGTAAGTAGATTTTTCTGTCTGAACGACCATAATAGCGTTATACTGATTAGGAATTTCTGTTTCAAAAATATTTTCTGAATTAAAAAAAAGTAACAATTCCTCCACCCAATCTGGAATGGACTTTTTATGCAAATCAAAGAAGAGGGATATTTTAATTTTTGTATCCTTAAAATTTTTAGTATTCCCAATCTGCTTATACTGATTTTCAAGTAATGATTCTTGAATTTCAGCAAAAGTGTACTTTGATTTATATACCTTTGGCTTCACAATTGCAATCTCCCTTTAAACTTCCTATTTATAATATTTGAATATTCCGTGTTTAATGCACATACTATATATCAATTATATCATAATTTCTTCCTTTTTGTCATTTTATGTTAAGGTTGAATAGTTTTGCAATGTAAAAAATATTGAATATAATTATTTTTTATATTGTTCATACTTTACTAGTCCAATAGTTTTTTTATCAAAATTACATTTAGGATTATTCTCAAAAGAGTAACCGAATATAGCATATCATCTTCATATTTCGAGTTTACTTTAATATCTAAAAAAAAATTCCGCCAAAATTCTTGGCGGAATTTTGACGGAAAACCATATCAATTCATTACATTTCAATCCATTTTA
Organism: Enterococcus sp. UD-01; assembly: GCF_044909655.1. Lineage (NCBI taxonomy): Bacteria > Bacillati > Bacillota > Bacilli > Lactobacillales > Enterococcaceae > Enterococcus > Enterococcus sp. UD-01. Next base: position 95,711 of record NZ_JBIYEU010000003.1, on the reverse strand, counting down.
CAACACATGAAAACTTGTTAAATCAATGTTTACACATCAAGTGATGTATCTACATTATTCCCACTCAAAAATCAACGAGTTTTATCTAATGTAAAATAGTTAATTTTACGTCGTTTTAAGCGATTTGAAATCATTTAAAACGAGTACAATTTTAGTAGAGTGTTATCAAAGTGTTATCAATTTAATTATGAATGCTAAGAAGATAGCTTATCTAAAGTTTGTTGTTGTTTCTCAAAAGTTTCTGTTACTTTTTTTCCAAACTGCCCTTTAACAGCACCTTCTAAAGTTTGAGAGGAAGAAGACAATGCTGTTTTAGCACTTTCTATTGCTGTTTGACCTTGTTTCTCAGCCTCTTGTTTCTTAGTGTGTGATTTCTGTATTTTTGCTGAACCAATCGCTTGGACACGTATTTTCTCTAAATTCTTTTTAAGCTCTTTTAATAGTTTTTTAGCGAGTTCTTCCAACGTAGTAACCTCTTATTCTTCATTTATTTTCTGAAGATCCTTTCGATAGCTTTGTTCAAGTTCTTCTTGTTGCTGATAAACTTGTTTTTTTGCTCTCGATAACTCCTCTTGATAATCATTTTCTACTTGCATGACTGCTTGTTTTGCACGATCAAAAGGTTCGCTATCTACAGCTGACTGTTGAACAATACGATAAATATCTGACAACGTTTCTTGTATTAATTGATCCCCTTCTCTTTGTGTATTTTTTAGTATATCTTCATCATCTTCAAGTTCACGGCGTTTTCGCTGATAATCTGCTGTAATCTGTTCTTCTTTCATATTTTCGCTCCTTTTTAAGACCTTAGTTGTTGAGCTAATTGCTGGTCTAGTTGAACAAGTTCATTAATTTTACTTTTAATTTCTTTAGATAATGACTCAAATTTTTCATCCATCATTTTTGCTTTATTGATTTTTTGCTGAAAAAATTCTGTTGGTTCCCCTACTATTCGCTGTTCTGTAGCCCCTATTGCAGATAAGCTATCCTTCATTTCATTATCAGATAATTCTTCTATTTGAGCGCGTGCTTCCCTTAATGTTTCTTGCCAAATATCTTCTGCCTCTGTAATTGCATTCTGATATACTTTTATAGCATTTGCCATTGCATTTTGATAAGCAGATCGCCCAGTATTAACAGCTAATAATGCTTGTTGATCATCCAAATAGATTTTTTCGTTATTAGAAAGCCCTCCACCGCTAGCTGTTAGTTTTGCTTTTAATTGGTCTAGCATCGTTAATTGAGCTAAAAATCCACGCATAATAAAATGACTTTGTTGTATCATTGCTCCTTCAGAATTTCCCAAACTATCGGGAATTTTTAACTGTCCTGTTTTTTCGTCAAAGTCCCAACTTTCTAATTTATGACTACTACCATCCATCCAAACGATCGTTCCAAAATCATCACTATTTCCCCATCTTTTATTGAAATCATTCCATATTGTCACATCATCATTCTTCTGTCGATAATTTATAAACAAATGAGGATTTTCTTTCATAAATTTTTCTTCTGCTTCTGTCAACGAGCGGTATTGGAACCACCCACTAAATACCGTTGCAGGAATACCAAAATGAGCGCCAACTTTCAACATATAAGCAGACTGTGAATACCCTGATAACTGATTAATTGTCCAATCAGGGTGATCAGATATAAGATCACCCACATAGTTCAATGCCACATCATCTTGAGGAGAACCGTTGGGAGACATCCCTTTTAAAGCAGCTTTAAAATCTCTTCCATCGTCAGGATACGTTCCAGCTGCCACAACTGTTACTTGAGATACATCAGGTGTACCGTTTACTATCGGTGCCACAGCCATTCCTTGAAAGCCATAATCGCCGTCTTTTACTGATAATACTTTAAATTTTTTACCACCTGCGATAACTACATTTTTTTCATTCTTTCCTAAATTACCATCTGATTTATCTGTAAGCTTAGTTTTGTTTCCACCATCTTTAAAATTTGGATCGACTTTATAAACATTTTTATTTAAATCTCTCAATTCTTTTTCTGTCGCCATCACAATTCCCCTTCACTTGCATTAGAATAAATAATTTTGACTTTTTTCTCTGTGATCCCCTGTTCAAATTCAGTACCACCAATATAAGATTCTAAAGTTTTAGCCCTATTATTTGGTGAAAAATCAGTTCCTATAGTCCCTACAACACCATCGTCCGTAGATATCGTAACATCTACAGATGTAAATCCTGCTAAAGTATTTTCGACATAATCTTCAGAAAACTCAATTTTAGTCACATTCGCAAAGGTATTTTTAATTTGTTTCGCCGTAATTGTTTCCATTCTTACCATTTCTTGTTCTTTTCGTTCTGCCTCGTTTTGTTTAAACCACATGAACCCAACACCTCCAATTAGTATAAGTAAAATTAAACCAATAAACCATGTTTTCTTTTTCAAAGTCTCACACTCCTCAATGTATCAAGTTATTAGTATAAGAATATATACGTATATAGAATCGTTCTAAAAATTAATTATCTCAAATAAATCATATGGAGTAAATGTTTAGTTTGAAAATATAAGTAAAAGTAAGGTTATAAAAAATCATCTTCATATTCGTCATTTGAAAAGTAATCATCTTTTTCTAAAATTGACATATCATTTGCACGAATAGCACGAAATCCCGTAGCATATTCATCAAATCTTTTTTTGATTTGTGTTTCAGCTCGCGTTAGTTCATTTTCTATTTTTGAATCAAACATAAGCTCAATTAATTCTATTTTTTCTTCTCTTGTAATGTCCAACTTTCCTTTTAGAATTATATCTAGTTTTTCATCTTCGATCCCATCAGCAACCCTCTTTTTAAAATCAACTTTATCATAAATCAATCCAGCTATATCCAAGCCTTCTAAATGACGATAGTAGACACCGTTTTTGTCCATATAATCTAAATATTTTGCGATTTGTAATTTTCTTTTTGTATTTTCATCATCATCAATTATTTTTTCTAAAGATAAACCTAAAGCAGTTGCAATTGCTTCCATAACTACAGAATTTGGAACAGTATTTCTGTTTTCGTAATTTTGAATCGTTTTTGCTGATACACCTACAATTTGAGCTAATTTTTTTTGAGACATATTCAACTCTAATCTTTTATTTCGCATATTTTTACTAAAGTTATTAAATATAGAGGTGTAATTAATATAGCTATCTGACATTTTTTCAACTTCTTTCTCTTGAGGAAATATTTTTCCGTTAATTATTGACAGGGGAATAAAATTGCTCTAATATGTAGTTAGAGGAAATTAATTTCTCTTCTAAAGTATTATACTAAATTAATTTCTCTTTGGGAAGAGGAAGAGGGTAAGAGGTGAGAAAATGTATGAATCAGAAGAAGTTGTTTCATTGGTTGAAGGATTGAATAGTGTATCAACCTTTCATAGATGGCGAAAGCTGACAGAAGAATTGTGTCATGTTTCGTTCAAACGAAAAACAAAGCAAGTCGGAGAGACAAGCTACACAAAAATCTATCAATTTTCAGAAGTAGATATAGAAAAATTTCGTCAAGTTTCTGTTCTTCGGAACCGAGGACAACCCATTAAAGAAGCAATTCTTTTTGTATTTAAGGAAGAAAAAAAGCGGACAACTGTAGAAGAACAGAACAAACAGCTCTTTGACAAGTTAATAGAAGCAATTAGGACATTAGATGGAGAAAGACATAAGCAGACAAAATCTATCCATTCACTTGAACGTCAATGGCATCTGATGGTGCAGAGAGTGAATCAGTTAGAACAGCGAATTGAAGCAGTAGAGGTAGAGAAAATGGATAAACCGTTTCAACGTAAGAAATCTTGACAGCTTTCCCGTTCCACCTAGGGCGAGCCCCCAAGGCATAGCCCGACGGATGGAGCGTAGGAAAGATGGCAAGAGGGAGCTTCGCTTGCGAAGCGGAGACACAGTGATCTCTAATAGCACTGTGTAAATGATAATAACTAGTGTGGAAACCTTGCTGTAAAAGGCTTTGTAGGGGATAAATACCTGCACGATTTTTGCGAAAATGGAGGTGGCAAAGGCGAGAAGTAGAGAGTTTGTGACTGCTAAAATTGACTGGCTCCAAATTGTGTTTCATGGATGTGAAATTGAGGAAGTGTTAACAACTGCGCTCCAAATAGACCTTTCTTGCTTTCTGATAGAAAATGGTCGGGTGAAACACAAACCTTATGATATTTGTTACACATATGGCTCCATTAAAGTATTTACAGAAGAAACGCCTAAAACAGGTAACTTAGAATGTTACTTAGTATTGAGTGGAGAAGGTTGTACGATCTATGAGCGTTTATTACAGGCAATGGGATTGACATGGCGAGATTTTTTTCAGCGGTTATTTTGCTATTTTGAAGGGTACTTTGATGTTAAGCGATTGGATGTTGCGTTAGATGATCGTAATGAACAACCGTATTTTACAGTGAAACAATTAATTGCTAAAGCAGAGAAAAAGCAGTTTTATTCTCGAAATCGAAAACACGATGTCTACCAAAGTACAGCAGTAGGAAATAAAAACAGCTTCACTCTCTATATTGGAAAGCGAACATCAGATTTGATGTTTCGTATCTATGATAAAGATTTAGAAACAGCGAAACAGAAGCATTGTGCGGTAGAAGAAATTGGGTCATGGAAACGACTAGAAATCGAACTGAAACGGCAGGTAGCCCACTCTATGGCAAAAGTAATTGCCTTTGATGACCGTTCTTTAGAAGAGCTGATACGGGGCGTAGTAAAAGATGAATTGACCTTTTACACAGATGATACATGGGAAAAGGTTTGGCGACCATGGGAACGATACTTAGGAAACATTCAACCGCTCCATCTTTCGAGAGTGTATGAAATCACTGGTTTAACAAATACACAGGATTGGTTGATTCATGGCGGTGGATTGGCAGGAATCAAAGCTTTTCGATTTTTAGCGGAACATGAAGCATTAGGACATTTGGAGCAACTGGATAACTTGATAGCAGAAACAGAGTATACACGGTCTTTAGCGAAAAAAATTGCTGACCATCTAATAGATATTGGACGTGAAGAATTAATAGAGGTTGTTTATGACCAAACAAAAAAAGAGAACTTAGAAAAAAAGTCCAATGAGACCCCTTCTCCAAGCTCCACTTAAAACTCAACACTTTAAGTATAGCACATGAAGGGTAATCAATGGAAGAAAGATGGAGGAATTTAATTGATTACCATTACCAAAGAGGAATTGATTCAACTGGGATTTGGCACCAGTCAATCACAAACGATTATTCGATTAGCCAAGCATTATATGGTACAAGAAGGTTTTGATTACTACAAAAGTCGCCGATTAGGACGAGTACCTGTTCATGCCGTGGAACATATTTTAGGCATCACTTTAGAGATTTCAAAAGAGGTAGAAGTCCATGGCGAATGTGTATAAAGATAAGAAAAAGGGTACCTATTATTATGTCGCCAGTCTCGGATTTGATGATGTGACAGGCAAAAGAATCCAAAAATTAAAGCGTGGGTTTCCTACTCGGAAAGAGGCAGTACAAGCCTATAATGAGTTGATGAATGACTATGGAAAACTCGCCTTTAAAACTAATAGTACCATGAGTTATGGTGAATATTTTGAAAGTATTTTTCTTCCATGGTACCAAGGGAGAGTAAAAGAACGGACGTACCAGAATCGTTTATCTTCTATGCAGATTCACTTTAAGCCATTTTATAAAAAGAAAGTTTCAACGATTACACCAATTCACATTCAAAAATGGCAGAACGAACTGATGAAAACCATGAGTAATGCGTATGTGAGAAATATCTATGGGTTATTTTCCATGAGTTTAGAACGCGCCTATAAGTTGGGAATGATTCCGCAAAATCCTGCAAAAACAGTAGGAAATGTGAAGAAAGTAAAAGCAGATGTTGATTTTTGGACGAAAGCAGAATTCGAACAGCTTCTTTCTACTTTTGACCGAACAGATTATTATGAACATTTTTCGTTTATGGTGTTGTGGCTGTTTTTTATGACGGGTATGCGTTTTGGAGAAGCCCAAGCGCTACAATGGGAAACGGATATTCAGTTTGATGAAAAAACACTGTCTATTAGTAAATCAATGTTCTACAAAAATGCAAAAGAATTTTATGCTGTAGAAACAAAAACGCGAGCAAGTAAGCGCCTTGTGGCACTGGATGACACAACGATTTCTTATTTAAGAGAATGGCAGGCTCTACAACAAAAGAATATACAAGAAACAACCTACGTTCTTTCGTATAATGGACTACCAACCAATAAACATACGGTACGACACATTATCCGCCGTCATGCGGAATTGGCAGGGATTCACCCTATACGTATTCACGGATTACGGCATTCTCATGCGTCACTACTGATTTCAATGGGAGAAAATCCTTTAATCATCAAAGATCGTTTAGGGCATGAGGATATTAAAACAACGTTAGGCACCTATGGACATTTATACCCAAATATGAATCGAGAAGTCGCAACAAAGCTGACTCATGTATTAACGTGGCAACCAGACAAAGAAATAGAAGGAAAGAAAAAAGCTTTTCAAGGCAATCAATATATCAAGAAAGAAGGAATGGAACATGGCAGAATGGAAAATGAAAGATTTTGATTTAGTCGGACAATTAGGAAAAGAATTACTTTTGGTGGAGGTATCACCTAAACCAAAATATGAAAAAAATGAAGTGACGGGAAAAAATGAGCGTACAGGAGAAATTGATGGTTACACGTATGAGCTTCTCATGAAAGACAAAAAATACAAGAGTATTCGGGTATCTGTTTCAAGTTCAGAACCAATTATCACTCAGAGTGAGCTAGACAAGGCAGGAGAAACGTTTGTGACCTTGGAAGGTATCCATTGTAACCCATATGTATCAAATGGCTTTATCTCGCTTTCTTTCAAAGCAGAAGGAATCAATATTAAGAAAAAACAACCTGCATAAACAAACAAGGGGTATTCCAAAAAGGAGTACCTCTTTTTAGTTACAATCAACACCAATTAATTGCACTTGATTTTTTGTAAAGAAATGGGCTGTATTTCTTTACAAAAAATCGAGTATAGCAAACGGAAGTGCGGTAGTTATAAATCTAAAAAAGTTACTTAAATAAATCTTTTCTCAAAACATTTAACATCAGATTGAAAGATTCTTCATTTATTTGTTCAATGAAATTCATCGTTTGTGTGATAACTTTGGAATTATTAGTGATGAGCTGTAGTTTTGGAATAGTCATCTTTAAGTCGTTCACTGCGTTCTCAATACGTTCTTGTTCTGAAAGCTCTTGTATATTGTATCTTGCTACACCTAAAGAAAATTTAGCTTCTTTTGGATAAAGCGCAATTTGAGCGAAAGTAATAATTGATTCATAAACCCTCTGCTTTTCTTCAAATATATATTTTTTTCTATCTTTGAAGGGGTCAAAAAACAAACTTGATAAAATAAGGGTAAATATAGATGAACTCAAAATGCTAATTAATATAGTGAATATGCTAGTACTGTCCAAATTGAGTACCTCCTTTTTGAGTTTATAAAATATGTTTTAAAAGTACGTGATTACATTATACCAGAATAGTGAATAATAAATAAATTGTATAAATTCGGCAAGCCATTTATTCGTAAGTACGCTCTGGAGAATTCTTTTATCATTATAGTATAATGATATTTAATATATATTTTTTAATGGGAGCTAAGATAATGGATGAGAGAACGAATAATGAAAAAATAGTAAAGCATGAAACTGTAAATATTAAGTTGAGTTTTTCAAAGGATACAAGAATAATCAATCAAAGATGGTATAAAAAAATGGATATTAGAAAACTTTTTAAATCAATTTTCTCACGACTACTTACAATTACTTTGACTTTAGTATTTGCCGTACCTGCTACATATCATATTCAAGAGTTGTTAAAAATAAAAAAAGAAGAGATTACTTATAAAGTAGACTTTGATGCAAAATATATATCTGAGAATGAAATTCAACTTGAAAGAGGATATGGAAAAGAGTATAAATATTCGTTTGGTACGACATTAAATTTAAATATTAGTTCTGGATCATTACAATATGCGTATTTAGTTTATACAAAACACGATAATAAAGAAATATCTAGGACAGATTTCCATAAACTAGATTTTAATCTTCAATCAAATTTGAATGTATTTTCTCTTCTCGATATAACGATTAGGGGAGTTAGTGACGAAAAGATAATAGCGAATGCTGAAATATCTACAGAGCTTTCCTATGGTTCAATGGAACAAAATAAAGTAAAAGATATCTATTTACTTACTATAGACAATCAAAATAATTCTAGTGTTGTATTATTTACTATGCAAGGTACCCATGTTTCACAGCAACTATCAGGAAATGGACATAGCATTTTAAGCACGATTAATCCAACTCCTTTTCAATCTCCTGTAAAATTTGAACAAATAAACTCTTTTGATTTCTTAGATGTGGAAGTTCCAAATAATATTTCAGAATCCTTTGTTAAAAATAAAAAGCAAATATTATCTATTTGTTCAGATTTTACCTCTTTCAAGTAATTTATATTTAGTTTTAAGTGTTGTGAAGTTTAATAAAGATAATACAAACTGTTATCAAATTGTTATCACAGACAAAAGAAAAGCCTTGGAATTCCCTATAAATAAGGATTTCCAAAGCTTTTTGTCTTATTCCCACTCAACAGTAGCCGGTGGCTTACTCGTAATATCATAAACAATCCGATTCACATGAGATACTTCATTCACGATTCTCACAGAAATCTTCTGCAATACATCCCAAGGGATTCGCGCAAAATCAGCCGTCATCCCATCAATCGAAGTCACTGCACGGATACCAACCGTATAATCATACGTACGGCCGTCACCCATCACACCTACTGAACGAATACCAGGCAACACAGTAAAGTACTGCCAGATATCGCGGTCTAAGCCGGCATTAGCGATCTCTTCACGTAAAATCGCATCAGAGTCACGAACGATTTCTAGTTTTTCTTCCGTAATTTCACCAAGGACACGAATGCCTAAGCCAGGTCCCGGGAAGGGTTGGCGCCAAACGAGTGCTTCCGGCATGCCTAGTTCAATACCAAGTGCGCGCACTTCGTCTTTGAATAAGGTATTTAATGGTTCAATTAATTTGAACTGCATATCTTCCGGTAAGCCGCCCACGTTATGGTGAGATTTGATCGTTTGTGCAGTTTCAGTGCCGCTTTCAACGATATCTGTATAAAGGGTTCCTTGTGCTAGGAAGTCGATGCCGTCAAGCTTCGTTGCTTCGTCATCGAATACATAAACGAATTCATTACCAATAATTTTACGTTTTTCTTCTGGGTCGGAAATGCCAGCCAATTTATCTAAGAAGCGTTTTTTGGCATCAACTTTGATAATGTTTAAGCCGAATTTGCCGCCTAAACTTTCCATTACTTGTTCTGCTTCGCCTTTACGCAATAAGCCGTGGTCAACGAAGATACAGGTTAATTGATCGCCGATCGCTTTTTGTAAAAGCACGCCAACAACGCTGGAATCTACGCCGCCAGAAAGACCTAAAAGGACTTTTTTATCGCCGACTTGTTCACGGATTTTGTTGATTTCCATGTCGATGAAGTTATCCATTGTCCAGCTGCCGTCGCAATGGCAAATGTCAAAAGCGAAGTGACGCAGCAAGTCGTTGCCGTATTCTGAATGACGAACCTCCGGATGGAATTGCACGCCATAGAAATTGCGGCTGTCATCTTGAATTGATGCAATCGGGCAATCTTTGCTTGTAGCAATTTTAGTGAAGCCTTCCGGAATTTGAGTCACTAAGTCGCCGTGGCTCATCCAGACTGTTTGCTTAGCTGGTGTTGATTGGAATAAATGAGCATCTGTTCCAATAATTTCCAGCTCCGCTTTGCCGTATTCACGGTTTGCGGCCGGCTCTACTTTACCGCCTAAATTATAAGTCATTAGCTGCATGCCGTAGCAAATCCCTAGAATGGGAATCCCCAATTCATAAATTTCAGGATCGATACGAAAAGCATTTTCGTCATACACACTATTCGGTCCGCCGGAGAAAATAATTCCTTTGGGCGCTATTTCACGGATTTCATCCGCTGTGATTCGATGGCTCAAAAGCTCTGAAAACACACCAAACTCACGAATACGTCGAGTAATCAATTGATTGTACTGACTTCCAAAGTCTAAAACAATGATCTTTTCGACAGTTGTCAAATCGGCAACATTGGTCACGTATATTACCCCTATCCATTTAGATTTATCTAATTAATAGTCAAAAGCGAAATAGCTTCCAACCGATTTAGAAACAAAAAATTGCTGAGAATCACAGCGAAAGAATTGAGCTGATGATGAACAGTACAAGACTTGCTGAGAATCACAGCGAAAGAATTGAGCTGATGATGAACAGAACAAGACTTGCTGAGAATCACAGTGAAAGAAATTGAACTGATGATGAACAGTACAAGACTTTCGCAGAAAGTGTTGAACCTTCTTAATACAATCCAGCTCGTTCCGCTTTTCTATGATCCAGCTCCATGAAGCATCCCGCAAGGAAAATAGACAATCCTCAAATGGAACAAGAAGCGCTCCATCTTCAGATTCCTAATTTTCATACGGGATAACCGCTTCATTCCGCTTTTCCTAATACTTCCGCATATAGATTTTATCAACGATATGATTTTCAGTCTTATGAAGTATAATATCTGCTCTGCCTCGTGTTGGCAAGATATATTCTTCCAAGTTCTTCAAATTCACATTTTTCCAGACTTCTTTGGCCATAGCGAAGGCTGCTTTTCGGTCACCGATCGCATATTGATAATAATAATTATCCGGTTCACGGAAGGCTGTGTCCAATAAGGCGCCGAAGCGTTCCAAATACCATTTTTCAATCAGCTTAGGATCCGCATCCACGAAAACGGAAAAGTCGAAAAAGTCGCTGACGTAAATTTGCTGATTGGCAGGTAATTGTAAGGTGTTGATACCCTCAACGATTAAAATATCCGGCTGCTGGATGACTTCATATTCACCTTCGATAATGTCATACACACTATGAGAATACAGCGGAGCTTTGATTTCATCCTGACCGTTTTTAACCTGATTTAAGAACTGAATTAATTTTTCCATATCATAGCTTTCAGGAAAGCCCTTGCGATCCATAATGCCTTTTGCTTCGAGGACTTTGTTTGGGTATAAAAAGCCGTCTGTCGTAATCAATTGCACATTGCGGCGCTTGAAGGTTCTAGCTAAAATCGTCTGCAGTAGGCGGGCAGTTGTACTTTTGCCGACTGCGACACTGCCGGCAATACCGATGATAAAGGGCGGAACCGGTACATATTCATGCAAAAACAATCCTTTGCTGACAGTCAAAGACTCGAACTCTTTCATATATAAGTGGATCAAGTGAGTCAAAGGCACATAAATGTCCTGTACATCCTTTAAGGAGATTCGGTCATTAAAGCCTTTAATACTTTCTAATTCTTCTTCTGTCAAGGGAGCTTTGCCATTATGATAGAAGCCTTGCCATTCCTCTCTGGAAATGGGGTAGTAATTCATTTTATCGTCCATAATTCCTCCATCGAAGCTGCCTGATCTTTTTAGCTGTTTGTTTGTCACAGGCTAAAAATAAGCTAGGTTCTTTCCGTTATTTATTTTAACACAATTTAGCTATACCTAACACCAATTCCTGAAAGAATTCTTTACTTCGTAAAAAGTGGCGGGTTAATGGTATGATAAACGAAGAGAAAGCTTTGAGTGAAAGGAAAGTGTTTATGAAAAAATTAGTCTTATTTGGCGATAGCATCACTGCTGGCTACGGAGAAGAAGCGATTACGCCGATTCTGCAGGAGTTGATTGCTGCTGGTTTAGCTGCTCAAAATCTAGAAACGATCGAAATCGTAAATGCCGGTATGCCGGGAGATCGGACCGAAGAAGGGCTGCAGCGTTTGGATAAAGATGTGCTAGCTGAAAAACCAGATATTGTTACGATTTTCTTTGGCGCTAATGATACCAATAGTGATCGCTTAGTGCCGCTGGAAAAATATGCGGAAAATCTCGAAACGATGATTGAAAAAATCGGTCGTGAAAAGGTCATTCTACTAACGCCGCCTTACGTGGATTGTCAAAGAAAACCGACGCGTGATGATGCGCGGATTCGTATTTATGTAGAGCGTGTTAAAATCATTGGCGCAAACTATGAGCTGCCGGTCATTGATTTGTATCAGGCGATGGTGGTTTATCCGGGAACAGACGAATTTCTACAAGAAGATGGGCTGCATTTTTCTAAAACAGGCTATGAGTTTCTGGCTGCCTTGATTGTTCGTGAAATAAAAGGTAGACTGATGACAAAAGAAAATAGTTAGGAAGAAGACAATGGGAAATCATTATTATAGTGAAAATCCGGACCTTGCTCATGAGCTTGTGCAGTGGTCGTTTGAATTAAGAGGGAAGACGTTTCAATTTGTAACGGACAGCGGTGTTTTTTCCCGCAGCACAGTGGATTTTGGTTCAAGAGTATTGATTGATGCGTTCGAATGGGAACCATTACCGGAAGGACGTTTGCTGGATGTGGGCTGCGGTTATGGACCGATTGGCTTAACCTTGGCGGCTTTAAGCGGCAGAACGGTGGAAATGATTGATGTGAATCAGCGGGCAGTTGCTTTGGCACAGGAAAATGCGCAAAAAAATCGCATTGAAAATGTTGATATTCATTCATCAAATATTTATGCGGAGCTGCACGAACAGCAGTATGCAGCGATTATCAGTAATCCGCCAATCCGGGCCGGCAAAAAGGTCGTTCACGAGATTTTAAGTGAAGCCTATCCGCGTTTGGTGACTGGCGGCACTTTAACAGTCGTTATTCAGAAAAAACAAGGAGCACCCAGCGCCCAAAAGAAAATGGCGGAAGTCTTCGGCAATGTAGAGATTGTGACGAAGGATAAAGGCTATTATATTTTAAAAAGCGTGAAAGAATCTTAACGTTTATAAAAAAACAGTCAGCTTAAAATACTGACTGTTTTTGCTATTCATCAACTTTTTGATAAGCTTCTTCTAATAATTGATGCAACCCTTGCTTTTCTTTTTCAGAAATAAAGGCGCCGTTTACTGCGTTATGCAAAAGCTGTTCCATATCTGCATAGGTAATGCCGTACCACTCGTGGAGCTTCATGAATTCATCCGTTAAGGTAGTGTTGGAGACGGTTCGGTTATCCGTATTAATGCAGACCTTCAAGCCGGCTTCTTGAAATAAACGGAAAGGATAATCCGCTAGTGTCGTGACTGTTTTGGTTTGAAAATTGCTGGTAGGACAAATTTCGAGTAAAACATCTTTTTCTTTTATCAATGCGAAATGCTCAGATGTATCTTTAAGTGCGATGCCGTGTCCGATTCTAGTGGCGCCCAGCATGACAGCGTCTGCCACGTTTTTCCCACAGCCGCATTCACCCGCATGTAAGGTTAAAGGAATGTTTAGCTGCTTGACCAGTCCCAAGGTTTCTTCAAAGGTATAGGGTGGGAAATCAGCTTCATTACCAGCTAAATCAAAGCCAGCCACACCGGCTTCTTTAAACGTGTTAGCCAGCTGCACGATTCGTTCAATCTCATGGATTTCTTCATGACGCATGCCGCACAACAAGGCGTTGCTTTTCACACCATACTGCTGTTCTCCCTGATGTAAACCTGCTAAAACCGCTGTAATAATTTTCGGTAATGATAACCCTTGTCTGGTATGCAAAGAAGGGGCAAAGCGGACTTCTATGTAGCGAATATTTTCAGCTGCTGCCTGACTGATAACATCCATCGCAGCAGCTTTTAAAGCGTCTTCGGTTTGGAGGCAGGCTAAAACTAAATCAAAACGTTCTAAATAGTCGTTTAAATTTCGGCAGTCTTCTGGTGCGACTAACAGCTCTTTTAGCTGTGCATTGTCAGCTGGCAGCGCAATACCTTGTTGAGCAGCAATTTTGCGCAGTGTTTCCGGTCGGATCGATCCGTCTAAATGGCAGTGCAGCTCGATTTTAGGTAGATTTTTAACATGTTCACGTTTCACGATATCATCCTCTCTGTTTTGCTTGTACGGAATAAGTATTTTGAAGACTTTAACATGTGTGACAAGCTCTGTCAATAACCTGTTGGTAAGAGAAAAACGATTTAGAAAATAAAGTGGTTTTTTTCAATCATTTAAAGTAAAATGTTCCAGTAGTAACCGAGCTTTTTTGATAAGTTATTGGAGGGAATGTAGTGTTAGGCGTAGGATTATTATTTGTAGCGATCACGTTAATCAGCAATGGTTATTGCGGCTTAGCTGGCGTGGATAAAAAATCGACAGGTCTAATCAATTTGTTGACAGGAAGTTTATCCTTCATCATCAATACGATTTATTTGTTTAGAGGGGCTTATTATGATGCAGGAACAGGGTATTTATTTGCTTTTACCTATTTGCTGGTGGGGCTAAGTTATGTGTTTGATTTAGATATGCGCGTTTATGGTATATTTGCTTTATTTGTGGCTGTCAATACACTTCCGGCGGCCTATATTTCCTATACGATTGATGGTGACTGGCGCTTTGCTCTGATTTGGCTGTCATGGGGCCTTTTATGGCTGACAGGTTTTATTGAGTATGTATTGAAAAAGGAAATTGGTAAACCAGTGTTGTACTTGGCGATTTTTGAAGGAATTGTTACGTGCTGGATTCCGGGCCTTTTAATGCTGACGAATAACTGGTAAAAACGTTTTGATCGCTTGCTGTCTGAGGATATATAGATATAGGAAAGCAGTGAGCGGTCGTATTTTTTTGAGTAAAGCTATTCTATTCTAAAAAATTCTGCTAAACTAGAGGCATTCGAAAGTTATTTTGAAAACGTTGACATAATTGGTAGGTCTTGTCGATAAAGGGAGAATGAAGGATGAAATTAACGATTAAAGAAATTGCCGATATGGCAGGCGTTTCAGTGACGACGGTCTCGCAGATTTTAAATGACAAAGGAAGCCGCTTTAGCGAGCAGACTCGAAAAAAAGTCTTGGCGGTCGTAGAAGAATATGATTACAAGCCGGATTATTTTGCGTCTAACATCATTACCAGACATTCTAAAACAATCGGAATGATTGTGCCGGATGTGACGGATTTTTTCTTTTCCAAAGTAATTGAAGGGGTTGAAACCTACCTGAATTCACTCGGCTATATGATTTTACTTTGTAATTCCAAGCATGATGAAGAGAAGGCAGCCAAATATGTAAATGAGCTGATGCATCGCTCTGTGGACGGTATCATTTTTGCCACACCGAATATTTTGCCGGCAGACCATGTTTTAAAAAATAAAGGCAAACAGAAAGTGCCGGTTATCCTATTAGACCGCGGGTTAAATCTTCGGGACAGCGGACGTTTAATTGTAAAAGAATACGAAGGAGCCTATCAGGCTGTAAGCTCTCTAATTGATTTGGGGCATAGGCATATCGGGATGCTGAAAGAAAATGAAGGCTACTATCAATTGACTGAACGAGTAACGGCTTACCAGCACGCTTTAAAAGATCACGGAATTCCGATTAGAACGGAATATATGGCTTGTGGCGATTTAAACTTGGGCGGCGGCTATGAAGCGGCTAAAAAGGTATTGCAAAATCCAGAGATCACGGCAATTTTTTGTGGCAATGATGAAATGGCGATGGGCGCTTATCAGGCAATTGAAGAAAGTGGGAAAAAAATTCCCGATGATATTTCAGTTATCGGTTTTGACGGATTGGAAATTTCAGAATATTTAGTGCCGGGTTTGACGACAGTTTATCAGCCGAGCTTTGATATCGGCTATTATGCAGCGACCTTTTTGGTAGAAGCGATTGATCATCCTGAAAAAAAGATTCCAAATAAAATTTTTGATACAACTTTTATTTTAAGAAATAGCACGAAATCGATTGACAAGTCAGGGGATTTGATTTAATGTTCGTGTTATAAGCGTTTTCATTTTATGGAAGCGTTAGTAAACTGTTTTACTAAAAGGTTTAAACGTAAATAAAATTAGTGTATAATACATCCTTGGGGATTGATTTGGAGGCAAAATGGCATGAGAATGGTCGACTTGATCGAAAAAAAACGTGACGGACAAGAGTTAACAACAGCAGAAATTCAGTTCATTGTTTCAGGCTATACTAAAGGAGACATTCCCGATTATCAGATGAGCGCCTTTTTAATGGCTGTTTATTATCAGGATATGACGGATGAAGAGATTACAACTCTTACGTTGGCAATGGCGCATTCCGGTGAAATGATTGACCTTTCTTCAATTAAAGGGATTAAGGTGGACAAGCATTCGACTGGCGGAGTTGGTGATACAACGACATTAATTCTAGCCCCATTAGTAGCAAGTGTCGGTGTCAGTGTCGCTAAAATGTCAGGTCGCGGCTTAGGATATACAGGCGGTACCATTGACAAATTAGAGGCGATTCCCGGGTTTCATGTTGAGCTTTCCGATGAAGCGTTTATGCGTTTGGTAAATGAAAGCCACGTAGCGGTGATTGGACAGTCAAAAGAAATTGCGCCTGCAGATAAAAAGCTTTATGCACTGCGCGATGTAACCGCGACTGTGAATTCAATTCCGTTGATTGCCAGTTCGATTATGAGTAAAAAAATCGCTGCTGGAGCGGATGCGATCGTTTTAGATGTAACCACTGGTGAAGGTGCCTTTATGAAGAACTTGGACGAGGCTCGGCGTTTGGCAGAAACGATGGTACGGATCGGAAACTTGGCGAACCGACAAACAATGGCAGTTATTTCCGATATGTCGCAGCCGCTGGGTGAGGCGATCGGTAATAGTCTGGAAGTCGTGGAAGCAATTGAAACCCTGCAAGGCAAAGGTCCCGCAGATTTAATGGAAATGTGCTACATCTTAGGTAGTCAAATGGTGGTTTTAGCCAAACAGGCGGCTACTCTTGAAGAAGCGCGCGCCATGCTCGAAGAAGCGCTGCAAAGCGGTAAAGCGTTAGCGAAATTCCGCGAAATGATCCGTAATCAGGGCGGCGATGATACCGTGATCGATCAGCCTGAACGGCTATTGACGGCTGAATATCAGGTGGAGCTACCAGCAAAAACCAGCGGTGTAGTTCAAAAGATTGTAGCTAACGAGGTTGGTATTGCAGCAATGCTTTTAGGAGCCGGTCGAGCAACGAAAGAAGCGGATATTGATCACGCGGTAGGAATTAAGCTGCATAAAAAAGTCGGCATGTCGGTTACAGCAGGTGAATCCTTACTAACGATTTATGCGAATTCAACTAATATCGAAGACGTTAAAGAATTATTATATAAAAATATTGAAATCGGCAGTTCTGGGACAGAACCTGAGCTGGTTCATGATATAATATCATAAAGGATGTGGAAGCAGATCATGGAAATAAATCAAATGATTGATCATACTATTTTAAAGGCGGATGCTACAGAAGCCGATGTTTTACGAATTATTGAAGAAGCGAAAAAATACAACTTTTTCTCCGTATGTATTAACCCTTGCTGGGTGTCTTTAGCCAAAGAAGAATTAGCTGGTACAGATGTCGCGGTATGTACAGTGATCGGGTTCCCTTTAGGTGCCAATACTTCTGAAGTGAAGGCGTATGAAGCAGCTGATGCGATTACTAATGGTGCCACTGAAGTGGATATGGTGATTAATGTAGGTGCGTTGAAATCAAAACAATACAAAAAAGTATTGAAAGATATTCAAGCAGTAGTAGAAGCAGCGAAGGATAAAGCCTTAGTTAAAGTCATCATCGAAACAGCATTATTGACAGACGAAGAAAAAGTCAAGGTTTGTGAGTTAGCTAAAGAAGCAGGCGCGGATTTTGTGAAAACTTCAACTGGTTTTTCTACCGGCGGTGCAACTGTGGCGGATGTCGCACTAATGCGTAAAACCGTTGGACCGGACATGGGCGTTAAAGCATCCGGTGGTATTCACAATGAGCAAGAAGCGCGCGCGATGATCGAAGCAGGTGCTACACGCATTGGTACCAGCGCAGGTGTGGCTATTATGGAAGGTGCCAGCGGGACTGGCTATTAATCTAAGAGAGAAAGCGGCGAAAACATGACAGCAAAACAAGAGTGGCTGACGATTGCCAATGATGCATTGACGAAAGCCTACGTTCCTTATTCTCATTTTCCGGTAGGTGCGTGCCTGGTAACCGCTGACGGAAAAACCTATCAAGGGATTAACATTGAAAATGCTTCTTATGGATTGACGAATTGTGCCGAACGGACGGCCATTTTCAAAGCCGTTTCTGAAGGTGAGCGCGAGTTTCAGCATTTAGTGATTTCAGGAAATACGCCTGAACCGATTTCGCCATGTGGCGCGTGCCGCCAAGTGATGGCTGAATTTTGTGCACCGGATATGCCGGTTACTTTACTTGGCGCAAACGGTGTAAAGCTGGAAACAACGGTTGAAAAGCTATTACCGTACGCCTTTACCGAAAAAGACTTATAATCTAGCGTTTCCTTACTACTATTGCTCAATTTATGGGCAAACACGTTCCACTTTTCTAATGATCCAGTTGCACGAGTAAGAACTTTCGGCAATAACGCAAAGAAATGCGCAGGGCAACCCTGCTAACATTTATTCGCTTTTATTGCTCAAGTTCTGAACGAACTCGTTCCACTTTTCTAATGATCCAGTTGCACGAGTAAGAGCTTTCGGCAATAACGCAAAGAAATGCGCAGGGCAACCCTGCTAACATTTATTCACTTTTATTGCTCAAGTTCTGAACGAACACGTTCCACTTTTCTAATGATCCAGTTGCACGAGTAAGAACTTTCGGCAATAACGCAAAGAAATGTGCAGGGCAACCCTGCTAACATTTATTCGCTTTTATTGCTCAAGTTCTGAACGAACTCGTTCCACTTTTCTAATGATCCAGTTGCACGAGTAAGAACTTTCGGCAATAACGCAAAGAAATGCGCAGGGCAACCCTGCTAACATTTATTCACTTTTATTGCTCAAGTTCTGAACGAACTCGTTTCACTTTTCTATTGGTTTCATTCAGTCTTTGGCTGTTGAAAATATAAAACTATTTTAGGGGGCTTTACAGAAATGAAAAAAGCAAAATTATTTGGTTTTAGCTTAGCTGTGCTGGGCTTAACAGTTACGTTAGCAGCATGCGGCGGAGGGAAAAAGGATTCATCTGGCGGTGATTCAAAAGGCGACAAAAACCACAGTGTGGTCGTAGTCACAGACATCGGCGGAGTAGACGACCGTTCATTTAACCAGTCAGCTTGGGAAGGTCTTCAAGAATGGGGCAAAGAACATGATTTGAAAAAAGGTGCAGATGGCTATGACTACATTCAATCCAACGATGCATCTGAATATGTAACGAACATCGATACAGCAGTTTCAAACGGCTTTAAAACAGTTTTCGGTATTGGTTACTTGTTAGCTGATTCAGTAAGTACAGCAGCAGACGCTAACCCAGATACACAATTCGGTATCATTGATAGTGTTATTGAAGGCAAAGACAATGTTGTATCAGCAACCTTTAAAGACCAAGAAGCTTCTTATTTAGCAGGTGTGGCAGCAGCTTACACAACTAAAACAAACAAAGTAGGCTTCATCGGTGGGGAAGAAGGCGCGGTTATTGACCGTTTTGAAGCTGGTTTCCACCAAGGTGTAATCGATACAGCCAAAGAATTAAACAAAGATATCACAGTAGAAGTAGAATATGCTGCATCATTCGGTGACCCTGCTAAAGGGAAAGCCTTAGCCGCTTCTATGTATCAAAAAGGCGCAGACATCATTTTCCACGCTTCAGGCGGTACAGGCCAAGGTGTCTTCCAAGAAGCTAAAGACTTAAACGAAACAGGTTCAAAAGACAAAGTTTGGGTTATCGGTGTAGATAGCGACCAAGATAAAGAAGGTAAATACAAAACAAAAGACGGTAAAGAAGATAACTTTACTTTAACTTCAACACTTAAAGGTGTTGGTGCAGCGGTGAAAGATATTTCTAACCGTGCTATGGAAGATAAATTCCCAGGCGGCGAACACATCGTTTACGGTCTTAAAGACGGCGGTGTTGATTTAACAGATGGTTATCTATCTGATGATGCAAAAGCTGCAGTAGAAAAAGCGAAAAAATCAATCATCGATGGCGACATCACTGTTCCAGAAACACCAAAAGACGTGAAAGAATAATCTAAGCATTTTTGATCAATACGATTTCTTGAAGGTCGAGATTGGGGCGTGCAGCGAAAATTTTGCTGCCGCTCCCAGTCTCAACTTCTCAAGTACTTTAAGCCTTTAAAGAAGGAAAATGAGCCGCTATCCTTTTTCTTCTTTAGGAGCTTAAACGCTGCTTATTTTTGAAATACACGTTTTAAATAGATGCTTTCAAGTGATTAAAATCGTTAGGATGTGAAAAATGTGGCTCAGGAAAGCTATGTAATTGAAATGCGCAACATCACGAAGCAGTTTGGAACCTTTAAGGCGAATGACAACATTAACTTGACTGTTCGTCCGGGAGAAATCCATGCGTTGCTTGGTGAAAACGGCGCAGGAAAATCAACATTGATGAATATTTTGTCTGGGTTATTGGAACCAACGTCAGGTGAAATATTTATGAATGGCTCAAAGGTATCGATTAATGGACCAACCGGTGCGAATCGTTTGGGAATCGGTATGGTGCATCAGCATTTTATGCTGGTAGAGGCCTTTACGGTAACAGAAAATATTGTTCTCGGCAGTGAGCCGACCAACGGCGGCGTGCTGGATCGTAAGAAAGCGAAAGCCGAAATTCTGCGGGTTTCTGAACAATATGGCTTGTCCGTAGATCCTGATGCTTATATAAGAGACATTTCAGTAGGAGCGCAGCAACGGGTAGAAATTTTAAAAACCTTGTATCGCGGCGCAGATGTTCTGATTTTTGACGAGCCAACTGCTGTGTTGACGCCTCAGGAGATTGATGAGTTAATCGAAATTATGCGCGGACTTGTTAAAGAAGGTAAATCAATTATTTTAATCACTCATAAATTAGATGAAATCAAAAAGGTTGCGGATCGTTGTACGGTTATTCGCCGCGGTCAAAGTATTGATACAGTAAATGTGAAAGATGTTTCTTCTCAACAATTGGCGGATATGATGGTGGGTCGCTCTGTTTCCTTCAAAACAGAGAAAAAGCCGGCTGAGCCAAAAGAAGTTGTTCTTTCCATTAAAGATTTAGTTGTTAAAGAAAGTCGTGGTTTAGAAGCGGTTAAACAGCTTAGTCTAGATATTAGAGCAGGTGAGGTAGTGGGAATCGCCGGGATTGACGGCAACGGTCAAACCGAATTGATTCAAGCGTTGACTGGGTTGCGTAAAGCAGAAAGCGGTTCGGTGAATCTGAAAGGCACAGATATTACTAATAAGCAGCCCCGGGTCATTACAGAAGCCGGCGTTGGTCATGTGCCGGAGGATCGCCATAAATATGGACTGGTTTTGGATATGTCTTTAGCCGAAAATATAGCCTTACAAACCTATTACAAAAAGCCGTTAAGTAAAAATGGCGTATTAAATTATAACCAAATCAATGCGTACGCTCGTCAATTAATCGAAGAATACGATGTGCGAACCACTAATGAATTGGTTCCGGCTAAAGCTTTGTCCGGCGGGAATCAGCAAAAAGCGATTATTGCGCGCGAGATTGACAGAGATCCTGATTTATTGATCGTTTCACAGCCGACGCGCGGCTTGGACGTAGGTGCAATTGAGTATATTCATAAACGCTTGATTGAACAGCGGGATAAAAATAAAGCGGTACTGCTTGTCAGCTTTGAGCTGGAAGAAATCTTAAACGTATCCGATCGAATTGCCGTGATTCATGCGGGGGAAATCGTAGGAATTGTTGATCCTAAAGAAACCACAGAAAATGAGCTGGGCTTGTTGATGGCTGGTTATTCTTTAGAAGCAGCAAGAGCAGAATTAAGTAAAGAGGCAGGTGAGGCAGTTGAATAATCAGGGAGAAAAACTTCGTAACGTTCTAGTGCCTGTTTTGTCAGTACTAATGGGTTTTATTCTTGGCGCAATTATTATGCTTATCTCCGGACAAGATCCAATTTCAGGTTATCAGGCAATGCTTAAAACGGCTTTTCAAAGTCCTAAAAGTATTGGAGAAATTTTCGTAACAGCAGCACCGTTAATTCTTACCGCCTTAGGTTTTGCGGTGGCGAATTCGGCTGGCTTCTTTAACATCGGACTTTCTGGACAAGCTTTATGTGGCTGGGTGGCAAGTATCTGGGTGGCGTTATCCATGCCGGAGGCCTCTCGTTGGGTAGTCTTACCATTGGCCGTTATTGTAGGAGCTTTAGCCGGAGCAGTAGCAGCTGCTATACCAGGCTTTTTGCGAGCGTTCTTTGGTACTAGTGAAGTTATCGTTACCATTATGTTGAATTATGTCTTCTTATATACAAGCACTCACATTGTCAATAATGTGATGTCGCCGGATGTGATGAGCAACAAGGGTGTCACCAAAGTCATTGGTGCCAATGCCAGCTTACGGACAGACTTTTTAAAAGAGCTGAGCGGCGGTTCACGTTTGAATATCGGAATTTTTCTTGCTGTGATTTTCTTGGTGCTGATTTGGTTCTTAATGAAGAAAACCACTTTAGGCTATGAAATCCGTTCTGTCGGCATGAATCCTTTTGCTTCAGAATATGCCGGTATGAGCAGTAAACGGACGATTGTTTTGTCTATGGTCATCTCAGGAACCTTAGCTGGTTTAGGCGGCGTGATTCTTGGGCTTGGTACATTTGGCAATTTCTTTGTTCAAGGTTCTTCTTTAAGTATTGGCTTTGACGGAATGGCGATTTCGCTTCTAGGCGCCGGCAGTTCAGTCGGAATTTTCTTGTCCGCACTACTCTTTAGTGTCTTGAAGCTAGGTGGTCAGGGAATGCCGCTGCGTGCAGGTGTTCCAATTGAATTAGTGGATGTAGTCATTGCCGCGATTATTTTCTTTGTCGCTATCAGCTATTTGATCCGCTTCTTATTGGCAAAAGCTTCAGGCAGCAAAAAAGAAGTAGCGGTTGTTGAAGAATTAGCCGGGAAAACAGATCCTACAAGTCAAGAAGGAGGAAAAATCTAATGGATATTGCTTTAATCGCTGTTTTAGCGCCGATTATTACACAAACTTTGGTTTATTCGACTCCTTTAGTTTTTACAGCGCTTGGCGGAACCTTTTCTGAACGGAGTGGGATTGTAAACGTAGGACTGGAAGGGATCATGGTGATGGGAGCCTTCAGTTCGGTCGTATTTAACTTAACCTTTGCTTCAACTTTTGGTGGAGCAACGCCTTGGCTGGCTTGTCTGGTCGGCGGAATTGTCGGTATGCTGTTTTCCTTACTGCACGCGGTTGCGACAATCAACTTAAGAGCTGATCACATTATTAGTGGTACGGTAGTGAACTTGATGGCACCGGCTTTAGGAATTTTCTTAATCAAAGTTATTTATGGAAAAGGACAAACAGATACGATTACTGAATCTTTTGGCTATTTTTCATTTCCGATTTTAAAAGATATTCCGATTCTTGGTGACTTATTCTTCAAGCAAACAACGTTACCGGCTTTCGTTGCGATTCTAGTAGCGATTCTGGCTTGGTTTGTACTTTTCAAAACACGTTTTGGTTTACGTTTGCGTTCTGTAGGTGAAAATCCGCAGGCGGCAGATACGTTGGGGATTAATGTTTATCTGATGCGTTATGCCGGCGTCTTGATTTCCGGTTTTCTTGGCGGTATCGGCGGTGCGGTTTTTGCACAAACAATCGCTGGTCGTTTTGCTGTAACAACCATTGCTGGACAGGGCTTTATTTCAATGGCAGCGATGATTTTCGGTAAATGGAATCCGCTTGGTGCAATGGGTGCAGCCTTGTTCTTCGGTTTTGCGCAAAATATCAGTATTGCAGGGTCCAGCTTGCCGATCATCTCTTCTATTCCAGCGGTTTACTTGCAGGCAGCACCTTATGTTCTGACGATTATTGTACTAGTCGTCTTCTTAGGAAAAGCCTCTGGGCCAAAAGCAAACGGACAAAATTATATCAAATCAAAATAAATAAGTATAAAATAAAAGGGCGGGGCTATGGGAGATTTTCTTCAGTCATGCCCTTTTTGATTAGTAAGTACAAAAAAGCGGCTATAGGTTACGCTGCTATTTTCAATATAAAAAGAAAGAAGGATGGTTATGTTTAAACGTGTGCATTTAATTGTGATGGATTCTGTCGGAATCGGAGAAGCACCTGATGCTGAAAAATTTGGTGATGTCGGCAGTGATACGTTGGGTCATATCGCTAAAGAAGCTGGTTTAACAATTCCTAATTTGGAAAAATTGGGCTTAGGAACGATTGCACCACTTCAAGGAGTGGAGGCAATTCAAGATCATCAAGGCTACGCAACGAAATTAGAAGAAATTTCTGTTGGCAAAGACACGATGACTGGACACTGGGAAATTATGGGCTTGAATATTCAAAAACCATTTCGTGTCTTTCCGGATGGCTTTCCGGAAGAGCTGTTAAAACAAATTGAAGAGTTTTCAGGACGCAAAATCGTTTGTAATAAACCATACAGCGGTACAGCAGTCATTGATGATTATGGCAAACATCAAATGGAAACGGGCGATTTAATTGTTTATACTTCTGCCGATCCGGTCTTACAGATTGCGGCACACGAAGAAATCATTCCGTTGGAAGAATTGTATCGTATTTGTCAGTATGTACGGGATATCACGAAAGATGAACCGTATATGATCGGCCGCATTATTGCACGTCCTTATGTGGGCGAGCCCGGCAACTTTACACGGACAAGTAATCGTCATGACTACGCCCTTGATCCATTTGGACATACAGTCCTTGATTCATTAAAGGAAAACGGCAAGGATGTTATCGCAATTGGCAAAATCAATGATATCTTCAACGGGCAAGGCATTACAGATTCTGTTCGCACCAAGAGCAATATGGATGGCGTAGATCAGTTAATTAAAGTGATGAAACAAGATTTTAACGGCTTGAGCTTTACTAATTTAGTGGACTTTGATGCATTATACGGTCATCGTCGGGATGTTGTGGGCTATGCGCATGCGATTGAAGCCTTTGATTTACGCTTACCGGAAATTATCGATACGTTGGCCGAGGATGATCTACTGATGATTACCGCCGACCATGGAAACGATCCGACCTTCTCTGGTACAGATCATACAAGAGAATATGTACCGTTGCTTGTATTTAGTAAAAAAATGAGCGGTCAAGGCAGCTTGCCGCAAGGACATTATGCCGATATTTCAGCAACTATTGCCGAAAACTTTGGCGTTCCACAAACGGAAAACGGTTTAAGCTTTTTGAATAATTTAAAATAGGAGAAAAAATAATGAAATTAAGTGAAATGTTAAATGAAACAACTACATTCTTAAAAGAAAAAGGGATCGGCGAAGTTGATTTCGGCTTGATCTTAGGTTCAGGCCTGGGGGAATTGGCAGATGAGGTAACAGATGCAGTGGCGATTCCCTTTGCTGATATTCCTTATTTTGCTGTTTCTACGGTTGTAGGACACGCTGGAAAACTGGTTTATGGCACACTTTCCGGCAAAAAAGTTCTAGCGATGCAAGGACGCTTTCATTATTATGAAGGGCATTCTATGCAAAAGGTGACCTACCCTGTACGGGTAATGGCAGCTTTAGGTGCACATTCCATTGTTGTGACTAACGCAGCTGGCGGTGTAAACGAAAGCTTTACACCAGGTAATTTGATGCTGATCACCGACCATATCAACTTTACAGGCGACAACCCGTTAATCGGCGAAAATGAAGATGCGATGGGTCCGCGCTTCCCGGATATGAGTCATGCCTATACAAAAGAATATCAGGAAATTGCTAAAAAAGTTGCTCAAGCGCAAAACGTACCATTACAAGAAGGCGTGTATATCGGTTTTTCTGGACCGACTTACGAAACACCAGCAGAAATCAGAATGGCTCGTGTAATGGGAGCTGATGCAGTTGGTATGTCAACTGTTTCTGAAGTAATTGTGGCAGCGCACAGCGGCATGAAAGTATTAGGTATTTCATGTATCACTAACTTGGCTGCAGGGATGCAAAGTAGTTTGAATCATGAAGAAGTCGTTGAAACAACAGAACGTGTGAAAGCGCAATTTAAAGAGTTAGTCAAAGCGATGTTAGCTGAATTATAAAAAGTGAGAATAAAGGAGAAAAAAGATGAGTGTTCATATCGAAGCGAAGCAAGGCGAAATTGCTGACAAAGTATTATTACCGGGAGATCCGTTGCGGGCG
Organism: Enterococcus sp. UD-01; assembly: GCF_044909655.1. Lineage (NCBI taxonomy): Bacteria > Bacillati > Bacillota > Bacilli > Lactobacillales > Enterococcaceae > Enterococcus > Enterococcus sp. UD-01. Next base: position 69,480 of record NZ_JBIYEU010000003.1, on the reverse strand, counting down.
AAATATATCGCGGAAACCTTTTTAGAAGATCCTGTTTGTTATAACCAAGTAAGAGGTATGCTAGGCTATACAGGCGTATACAAAGGAGAACGCGTTTCAGTACAGGGAACAGGGATGGGGATGCCTTCTGCTGCAATTTATGGTCATGAACTAATTAATTCCTATGGCGTGAAAAAATTGATCCGTGTTGGAACGTGTGGCTCTATTTCTGAAAAAGTAGGCGTAAGAGAGTTGGTTATTGCCCAAGCGGCGACTACACCTTCATCAATGATCCGCAATGATTTCCCAAAATATGACTTCCCGCAAATTGCTACCTTTGATTTGTTGTTGAAGGCTTATACAGTTGCACAGGAAAAAGGTTTTAAGACACACGTGGGTAATGTGCTGTCCGACGACGTATTCTATAAAGAAAGTATGGATGAAGTCTTTAAGCTAGGGAAGCTGGGCGTTCTGGCCATTGAAATGGAAGCTGCTGCGTTGTATTATTTAGCTGCAAAATTTGATGTTCAGGCATTGGCGATTATGACGGTTAGCGATAGCATGGTAACCGGTGAAGAAACGACAGCCGAAGAGCGTCAAACCACCTTTAATGACATGATTGAAGTCGGATTGGAAACAGCGCTGCACGGGTAGAAATTTAAAAGAGCTTGAGCTGATTTTTAGCTTGCTCTTTTTCGGTGTATTATTCTATAAAAGAGACATAAATGGAGGATAAAAAGATGGACAACTTTAGATTTCATGTGCCAACAGATATTCGTTTCGGAAAAGATCGTTTAGAAAGTGAATTACCGCAAGTGCTAGATACATTTGGAAAAACAGTTCTATTAGTATACGGCGGCGGCAGTATTAAGAAAAATGGCTTGTACGATCAAATCGTTACGCTGCTTAAAAATAACCAAAACACACTGGTAGAATTAAGCGGAGTAGAACCGAATCCACGAATTGAAACCGTTCGTCGCGGGGTAGAGCTTTGTCGGGAAAATCAAGTAGACGTTATTTTGGCCGTCGGCGGCGGTTCGACGATCGATTGCTCTAAAGTAATTGCGGTAGGCATTTATAGTGATCAAGATGCTTGGGATATTGTTTTAGGCAGACAAGGCTATCAGGGCAAAGGCTTGCCGATCGTCACCATTTTAACGTTGGCAGCAACAGGCAGTGAAATGAATGCCGGAGCTGTTATCTCAAATATGGCGACAAATCAGAAGCTGGGAACGAGCGGCCCGGCAATGGTACCGAAAGTATCATTTCTTGATCCGCAAAATACTTATACCGTGCCGGCTTCACAAACAGCAGCTGGTTCAGCGGATATTTTAAGTCACTTAATTGAAAGCTATTTTAACGTTACGGAAGCAACTGATGTGCAGGATTTTGTTTCAGAAGGCTTGATGCGTTCAGTGATCAAGCACTGTCCAGTCGCACTGAAAGAGCCAGAAAACTATGATGCACGTGCGAATTTAATGTGGGCCAGCAGCATCGCTTTAAACGGTTTGACTCGCGACGGTAAACACGGCGTCTGGTCTTGCCACCCGATGGAGCATGAATTAAGTGCCTTTTATGACATTACTCATGGCGTTGGTTTGGCTATTTTAACGCCGCGTTGGATGGCACATGTATTGTCTGAACAAACCGTTGCTAAATTTGCTCAATACGCTAAAAACGTTTGGGGAATCAACGAAACAGACAGCATGAAAGCTGCGAAGCAAGCCATTCAGGCAACCTATGATTATTTCCAAGCTTGCGGTATTCCAATGACGTTGCCGGAAGTGGGGATTGACGATGAGAAATTTGCCGAAATGGCGAAGCAAGCCGTTGCTCATAGTATGATCAAAACGGCAGCTTTTGTACCGCTTGATGAAGCGGCTGTGGAAGCTATCTATCGTGACTGTTTAACTGAATCAAGCTATGTATAAATAAAAGCTGAAAAACACCGCTAATGCCGAGGCAAAAGCGGTGTTTTTTATTATAGATAATATTTTTTAGCGACTGTTAAATCGTCATTTAATTCATAAACAAGTGGTTGACCTGTTGGGATTTCAAGATCCATGATATCTTCGTCTGAAATTCCTTCGATATGTTTAGCTAAGGCACGTAAAGAGTTACCGTGTGCTGCAACTAAAACTGTTTTGTTGTCCAATAAAGCTGGCGCAATTTGATCTTGCCAGAAAGGTAGAGCACGTTCTAAAGTAACTTTTAAGTTTTCTCCTCCTGGAACATCGCGTTTGTCCAACATAGCATAACGACGATCGTTTGCTGCTGAACCTGGGTCAGTTGCTTCCAAAAGTGGAGGAAGAGTATCATAAGAACGACGCCAAATATGAACTTGTTCATCTCCGTATTTTTCAGCTGTTTCTTTTTTATTTAAGCCTTGTAATTTACCATAGTGACGTTCGTTCAAGCGCCAAGATTTTACTTGTGGTACCCATAATTGGTCTGAGTTTTCCAAGATTAAGTTACATGTTTTGATGGCACGTGTTAAAACTGAAGTGAAAGCAATATCGAATTCAATTCCTGCTTCTTTGATTTTGCGTCCGCCTTCTTTGGCTTCTTCGATTCCTTCAGGTGCTAAGTCTACATCAACCCAACCAGTAAATTGATTCAATGCATTCCATTCACTAAGTCCATGACGAGAAAAAACTAATTTTGGCATGTATAGCTCTCCTTTGAATTGTAGTTTCTGAAACTTTCATTTCTTTTTCTATTGTACACCGTTTTAAAATAGATTTCCATTGAAAATTGGTAAAATCGACCGAAAGCTGTTGTTGATCTATTATAGGAAGAAAAATCGGCTTGAAAAGCAAAAAAACAAGCTTCGCCGGAAAGACGAAGGCTGGCTTTTTTAACGATTAAAATTTGGTCAGCTCTGTTTCTGGCATCTTAATATACTTATAGCAGCTGCCGACTGACACATTGCACTTAGAAGAGATATATTGGATGGTTTCTTTTTTCTCATAATAAAGATGACGGATTTTCTTGATTGTTCGTTTGTCAATTTTAGGTCGGCCGCCGATTTTGCCTTTTTTGCGTGCGTTATTCAGCCCAACCAGCGTTCGTTCCTTAATTAAATCACATTCCATGGCTGACAACCCGTTCATCAGCTTAAAATAAATTTCTCCCATGGGCTGCCGTGTATCGATTCCCTCGTCTAAGCTGATTAAATGAATACCGGAGCCTTTAAAGGTTTGCGTTAGCTCTGTCAACTGCCTTGTTGAACGTCCTAAGCGATTTAAGCGGCAAATAACCAGTGCATCTCCTCTATTTAAAGAGCAAAGGACCTCTTCCAGCTTGGAAATGATCGGTTCTTCATTAATAATATCATAGGTTTCATGGTGGATCTCATCACAGCCGAATTCAGACAGCAAGTTGATTTGAGCAGTTAAATCATCATCAGTAATTGTTGTTCGTGCATAACCAATTGTTTTCATCGTTCGTCCTTTCTGGAATAAAGTAACTACTAAAAATGTAGCATAGAAACGGACGAAATGGTAGAATTATTTTAGCTTTTTTTAATCTGATTCTTATTTTTGAAATCAAATTCCAATGGACTATTGAACTGCTTGAATCGTCCGAGGTCCGTCTGTACCGCCCACGATAACTGTCGAAACAATATTTAAGAATAAGCCGTGCTCTACGACCCCGACTAAATCATCTAAATAGGCGCCTAAAGCATGCGGATCTGTAATTTCTTCCAGATGCAGATCAATAATGTAGTGACCGCCGTCTGTAACCAACGTTTGACCGTCGGCTGTTTGGCGTAAGCTAGGTGCAAAATCCTTTTCTTCAAACAAACGCATCAGCTGCTGACTGCCGTAAGGAACCACCTCAACTGGCAGCGGGAACTTGCCAAGCTTATCAACAAGTTTTGATTCATCGACGATCCAAATATTTTTCTTTGAATACGTTGCCACAATTTTCTCAAATAATAAAGCAGCGCCGCCGCCTTTGATGCCTTGAAAATCTGCACTGATTTCATCTGCTCCATCAATAGTCAGATCCACATAAGGCACTTCATCAATACTCTTTAAAGGAATTCCCAAAGCTTTTGCCTGACGCTCTGTTTCTTTTGAGGTCGTGACACCAACGATTGAAAGATTTTCCTCTTTTACGCGCCGACCGATTTCATCTACCATATATTTTGCAGTGGAACCCGTTCCTAACCCAACGATCATCTGATCTTTTACATATTTTGCCGCTTCAATACCTGCCATTTGCTTAAGATTCATTTAGCTGTTCGCCCCTTTCAAATAATCAAAAATATTATACCGTTAAATAAATGAAAAAGATAGAACGTTTCGTGATTTACAGAAGGACGAAAAAGGCGGCGTAGCACGCGTTAAAAAGATAAAGTGTTTTAATGAAAAAATCGCTGGAAATGGTTGACAGAGCATAAGGATCATGATATCCTAGCAAAGGTGCTTTATCTACAGGTCTCTCATAGGAGACGTGCTGACTGTCTATCGAAGCATAGTTTGATAATGAGTGCAGAGAATGCATTATTTTTTATCGCTAAAAAAGAACCACCTGGATGTGTGGAACTAGATGCGAAAAGAGGAAGGAGGAAACAAGGAATGCCTACAATTAATCAATTAGTACGTAAACCTCGTAAATCAAAGGTGGAAAAATCTAATTCACCAGCGTTGAACAAAGGATATAACAGCTTCAAAAAATCTCAAACGAACGTTAACTCACCACAAAAGCGTGGGGTTTGTACTCGTGTGGGAACAATGACACCTAAAAAACCGAACTCAGCTTTACGTAAATATGCCCGTGTTCGTTTGTCTAACTTAATCGAAGTAACAGCTTATATCCCAGGAATCGGTCACAACTTACAAGAACACAGCGTGGTATTATTACGCGGTGGACGTGTAAAAGACTTGCCAGGGGTACGTTATCACATCGTACGTGGTGCGCTTGATACAGCCGGCGTTACTGATCGTAAACAAAGCCGCTCTAAATATGGTACGAAAAGACCTAAAGCAGCTAAATAATTTGACAATCACTAAGGTAATCTATAAAAAAGAATTTTCGGAAGGAGGAGTTACGGATGCCACGTAAAGGTCCTGTTGCAAAACGTGATGTTTTACCAGATCCAATTTATAACTCAAAATTAGTAACTCGCTTAATCAACCGTGTAATGGTTGACGGTAAACGCGGGATTGCTGCTAATATCATCTATAATTCATTTGATATCATCAAAGAATCTACAGGGAACGACCCATTGGAAGTTTTCGAACAAGCAATGAAAAACGTTATGCCTGTCTTGGAAGTAAAAGCTCGCCGTGTCGGTGGTTCTAACTACCAAGTACCAGTTGAAGTTCGTCCAGAACGTCGTACAACTTTAGGTTTACGTTGGGTTGTTAACTATGCTCGCCTACGCGGTGAACATACAATGGAACAACGTCTAGCGAAAGAAATCATGGATGCTGCCAATAACACTGGTGCTTCTGTTAAAAAACGTGAAGACACTCATAAAATGGCAGATGCTAACCGTGCGTTTGCACATTATCGTTGGTAGAATCCTCTGTGCACGTAGCTTAGGCTGCGGCCTAGTCACAATGAATTGATTTAAATAAAGAGAGGAGAACACCCTAGAATGGCAAGAGAATTTTCGTTAGAAAAAACTCGTAATATCGGAATCATGGCCCACGTTGATGCTGGTAAAACAACAACAACTGAGCGTATCCTTTATTACACTGGTAAAATCCATAAAATCGGTGAAACACACGAAGGTGCGTCACAGATGGACTGGATGGAACAAGAACAAGAACGTGGTATTACGATCACATCCGCTGCGACAACTGCACAGTGGAAAGGCTACCGGGTAAACATCATTGACACGCCGGGACACGTGGACTTCACAATTGAAGTACAACGTTCACTACGCGTATTGGATGGTGCGGTAACTGTTCTTGACTCACAATCAGGTGTAGAACCTCAAACTGAAACAGTTTGGCGTCAAGCAACTGAATATAAAGTTCCTCGTATTGTTTTCTGTAACAAAATGGATAAAATCGGTGCGGATTTCTTATACTCTGTAAACTCATTACATGATCGTTTACAAGCAAATGCTCATCCAATCCAATTACCAATCGGTGCAGAAGACAGCTTCGAAGGTATCATCGATTTAATTACGATGAAAGCTGAAATTTATACAAATGACTTAGGTACTGACATTCAAGAAACTGAAATTCCAGCAGAATACATGGATCAAGCAGTTGAATGGCGTGAAAAATTAGTTGAAGCTGTTGCTGAAACTGATGAAGACCTAATGATGAAATACCTTGAAGGTGAAGAAATTACAATTGATGAATTGAAAGCGGGTATCCGTCAAGCAACAATCAATGTTGAATTCTTCCCAGTATTAGCTGGTTCAGCCTTCAAAAACAAAGGTGTTCAATTAATGCTTGATGCAGTGCTTGACTACTTGCCTTCACCATTAGATATCGATGCAATTAAAGGTATCGACGTGAAAACAGACGAAGAAACAACTCGTCCGGCTGATGACGAAGCACCATTTGCATCACTTGCATTTAAAGTTATGACTGACCCATTCGTTGGTCGTCTAACATTCTTCCGTGTGTATTCTGGTGTCCTTGAAAGTGGTTCATACGTATTGAACGCTTCTAAAGACAAAAAAGAACGTATCGGTCGTATCCTGCAAATGCACGCCAACACTCGTAAAGAGATTGACAAAGTGTATTCAGGTGATATCGCGGCAGCCGTTGGTTTGAAAGATACAACAACAGGGGATACTTTATGTGCGGTTGACGCACCGGTTATCCTTGAATCAATCGAGTTCCCTGAACCGGTTATCCAAGTTGCTGTTGAACCTAAATCAAAAGCTGACCAAGATAAAATGGGCGTTGCCCTACAAAAACTTGCTGAAGAAGATCCTTCATTCCGCGTTGAAACAAACGTTGAAACTGGTGAAACAGTTATCTCAGGAATGGGTGAATTGCACTTAGACGTATTGGTTGACCGTATGAGACGTGAGTTCAAGGTTGAAGCAAACGTTGGTGCTCCGCAAGTATCTTACCGTGAAACTTTCCGTGCGCCTCTTACTCAGGCAGAAGGTAAGTTTGTACGTCAGTCTGGTGGTAAAGGTCAATACGGTCACGTATGGATCGAATTTACACCAAACGAAGAAGGTAAAGGCTTCGAATTCGAAAACGCAATCGTCGGTGGTGTGGTTCCTCGTGAATACATCCCAGCTGTTGAAAAAGGATTAGAAGAATCTATGAATAACGGTGTACTTGCTGGTTATCCTTTGGTTGACATTAAAGCGAAGCTTTATGATGGTTCTTACCATGATGTCGATTCAAATGAAACTGCCTTCCGTGTAGCAGCTTCTATGGCGCTACGTGCGGCAGCTAAAAAAGCAAACCCTGTTATCCTTGAACCAATGATGAAAGTAACAATCACTGTTCCAGAAGATTACTTAGGTGATATCATGGGACACGTTACAAGTCGTCGTGGACGTGTTGAAGGAATGGAAGCACATGGTAACTCACAAATCGTTAACGCGATGGTACCGTTGGCTGAAATGTTCGGCTATGCTACAACATTACGTTCAGCAACACAAGGACGCGGAACATTCATGATGGTCTTTGATCACTATGAAGATGTACCTAAGTCTGTCCAAGAAGAAATCATTAAGAAAAATGGCGGCAGCAACGCTTAATTAAACTGCGTTGATTTAAAGCTATGCTTTTTGAAGGATTTCGGTTAAAATAGTTAAAGATGATCCGGTAGTCGTTGCTATCGATCAATAAAAAAATAAAATTCATATATTTTAGGAGGAACATTTAAAATGGCTAAAGAAAAATTTGACCGTTCTAAACCCCATGTTAACATTGGTACTATCGGACACGTTGACCATGGTAAAACTACATTAACTGCTGCGATCGCAACTGTGTTGGCTAAACACAACGGCGGAGAAGCTCAAAACTATGCTGATATCGATAACGCTCCAGAAGAAAAAGAACGTGGTATCACAATCAACACTTCTCACATCGAATACGAAACAGACGCACGTCACTATGCGCACGTTGACTGCCCAGGACACGCGGACTACGTTAAAAACATGATCACTGGTGCTGCACAAATGGACGGAGCTATCTTAGTAGTATCTGCTGCTGATGGCCCTATGCCTCAAACTCGTGAACACATCTTGTTATCACGTAACGTTGGTGTACCATACATCGTTGTATTCTTAAACAAAATGGATATGGTTGATGACGAAGAATTATTAGAATTAGTAGAAATGGAAGTTCGTGACTTATTATCTGAATACGACTTCCCAGGTGATGACACTCCTGTTATCGCTGGTTCTGCTTTGAAAGCTTTAGAAGGCGACGCTTCATACGAAGAAAAAATCATGGAATTAATGGCTGCAGTTGACGAGTACATCCCAACTCCAACTCGTGACACTGACAAACCATTCATGATGCCAGTCGAAGACGTATTCTCAATCACTGGACGTGGTACTGTTGCTACAGGCCGTGTTGAACGTGGAGAAGTTCGCGTTGGTGACGAAGTTGAAATCGTAGGTATCAAAGAAGAAACATCTAAAACAACTGTTACAGGTGTTGAAATGTTCCGTAAATTGTTAGACTACGCTGAAGCAGGCGATAACATCGGTGCTTTATTACGTGGTGTAGCTCGTGAAGAAATCGAACGCGGTCAAGTATTATCAAAACCAGCTTCAATTACTCCACACACAAAATTTAAAGCTGAAGTATACGTATTATCAAAAGAAGAAGGCGGACGTCACACTCCATTCTTCACAAACTACCGTCCTCAGTTCTACTTCCGTACAACTGACGTAACTGGTGTCGTTGAATTACCAGAAGGTACTGAAATGGTAATGCCTGGTGATAACGTTGCTATGGACGTTGAATTAATCCACCCAATCGCTATCGAAGACGGAACTCGTTTCTCTATTCGTGAAGGCGGACGTACTGTTGGTTCAGGCGTTGTAACTGAAATCGTTAAATAATTAAGACTTAACTATAGCACGAACCAGTCTAAAAAACTGGGGTACTCGGACGTAAGCCCGGAGGAATATTCCTCCGGGCTTTTTTCTTTGAAAAAAATTTTAAAACGAAGCGTTTTCTTTTGATTTATCATTTTTAAATTTAAGAATTCAGCGTTAAAATAAAGAAATGGACTACTTTTTTAATAAAAGTGAAGAAACGACGTTGATTTTTGTAACGGTCAGCGCCTACCACATGAATAAGCTAAAAGAATTATTGGAGGGATTGCAATGTTACAAAAGGAAGTCTACAATCAATTATTTAAATGGTCTTTTTCTCAAAAAACGGAGGTTACTTACTGGGACGGCTCGGTGAAGGAATATGGGCAAACAGAAGGTGAACCTGTTTTTAAAATCAAAATTAACGAAAAAATTCCAGTGAAAGATCTTGTCAATAATGCTTCACTTACTTTAGGAGAAGCCTATATGGATCGGAAAATCGAAATTGAAGGCGATATTCAAGCGTTAATTTACGATGTTTATAATCAAAAAGATGGATTTTTACACAATAAAGACTTTAAAAAATGGCTACCTAAAGAAAGTCATTCGAAGAAAAAGTCGTTAGAGGATATTCACAGTCATTATGATTTAGGGAATGATTTTTATGAGCTTTGGCTGGATGAAACGTTAACCTACTCTTGTGCTTATTTTAAAACACCGGAGGATACACTGGCACAGGCGCAAATTAATAAAGTGCATCATATTCTCGATAAGCTGTTCATTAAACCGGGCGACACATTGCTTGATATCGGCTGCGGCTGGGGTACGCTGATGTTGATTGCGGTGAAAGAATATGGGGTAAAAGCGACAGGAATTACATTAAGCGAAGAGCAATACCATCATATCCAACATATTATAGAAGCAGAACAGCTACAGGATCAGCTTAAAGTGAAATTAATGGATTATCGGGATCTAAAGGGCGAAGCCTTCGATCATATCACAAGTGTAGGGATGTTTGAGCACGTCGGTGCAGAAAATCTACAGGAATACTTTGAAGTAGTTCAACGAAATCTAGCGCCGAAAGGAACGGCCTTGATTCATGGAATTAGTCGGCAGCAAGGCGGAGCAAAAAATGCTTGGATCAATCGCTACATTTTCCCGGGCGGTTACATTCCCGGAGTAACGGAGCTGGTAGAGCATATGACGCAAACAGATCTACAAATCATTGATTTAGAAAGCCTGCGTCGTGATTATCAATTGACATTGGAGCATTGGACAAAGAACTTCCATGAAATTAAGAAAACCATAGTTGAACAAAAAGGCGACGCGTTTTATCGCATGTGGGACTTGTATTTGCAGGCCTGTGCAGCCTCATTCCAAGCTAGTAATATTGATGTCATTCAATATTTGTTGGTTCATCCTGATAACAATGATATTCCAATGCGAAGACAGGCGTAAACGATTGAAAGTATGTTTTTGTTGCAAAACAGAAGCATGCTTTTTTATTTTGACTAAAGTATGAAAAGCAGATTGAAAATGAATTTATTCTATTTTCAAAACATAGAAAAAATATCCAAATAAAAACCAGAAAAACCTTGCTATCACTGCTTTTTTATAGTACAATTACAAAGGTGCTGTTTACAGAAGTGTGAAAAGCACTGGTATATCAAGCTTTTGATCTACCGGCTAAGAAACGAGAGGTTGCGACACGCCCGGACGCTTTGCCACGAACGAGCGTGACGGAAAAATTTTCGTGGAGCTATGTCTACTTTCAAAATAGGCGAAGGAGGGAACAAGATGGCAAAACAAAAGATTCGTATCCGTTTAAAAGCGTATGAACACCGTATTTTAGATCAATCAGCGGATAAAATTGTGGAAACAGCAAAAAGAACTGGAGCTGACGTATCAGGTCCGATTCCATTACCAACAGAACGCTCACTTTACACAGTTATTCGTGCGACTCATAAATACAAAGATTCACGCGAACAATTCGAAATGCGTACGCACAAACGTCTAATCGACATTGTGAACCCAACACCAAAAACAGTTGATGCTTTAATGAAGCTTGACTTACCATCTGGTGTGAATATTGAAATCAAACTATAAAATTAAGATGATGGAGGTGTACTCATGACCAAAGGAATCTTAGGGAAAAAAGTGGGAATGACACAAATCTTTACTGAGTCTGGTGAATTAATTCCAGTAACAGTAGTTGAAGCTACGCCAAACGTAGTTTTACAAGTAAAAACTGTTGAAACTGACGGATACGAAGCTATCCAAGTTGGTTACCAAGACAAACGTGAAGTTTTATCAAACAAACCTGCGAAAGGTCATGTTGCAAAAGCAAACACGGCTCCTAAGCGCTTCATTAAGGAATTCAAAAATGTTGAGCTAGGAGAATATGAAGTAGGAACAGAAATTAAGGTAGATGTTTTCCAAGCAGGAGACATTATTGATGTTACAGGAACTACGAAAGGTAAAGGATTCCAAGGCGTTATCAAACGTCACGGACAAAGCCGCGGACCAATGAGTCACGGATCTCGTTACCACCGTCGTCCTGGGTCAATGGGTCCAGTAGCACCTAACCGTGTATTTAAAAATAAACGCCTTGCAGGACGCATGGGCGGCAACCGCGTAACAATTCAAAACCTTGAAATTGTTAAAGTGGACGCTGAAAGAAATGTTATCATGATCAAAGGTAACATTCCTGGAGCGAAAAAATCATTAATCACAATCAAATCAGCTGTGAAAGCTAAATAAGCATAAGGAAAGGAGGAACTAAGGAATGCCGAATGTAGCATTATTTAAACAAGATGGAACTCAAAATGGTGAAATCACATTAAACGAAGAAATTTTTGGAATCGAACCAAATGAATCAGTTGTCTACGATGCAATCATCATGCAACGCGCTTCATTAAGACAAGGAACTCATTCAGTAAAACACCGCGGAGAAGTTCGTGGCGGCGGCCGCAAACCATGGCGCCAAAAAGGAACTGGACGTGCCCGTCAAGGTTCAATCCGTTCACCACAATGGCGTGGAGGTGGCGTAGTTTTCGGACCAACACCACGTTCTTACAGCTACAAACTTCCTAAAAAAGTTCGTCGTTTAGCAATGAAATCTGTATTGTCAGACAAAGTTGCTGAAAACAACTTGGTTGCTGTTGATGCATTAAGCTTTGACGCACCAAAAACAAAAGAATTCAAACAAGTACTTGCAAACTTATCTATCGATGCAAAAGTATTAGTTGTTCTAGAAGCTGGAAATGATTTCGCAGCATTGTCTGCACGTAATCTACCAAACGTTTCTGTAGTAACTTCTGATAACGTAAGTGTTCTAGATATCGTTTCTAATACAAAAGTATTGGCAACACAAACTGCTCTTACTCAAATTGAGGAGGTGCTTGCATAATGAACTTACTAGACGTAATCAAACGCCCAGTGATCACTGAAAAATCCATGCTTGCTATGGACGAAAAGAAATACACGTTCGAAGTGGACACTCGCGCAAACAAAACTTTAGTAAAACAAGCTGTAGAAGCAGCTTTTGCTGATGTTAAAGTGAAAAACGTAAACATCATCAACGTGCGTCCAAAATTCAAACGCATGGGCAAATATGCAGGATATACTAAAAAACGTCGCAAAGCTGTTGTGACATTAACAAACGATTCAAAAGAAATCCAAATTTTCGATGCTGCTGAATAAGCAGTCCATGTTTAATTACTAAATGGGAGGGAAAAAGACGTGGCGATTAAAAAGTACAAACCTACCACAAATGGCCGTCGTAATATGACAACGTCTGATTTCGCTGAAATCACGACATCAACACCAGAAAAAACGTTGTTGGCGCCATTAAAAAACAATGCCGGTCGTAATAACAACGGTCGTATCACTGTTCGTCATCAAGGTGGCGGTCACAAGCGTCAATACCGTTTGATCGATTTCAAACGTAATAAAGACAACGTCGTAGCGGTTGTTAAAACAATCGAGTATGATCCAAATCGTTCTGCTAACATCGCGTTAGTACATTACGAAGACGGAGTTAAAGCATACATCTTAGCACCAAAAGGATTAGAAGTAGGTATGCGCCTAGTTTCAGGTCCACAAGCAGATATTAAAGTAGGGAACGCACTACCATTGGAAAACATTCCAGTAGGTACTGTTGTTCACAACATTGAAATGAAACCTGGTAAAGGCGGTCAATTGATCCGTTCTGCTGGAACAAGCGCTCAAGTGCTTGGTAAAGAAGGCAAATACGTATTAATCCGTTTGAACTCTGGTGAAGTTCGTATGATCTTAGCAACTTGCCGTGCAACAATCGGTGCGGTTGGTAACGAACAACACGAATTAATCAACATCGGTAAAGCCGGCCGTTCTCGTTGGATGCGTAAACGCCCAACCGTTCGTGGTAGCGTAATGAACCCTAACGATCACCCACACGGTGGTGGTGAAGGTAAACAACCAATCGGACGTAAAGCGCCAGTTTCACCTTGGGGACAACCAGCTATCGGCTTGAAAACTCGTAACAAAAAAGCTAAATCAGACAAACTTATTGTTCGTCGTCGTACTAAATAATTTTTTTGACCATGTGTCGTACATTTTGAGAGGAGGTTCACCATGGGTCGTAGTTTGAAAAAAGGGCCTTTCGCTGATGAGCATTTAATGAAGAAAGTAGAAGCTCAACAAGGTGCCGAAAAGAAAAAAGTTATCAAAACTTGGTCTCGCCGCTCTACAATTTTTCCACAATTTGTTGGATTTACAATTGCTGTATATGATGGACGTAAACACGTTCCAGTATACATTCAAGAAGATATGGTAGGACATAAATTAGGTGAATTTGCACCAACTAGAACTTATCGTGGCCACGCTGCCGACGATAAAAAAACAAGACGCTAATTTGAGGGGAGGATATCCAAATGGCAGAACAAATCACATCAGCTAAAGCGACTGCTAAAACAGTTCGCGTTTCTCCTCGTAAATCACGTTTAGTAATTGATCTTGTTAGAGGGAAAAGCGTTGCAGACGCAATTTCAATTTTAAAGTTCACGCCGAACAAAGCTGCTGGAGTTATTGAAAAAGTTTTAATGTCAGCAGTAGCTAACGCTGAAAACAACTTTGACTTAGACGTTGAAAACTTGGTAGTCTCTGAAGCTTATGTTAACGAAGGACCAACAATGAAACGTTTCCGTCCGCGTGCAAAAGGTTCAGCATCACCAATCAACAAACGTACAAGTCATATCACTGTCGTTGTATCAGAAAAATAATCTGTGTACTAAAGCAGATATTACTAGATAAGAGGAAGGTCACTTATCTCTAGGTGTTTTTATGCTTTGAGATAACTGGCATCAAGCCTCAAAAAAGAAACTTGTTTCAAAAAAACAAGTGTCACCAATTAAGAGGAGGGACAATCAGTGGGTCAAAAAGTACATCCAATTGGAATGCGTGTAGGCATCATCCGCGACTGGGATGCAAAATGGTATGCTGAAAAAGAGTATGCTGAGTTCTTACACGAAGATTTAAGAATCCGTAAATTTATCGCGACAAAACTTGCTGATGCCGCTGTGTCTACAATTGAGATTGAGCGCGCTGCAAATCGTGTGAACATTTCAATCCACACAGCTAAACCAGGTATGGTTATCGGTAAAGGCGGATCTGAAGTCGAAAACCTAAGAAAAGAATTAAACAAACTAACTGGCAAACGAGTTCACATCAACATCGTTGAAATCAAAAAACCAGATTTAGATGCAAAATTAGTGGGCGAAGGAATTGCACGTCAATTAGAAAACCGTGTTGCTTTCCGTCGTGCGCAAAAACAAGCGATCCAACGCACTATGCGTTCAGGCGCTAAAGGAATCAAAACACAAGTATCAGGTCGTTTAAACGGTGCTGATATCGCTCGTTCAGAAGGTTACTCTGAAGGTACAGTTCCACTTCATACTTTGCGTGCAGATATTGACTACGCATGGGAAGAAGCAGACACAACTTACGGAAAATTAGGAGTTAAAGTGTGGATTTACCGTGGAGAAATTCTTCCAACGAAAAAAAACACTGAGAAAGGAGGGAAATAATCATGTTAGTACCTAAACGTGTGAAACACCGTCGTGAATTTAGAGGTAAAATGCGTGGTGAAGCCAAAGGCGGTAAAGAAGTAGCATTTGGTGAATGGGGTTTACAAGCAACAGAATCTCACTGGATTACTAACCGTCAAATCGAAGCTGCCCGTATCGCTATGACTCGTTATATGAAACGTGGCGGGAAAGTATGGATTAAAATTTTCCCTCACAAATCATATACAAGCAAAGCTATCGGTGTTCGTATGGGTAAAGGTAAAGGGGCTCCTGAAGGCTGGGTATCACCAGTTAAACGTGGCAAGATCATGTTTGAAATCGCAGGCGTACCTGAAGAAGTAGCTCGTGAAGCTCTTCGTCTTGCATCCCACAAATTACCGGTCAAAACTAAGATTGTAAAACGTGAGGAAATGGGTGGTGAATCGAATGAAGGTTAAAGAAATCAGAGAATTAACCACTGCCGAAATGCTTGAAAAAGAAAAGCAATTCAAAGAAGAATTGTTTAATCTTAGATTCCAACTAGCAACAGGTCAATTAGAAAACACTGCACGTATTAAAGAAGTACGTCAATCGATTGCACGCATCAAAACAGTATTGCGTGAACAAGCTAACTAATAGTGGAAGGAGGCCAAACGCGTATGACTGAAGAAAGAAATCAACGCAAAGTTTACCAAGGACGTGTCGTTTCAGATAAGATGGACAAAACAATTACGGTTGTCATCGAAACAAAGAAAAACCACCCTATTTACGGTAAACGTATGAAATATTCTAAAAAGTACAAAGCTCATGATGAAAACAACACTGCAAAAGTTGGAGACATCGTAAGAATCATGGAAACTCGTCCATTATCAGCTACAAAACGTTTCCGCTTACTAGAGGTAGTCGAAGAAGCAGTTATTATCTAATAAAACGAGATTTTCCTATATAGATTGAAGCATAAAATCTGAAAGGGGGATACACATCGTGATCCAACAAGAAAGCCGATTAAAAGTTGCAGACAACTCTGGTGCACGTGAAATCTTAACGATTAAAGTACTAGGTGGTTCTGGACGTAAAACTGCTAATATTGGGGACGTAATTGTTGCTACGGTCAAACAAGCAACGCCAGGTGGAGTTGTTAAAAAAGGTGAAGTAGTAAAAGCCGTTATCGTTCGTACAAAATCAGGAGCTCGTCGTACTGACGGTTCTTATATTAAATTTGATGAAAATGCTGCGGTTATTATCCGTGACGATAAGAGCCCGCGTGGAACTCGTATCTTCGGTCCTGTTGCACGTGAATTGCGTGAAAACAACTTCATGAAGATCGTTTCTCTAGCACCAGAAGTATTATAATCAGGACGCGTATCAAAGGAGGTGCGAAACAATAATGTTTGTTAAAAAAGGCGATAAAGTAAAAGTTATCTCTGGTAAAGACAAAAACAAAGAAGGCGTTGTATTAGCAGCGTTCCCTAAAAAAGACAAAGTCATCGTTGAAGGTGTCAACATCATGAAAAAACACCAAAAGCCTAGCCAAGCAGCGCCGCAAGGTGGCATCTTGGAAGTTGAAGCGCCAATTCATGTTTCTAACGTGATGGTACTTGACGGTAATGGTGTAGCTGGTCGTGTTGGCTACAAAGACGTCGATGGTAAAAAAGTCCGTGTTTCTAAAAAAACCGGTGAAGTCTTAGATAAATAGATTATAAGAAAGGAGGCTGCAAAAGCATGAACCGCCTGAAAGAAAAATATATCAAAGAAATCACACCAGCTTTGGTGGAAAAATTTAATTATAGTTCGGTTATGCAAACACCTAAAGTTGATAAAATCGTTATCAATATGGGTGTGGGTGATGCCGTATCAAATGCAAAAAACTTAGATAAAGCTGTTGAAGAATTAGCCTTGATCACAGGTCAAAAACCATTGATCACGAAAGCTAAGAAATCAATCGCTGGCTTCCGTCTTCGTGAAGGTATGCCAATCGGTGCGAAAGTTACTCTACGCGGAGAAAGAATGTACGAATTTTTAGATAAATTAGTAACAGTTTCTCTACCTCGTGTACGTGACTTCCACGGTGTAAGTAAAAAAGCCTTTGACGGACGCGGTAACTACACTTTAGGTATTAAAGAACAATTAATCTTCCCAGAAGTTGATTATGATTTAGTAGATAAAGTACGTGGTATGGACATCGTTATTGTTACAACAGCTAACACAGATGAAGAATCTCGTGAGTTGTTGACACAATTAGGTATGCCATTCCAAAAATAAAATAAGGAGGCGAACTACGTGGCTAAAAAATCAATGATTGCTAAAAACAAACGCCCTGCCAAACATTCAACACAAGCTTACACTCGTTGTGAACGTTGCGGACGTCCACATTCAGTTTATCGTAAATTTCATCTTTGCCGTATTTGCTTCCGCGAACTTGCCTATAAAGGTCAAATTCCCGGCGTGAAGAAAGCTAGCTGGTAAACAAGTAAACTCGCATAAAGGAGGTAAATAGTTCAATGGTCATGACAGATCCTATTGCAGATTTCCTAACTCGCATTCGTAATGCCAACATGGTAAAACATGAGAGCTTGGAAGTACCTGCGTCAAAAATCAAACGTGATATCGCTGAAATCCTGAAACGTGAAGGATTCGTACGCGATGTAGAATATATCGAAGATGACAAACAAGGCGTAATTCGTGTTTTCCTTAAATACGGTAAAAACGAAGAACGTGTTATCACAAACTTAAAACGTATTTCTAAACCAGGTTTACGTGCTTATGTCAAATCTGATGAAGTGCCTAAAGTCTTAAACGGTCTAGGAATCGCGATTATCTCAACTTCTGAAGGTGTTATCACTGATAAAGAAGCAAGAGCAAAAAATATCGGCGGCGAAGTAATCGCCTACGTATGGTAATTTAAAAAATACACAAGGAGGTGTCTCTAAGTGAGCCGTATTGGTAATAAAATCGTTGTACTTCCTGCTGGCGTTGAAGTCAAACAAGAAGGAAACAACGTGACTGTAAAAGGACCAAAAGGTGAATTGACGCGCGAATTCTCTTCTGATATCACAATGAATATCGAAGGAAATGAAGTAACATTCACTCGTCCAAACGATAGCAAAGACATGAAAACAATTCACGGAACTACTCGTGCCAACTTCAACAACATGGTTGTTGGTGTAAGCACAGGCTTCGAAAAAGGACTTGAACTTATCGGGGTTGGGTACCGTGCTCAAATGCAAGGAACAAAATTGATTCTTAACGTTGGATACTCTCATCCAGTTGAAATCACACCACCTGCTGGTGTAACAGTTGAAGTTCCGTCAAACACACAAGTTGTTGTAAAAGGCGCTAACAAAGAACATGTTGGTGAACTTGCAGCAAACATCCGTGGTGTTCGTCCTCCAGAACCTTATAAAGGCAAAGGAATCCGTTATGTTGGCGAATTCGTACGCCGTAAAGAAGGTAAAACTGGTAAATAATAGTACTTTGGACGTTATTTTTCAACCTTGGTTGGAAGATAACCTTCAAGTAGCTATCGCAGCTTAAATGCTAGCAAATACAAAGAGGTGACAATTGTGATTACAAAACCAGATAAAAATAAAACACGTCAAAAGAGACATCGTCGTGTACGTAACAAAATCTCTGGTACTGCTGAGTGCCCACGCTTGAACGTTTTTCGTTCTAACAAAAACATCTACGCTCAAATTATTGATGACGTAGCGGGTGTAACGCTAGCAAGTGCCTCTGCCTTAGATAAAGAAATTTCAGGTGGAACAAAAACAGAAACAGCTGCAGCTGTGGGTAAACTAGTTGCTGAACGTGCTGCTGAAAAAGGCATTAAAGAAGTAGTCTTTGACCGTGGTGGATACCTTTACCATGGCCGCGTGCAAGCTTTAGCTGAAGCAGCTCGTGAAAATGGACTAGAATTTTAGGAGAAGGAGGAACACCATTCATGGTTTATATTGATCCAAAACACTTGGAATTAGAAGACCGCGTTGTAGCAATCAACCGCGTAACTAAAGTTGTTAAAGGTGGACGTCGTCTACGTTTCGCTGCTTTAGTCGTTGTGGGAGATAAAAACGGACACGTAGGTTTTGGTACTGGTAAAGCACAAGAAGTACCAGAAGCGATCCGTAAAGCAATCGAAGACGCGAAGAAAAACTTAGTTGAAGTGCCTATGGTTGGTTCTACTATCCCTCACGAAGTGATCGGAGTCTTTGGTGGCGGCCGTATCCTTATGAAACCTGCTGTAGAGGGTTCTGGGGTAGCTGCTGGCGGACCAGTTCGTGCCGTATTGGAATTAGCTGGTGTGTTAGATATCACATCAAAATCATTAGGTTCAAATACACCAATCAACGTTGTTCGTGCAACTGTTGAAGGGTTAAAACAATTAAAACGTGCCGAAGAAGTGGCAGCACTTCGCGGTAAATCTGTAGAAGAAATCTTAGGATAAGGAGGACATAAGAATGGCTGAATTAAAAGTAACATTAAAACGCAGCGTGATCGGACGTCCTCAAAACCAAAGAGATACAGTAAAAGCTTTAGGTTTAGGAAAAGTAAACAGCTCTGTTGTGAAGCCTGCCAATGAAGCAATCAAAGGCATGATCAACACTGTGTCACACTTAGTGGACGTTGAAGAAGTTTAATTTACAATAGTACATTGTTTAAGGAGGTGCCAAACCAATGAAACTTCATGAATTAAAACCTGCTGAGGGTTCACGCCAAGTACGTAATCGTGTTGGACGTGGTACTTCATCTGGTAATGGTAAAACAGCCGGCCGTGGACAAAAAGGGCAAAAAGCTCGTTCAGGCGGTGGTGTACGTTTAGGATTTGAAGGGGGTCAAACTCCATTATTCCGTCGTTTACCAAAACGCGGCTTCACTAACATCAACCGTAAAGATTATGCAGTCATCAACTTAGATGTCTTAAATCGTTTTGAAGATGGGACTGAAGTAACACCTGCTGGACTAATTGAAGCTGGAATCGTGAAAAACGAAAAAGCTGGAATTAAAGTTCTTGCAAACGGTGAATTAACCAAAAAATTAACTGTGAAAGCAGCTAAATTCTCTAAAGCAGCTGAGGAAGCAATTGTTGCTGCTGGTGGATCAATCGAGGTGATCTAATGTTCAAACTATTAAAAGATGCTTTTAAAGTCAAAGACATTAGATCAAAAATTTTGTTTACTGTTTTCGTTCTTTTTGTTTTCCGTTTAGGTGCTCATATTACAGTGCCTGGCGTGAATGCAAAAGGTTTGCAAGACTTAAGCAATTTACCGTTTTTAAATATGCTGAATATGGTTAGTGGTAGTGCCATGCAGAACTTCTCTATCTTCTCGATGGGGGTTTCGCCTTACATTACTGCGTCAATCATCATTCAATTATTACAAATGGACATTGTACCAAAATTTGTAGAATGGTCAAAACAAGGTGAAGTGGGCCGCAAAAAACTGAATCAAGCAACCAGATATCTAACGATTGTCTTGGGGATTGCTCAGTCTATGGGGATCACTGCTGGTTTTCAAGGGTTAAGTCAAACAGGGATTGTCACCAATCCAAACCTTAATACCTATATCATGATTGCAATTATCTTAACTGGGGGAACAATGTTTGTGACTTGGTTGGGAGAACAAATTACTGAAAAAGGGATCGGTAATGGTGTTTCTATGATTATTTTCGCGGGGATCATTTCTCGATTGCCTGCAGGAATCAAAGAAATCGTTGAAGATTACTTTATCAATATTGATTCTTCCAGAATTTGGCAGTCTGCGATCTTTATTGTTGTGTTGTTAATCGCTATTTTAATCGTAGTGACTTTAGTGACGTTTTTCCAACAAGCAGAACGAAAAATTCCGATCCAATACACAAAACGTGTTTCCGGAGCACCGACAAGCAGCTATCTACCGTTAAAAGTAAATGCTGCCGGCGTTATTCCAGTAATCTTTGCAAGCTCATTGATTGCCACACCAAACGCTGTTTTGCAGGCTTTTGCTAAGAACTTTTCCGGCAAAGGCTGGTACGACATCATGACACAAATCTTCAGTTATAACACCGTTCCAGGTGCGATTATTTATACTGTACTGATCGTTGCGTTTACATTCTTCTATGCTTTTGTTCAAGTTAACCCTGAGAAATTAGCGGAAAACTTGCAAAAACAAGGAAGCTATATTCCAAGCGTACGACCAGGTAAAGGGACAGAAGAATATATTTCTGGAATGTTGATGAGATTAAGTGTTGTTGGTTCTATCTTCTTGGGACTAGTTGCGTTACTGCCAATCATTGCTCAAATGCTTTGGAAATTACCGCAGTCTATCGGTCTTGGAGGAACCAGCTTGCTGATTGTAATTGGTGTTGCACTAGAAACAGCTAAACAATTAGAAGGTTTAATGTTGAAACGTCAATACGTTGGCTTTATCAACAAGTAGGAATCATATGAGTAGGAAGCAATTCTTACTTCATAAATGGCGTGACTGAAGTAGCTTTCTTGAAAAAATCGATTCTTTGAATGAGGACTTTTAAGAATGAAGCACTTCCGTCTCGACCGTGGTTCTCACACGCGGCTAGCTTCACGAGCCAGCCTTTAAAATTAGGAGGAAAAGAAATGAACCTCATTTTAATGGGATTGCCTGGAGCAGGCAAAGGGACTCAAGCAGAAAAAATCGTTGATACTTACGGTATTCCGCATATTTCTACTGGAGATATGTTCCGTGCAGCAATGAAAAATGAAACTGCTCTTGGCTTAGAAGCGAAATCTTATATTGATAAAGGTGAACTCGTTCCAGATGCTGTAACAAACGGAATCGTCAAAGAACGTTTAGCGGAGTCAGATACTGACAAAGGGTTCTTATTGGACGGCTTTCCAAGAACGTTGGAACAAGCTGAAGCTTTAGATAAAATGTTAACTGAATTAAATAAAAAAATTGATGCTGTCATCGACATCCATGTTGAAGAAGAAATTTTAGTTGAGCGCTTGGCTGGCCGGTTTATCTGTCGCTCATGCGGCGCAACTTACCATAAAATTTTTAACCCTCCAACCGAAGAGGGCACATGCGACCGTTGCGGCGGACATGAATTTTATCAAAGAGAAGATGATAAGCCTGAAACGGTTAAAAATCGTTTGGCAGTCAACATCAAAGGCAGTGCACCAATTTTAGAGTTCTACAAAGCTAAAAATGTGCTGCATACAATAGATGGGAATCGCGAAATAGATACTGTTTTTTCTGAAGTAAAGGAAATCATTGAAAAATAGTTGTATACATTGCCCGCAGCTGACCATTTTGTTGGATTCAGATTCTCTTGCCAAATAGAATAGTTTATGATAGAATATATCAGTCCGACTTCTATCTTTTTATAAGTAGAAGTTTAATTGAAAATTCTAGGTGGGAGCTGAAGTTTCCGCCGTTTTATCGTGTGAAAATGCGAAACAAGTACAAGGAGGTACTGTGCGTGGCAAAAGAAGATATGATTGAAGTCGAAGGTACAGTCGTCGAAACTTTGCCGAATGCAATGTTTAAAGTTGAACTAGAAAATGGACACCAAGTTCTTGCTACTGTTTCCGGTAAGATCCGTATGCATTATATTCGAATTTTACCTGGAGATAAAGTGACTGTAGAGTTATCGCCTTATGATTTAACTCGTGGTCGAATCACTTATCGCTTTAAATAATTGTACTCCGTAAAATCAGGGAGGTATTATCATGAAAGTAAGACCATCAGTAAAA
Organism: Enterococcus sp. UD-01; assembly: GCF_044909655.1. Taxonomy (NCBI): domain Bacteria; kingdom Bacillati; phylum Bacillota; class Bacilli; order Lactobacillales; family Enterococcaceae; genus Enterococcus; species Enterococcus sp. UD-01. The sequence continues at coordinate 46,760 of NZ_JBIYEU010000003.1, read as the reverse complement.
CCAATGTGTGAACATTGTAAAGTAATTCGCCGTAAAGGACGTGTTATGGTCATTTGCCCAGCAAATCCAAAACATAAACAACGTCAAGGATAATAGGAGGTGTAACGTAGAATGGCTCGTATTGCAGGAGTAGACATCCCTCGTGATAAACGTGTAGTAATTTCTCTTACTTACATTTATGGTATTGGAAACACTACAGCTAAGAAAGTTTTAGCAAACGTTGGCGTATCTGAAGATATTCGCGTTCGTGATTTAACGAATGAACAAACAGATGCGATCCGTGCGGAAATTGATAAACTTAAAGTTGAAGGGGATCTTCGTCGTGAAGTGAACTTAAACATCAAACGTTTGATGGAAATCGGTTCTTACCGTGGTATCCGTCATCGCCGTGGATTACCAACTCGTGGACAAAACACGAAAAATAATGCACGTACTCGTAAAGGCCCAGCTCGTACTGTAGCAGGCAAGAAAAAATAATTCCTAAGTGAAGGAGGTTAGAACTTCATGGCAGCAAAAAAAGTTAGTCGTAAACGCCGTGTGAAAAAGAATATAGAATCAGGAGTTGCACATATCCATTCTACATTCAATAATACAATTGTGATGATTACCGATACTCACGGGAATGCATTAGCATGGTCATCAGCAGGATCATTAGGCTTTAAAGGTAGTAAAAAATCAACTCCTTTTGCCGCACAAATGGCTGCAGAAGCTGCAACTAAAGCGGCAATGGAACATGGACTTAAAACTGTGGATGTAACAGTTAAAGGACCTGGTTCTGGACGTGAAGCAGCAATTCGTTCATTACAAGCAACAGGTTTAGAAGTGACTGCAATTCGTGACGTGACTCCAGTTCCTCATAATGGATGCCGCCCTCCAAAACGCCGTCGTGTTTAATGAGTGCCACTCATTCTGAGTTTGAATTAAGAACGTCATTGAACAAGACACTTTTCGTTTTGAAAGGGGTATAGATAAGAATGATTGAATTTGAAAAACCAAGAATCGAAAAAATTGATGAGAATAGAGATTATGGCAAGTTCGTCGTTGAACCGCTGGAAAGAGGTTACGGGACTACTTTAGGTAATTCTCTACGTCGTATTTTATTATCTTCTTTACCAGGAGCTGCTATTACTAATATTCAAATTGATGGCGTATTACACGAATTCTCCACTATTAAAGGTGTAAGAGAAGACGTTACGCAAATCATCCTGAATATCAAAGGCTTAGCATTAAAGCTTTACGCTGAAGAAGAAAAAACCCTTGAGATCGATATTACAGGACCTGCTACAGTAACTGCTGGCGATATTATCGTTGACAGCGATGTTGAGATCTTGAATAAAGATTTAGTTATCTGTAGTGTCTCTGAAGGAGCTACTTTCCATGCTCGCTTAACAGTGAAACCTGGTCGTGGCTATGTTCAAGCAGACGAAAACAAAAAGGAAGATATGCCGATTGGTGTTCTCCCAGTTGACTCCATCTATACACCAGTTCGCCGTGTGAACTACCAAGTAGAAAACACTCGTGTTGGTCGTCGTGATGATTTCGACAAATTAACCATGGAAATATGGACTGATGGTTCAATCATTCCTCAAGAAGCTCTTAGCTTAGCTGCTAAGATCATGACGGAGCATTTAGACATCTTTGTTAACTTAACTGATGAAGCGAAAAACGCTGAAATCATGGTTGAAAAAGAAGAAACACAAAAAGAAAAAATGCTTGAAATGACCATCGAAGAACTTGACTTGTCTGTTCGTTCATATAACTGTTTAAAACGTGCAGGTATCAATACTGTACAAGAACTTACGAATAAATCTGAACCAGAAATGATCAAAGTACGTAATTTAGGTCGTAAATCTCTTGAAGAGGTTAAACTAAAATTACATGATTTAGGTTTAGGCTTACGTAAAGACGATTAATACTTTTTACGAAGGATGCTAGTCCGTCTTTCCATAGTATTTAGTCGGACTGTATACGAAACTTAGTGAAGGAGGAAAACCAACGTGGGTTATCGTAAATTAGGACGCACATCAAGCCAACGTAAAGCGATGTTGCGTGACTTAACTACTGATTTATTTATTAACGAACGTATCGTTACGACTGAAGCTCGTGCGAAAGAAGTTCGTTCTACAGCAGAAAAAATGATTACTTTAGGCAAACGTGGAGATCTTCATGCTCGTCGTCAAGCAGCTGCTTTTGTACGTAATGAAGTTGCCAGCGTACGTGAAGAAAACGAAGCAATCGTTGTTGAATCAGCTTTACAAAAGTTGTTTAATGATATTGCACCTCGTTACTCTGAACGCCAAGGTGGTTACACTCGTATCTTGAAGACAGAACCAAGACGCGGAGATGCAGCACCAATGGTAATTTTAGAACTAGTTAAATAATCGAACTATACCGTCACTTTATAAATGATTCTTTTAGAGTGTTATGATGTTGGAGGCGACTCCTAGTCTAGCTCAGCGCTTTCTCTGCCAATAACCTTGGCAGAGAAGCACTCATCATATATCATTATAAGGTGTTTTTTTATGCCCTTAGAAAAGCCTGCTTTTCTAAGGGCTTTTTTCCATTTAAGCAATAAGGCATTGCCTAGCTATGTAAAGTTTAGTATACTTTTATTAGTCGGAATTTTCTGATAATAAGTTAAAAAGGAGGAAATATATGGAACAAATGACTGCATTTGTTTTAGTTACAGGTATTTTGTATATTGGCGATGTTGTCTCAGCGAAAACCAAAGCGTGGGTCTCATCTGTTTTTGTCTGTGCCGTTTTATTTGTGATTGGCTACTGGACATTCTTTCCGGAGAACATTGTTGAGATTGCCGGGATTCCACCAGTCGTAGCGACATTGCTAATGTATTTACTGATTACTAATATGGGAACTTTATTATCAATCAGGGAATTAGTGAATCAATGGAAAACGATTGTAGTGACACTTTCAGGGATCGTCGGTATTATTATTTTATTATTAACTGCAGGAACGGTATTATTTGATCTAGAAACTGTCTTAGTGGCTGTACCGCCGTTAGTCGGCGGCGTGGTATCATCCTTGATTATGTCAGAGGCAGCCCAGACGGCTGGACTAACCTCATTATCTGTTTTGGCCATTTTGATTTATGTCATGCAAGGCTTTGCAGGCTATCCTTTAACCTCAATTATGTTAAAAAGAGAAGGGCAACGTATGCTGAAAAAATATCGTGCCGGAACTTGGCAGCCGCTTGTGGAGCAGGAAGCTGCTGAACAAGTTTCTTCATCAGAGGAGATTCCGCAGTTATTTGCTAAAGTACCAGAAAAATATCATACGGATTTTTCACGAATTTTTCGGTTAGGTTTGGTTGCTTTATTGGCGTATTATTGTTCGGTTTGGGCTGCAGCAATTGTAACGATTAGTCCGTTTGTTTTATGTTTATTTTTCGGCGTAGTGGCATCTTCCGTAGGCTTTTTAGAAAAGCAGCCGTTGAAAAAAGCGAATAGCTTTGGCTTTGCTATTTTAGCGTTGATGCTGTTCATTTTTGATGGCTTAAAAAAGGCGACACCGGAAATGCTGGAGGAATTATTTTTACCGATGATTGGAATTATTGTGATCGGCGTTGTCGGCATGTATTTATTTTCAGCGATTGTCGGTAAACTATTGGGCGTTAGTCCGGAAATGTCATTTGCAGTGTCATTAACGGCTTTGTATGGTTTTCCAGCTGATTATATTATTACGAATGAAGTGATTCAATCACTCACTGATGATGAAAAAGAAAGAGCCGCGTTGACTAGTCACATGCTACCGCCGATGCTGGTTGCAGGTTTTGTCACAGTGACGATTGTTTCAGTAATTTTGGCCGGTATTTTTTCAAGTATCCTATTAAATTTATAGAAATGAGGAAAGTAAATGAACCAATTAAAGGCATTAATTCAAAAATATAAAGCAGACATGATCGACTTTCGCAGAGATCTGCATCAGCATCCTGAATTGCAGTTTGAAGAGTTTAGAACGACGGAGAAAGTCGCACAGGTACTTGATCAGCTTGACATTCCTTACCGCAAGACAGAACCGACGGGGTTAATTGCGGAGCTAAAAGGCGGTCAGCCGGGAAAAACGGTCGCTCTTAGAGCGGATATGGATGCATTACCGGTGCAAGAATTGAACGAGGAACTGACGTATAAATCTTTGGAGGACGGAAAAATGCATGCGTGTGGACATGATGCGCATACAGCCATGCTATTGACAGCAGCGAAGGCATTAAAAGAGGTGCAGGCAGAGCTTAAAGGAACAGTTCGCTTCATTTTTCAGCCTTCAGAGGAAAATGCGCAAGGAGCAAAGGCGATGGTTGCGCAAGGAGCAGTAGAAGGTGTAGATGACGTATTCGGCATTCATATTTGGTCACAGCTGCCCTCAGGAACTGCTTCTTGTGTGGTAGGTTCTTCCTTTGCTTCTGCGGATATATTTTCAGTAGATTTTAAAGGTCAGGGTGGTCACGGAGCAATGCCAGATGCATGTGTGGATGCTGCGGTAATGGTTTCTTCTTTTGTAATGAATGTGCAGGCTGTTGTTTCCAGAGAAACGAATCCGCTTGATCCAGTTGTAGTGACTGTAGGAAAGATGGCGGTTGGAACCAGATTTAATGTGATCGCTGAAAATGCTCGTTTAGAGGGAACGGTTCGCTGCTTTAGTCTTGCGACACGTGATCGGGTGGAACAAGCGTTAAAGCGTTTTGGTGAACAAACTGCGGCGATGTACGGCGGTACAGCAACTGTTCAGTATGAGTATGGAACATTGCCGGTAATTAATGATGAAGCTCCAGCTTTGCTCGCACAAAAAATAATTTCGGAAAGCTTCGGAGAGGGAGCTTTAGTCCAAGCAGAGCCTACAACAGGCGGTGAAGATTTCAGTTATTATACGGAAAAGACTTCCGGTTGTTTTGCGCTGGTTGGCTGCGGTAATCCGGAAAAAGACACCGAGTGGGCGCACCATCATGGTCGGTTCAACGTGGATGAAGATGCTATGGAAGTCGGTGCCGAGCTCTATGCCCGCTACGCGTTTGAGTATTTACAGCAATAATCGAAACAATGCAATGGAGAATGTTGAAAAGTGACTGAGAGATTTCGGTCATTTTTTTATTTTACATTTTTTTCAATAAAAATGCTGTCATGACAGATAAGAACTCCCATAACGGATGTTATTTTGTTATAATAGGAATCAGTGTAAAGCAAAGGATAGATAATTGAAAAAACACTGATTTTTTGTTAGTGTTAGTAAGAATAAATAGTTGAGGGAGTACGCGATGCAATCGATCATTGAATTAAAGAATATTAATTTTAACTATCAGCCAGAAGATGCTTCTCCCGCTTTGAAAGATGTTTCCTTTTCCATCCAACAAGGTGAGTGGATCGCAATTATTGGACATAATGGGTCAGGCAAATCAACCTTGGCAAAAACCATTAACGGTTTATTACTACCTGCTTCTGGAAGTATCACGGTCGGCGGCATGGAACTGAACGAAGCTAATGTCTGGGATATTCGCCGCATGGTAGGGATGGTTTTTCAAAATCCTGATAATCAATTCGTCGGTTCAACCGTGGAGGATGATGTAGCCTTTGGTTTGGAAAATCAGGGGATTCCCCGCGAGGAAATGGTTATAAGAGTGAAGGATGCACTGGAAAAAGTTCGCATGGATGCTTTTGCGACCAGAGAACCGGCTCGTTTATCCGGAGGTCAAAAACAGCGTGTGGCAATCGCTGGCGTAGTAGCGTTGCGGCCGGATATTATTATTTTGGACGAAGCAACCAGCATGCTTGATCCAGAAGGCAGAGAAGAAGTGATTAAGACGATCCAAAAGATCAAAGAAGAAAGTAATTTAACGGTTATTTCCATCACTCATGATATTGACGAAGCAGCAAATGCGAATCGGATTTTAGTGATGAAACAAGGTGAGCTGATTGATGAAGGCACACCAGAAAAGATTTTTTCAGCTGGAACAGAGTTAGTTCAAATGGGCTTAGATCTGCCGTTTCCTGAAAAGCTAAAAATTGCGTTAGCGGATCGCGGTATTGAGGTTCCCAAAGAATACTTGACTGAAGAAGGGATGGTGGAATGGCTATGGACATCCGTTTTGAACAAGTAGACTTTACTTATCAGCCGAACACGCCATTTGAGCAACGGGCATTATTTGATGTGAATCTAACGATTAAAGAAGGCTCTTATACAGCAATTGTCGGACATACCGGCAGTGGTAAATCAACCTTGCTTCAGCATCTAAATGCCTTGGTTAAGCCAACCAAAGGAACCGTTACAATCGGAGATCGGACGATCGTACCGGAAACGAATAATAAAAATTTAAAACCGATTCGCAAAAAGGTCGGTATTGTGTTTCAATTTCCGGAAGCGCAGCTATTTGAAGAAACTGTGGCAAAAGATATTGCGTTTGGACCAAAAAACTTTGGCGTCACGGAGGAAGAGGCACAACAAACAGCAGCCAAAATGCTGCATTTAGTCGGTTTAGACGACAGCTATTTGGATCGTTCGCCATTTGAATTATCAGGCGGTCAAATGCGTCGTGTAGCTATCGCCGGTGTTTTAGCAATGGAACCGGAAGTCTTGGTATTGGATGAACCAACAGCAGGTCTAGATCCGCAAGGGCGCAAAGAAATGATGGAAATGTTTGAGCAACTGCATAAGAAGCAAGGCATTACGATTGTTTTAGTTACGCACTTAATGGATGATGTAGCGAATTATGCGGATCACGTGCTTGTTCTTGAAAAAGGCAAGATTGTTAAAGCGGGGACACCACAAATAGTTTTTGCTGATATTGACTGGTTAAAAGAAAAACAGCTGGGCGTACCAACCGCAGCGGCTTTTGCAGAAAAGCTGATCGCCAAAGGCATGACCTTTGACTACCTGCCGTTAACAGCTGCGCAGCTTGCGGATCAATTGCTGCAAAATGTGGAGAAAGCAGGTGAGGATCAATGATGAATAAATTGATTTTAGGCCGTTATATTCCAGGTGATTCAGTGATTCATCGTTTAGATCCGCGGGCGAAGCTGATTGCTAGCTTTTATTTTATCGGAATTATTTTTTTGGCGAATAATTGGCTGACTTTTGCTGTATTAGCCATTTTTACCTTAGCTGCTATTTTCATGTCTAAAATAAATATTCGTTTTTTCATTCGCGGCGTTAGACCATTGATTTGGCTGATTCTATTCACGGTAGCTTTACAGGTGCTGTTCACTCAAGGTGGCGAGGTTTATTTTAAATGGGGCATTTTTACGCTGTCGGAATTTGGCGTAATGAATGGCTTGATGATTTTCTGCCGTTTTGTGCTGATTATTTTCATGTCCACCTTATTAACCTTAACGACACCGCCGCTTGATTTATCCGATGCGATTGAGTATTTGTTGCGACCTTTGCGTGTGGTTCGTTTTCCAGTCCACGAGGTATCTTTGATGCTGTCGATTGCACTGCGTTTTGTACCGACGTTGATGGATGAAACGGAAAAAATTATGAATGCCCAGCGAGCTAGAGGCGTCGATTTTGGCGAAGGCAGTTTGATTCAAAAAATGAAAGCAGTGGTGCCTTTGTTGATTCCCTTGTTTGTAAGTAGCTTTAATCGGGCAGAAGAGCTGGCGACTGCTATGGAAGCGCGCGGCTATCAGGGCGGAGATGGACGAACCAAATATCGTGTATTGCATTGGCGTACAAATGATACAATGGTGCTGCTTGCTTTTGTCGTATTGACGGCAGTATTAGTTTTTGTAAGAAGTTAGAAGTAAAGGTGGAAAATAAATGCCGCGTTACAAAGCAATAATCGCTTATGATGGGACCAATTTTAATGGTTTTCAGTCACAGCCGGATGGCCGTACGGTTCAAGGCGAAGTTGAAAAAACCTTAAGAAAAATGAATAATGGCAAAACGATTACGATTTTCGGCTCAGGTCGAACCGATGCAGGCGTTCATGCATCAGGGCAGGTCATTCATTTTGATTACCCGCAAACAAGAGACTTGGAAAAAATGCGTTTTGCTTTAGATACTCAAACGCCGGAAGATATCGCCGTAAAGCAGGTTGAAATTGTTTCTGATGAGTTTCATGCCCGCTATCATGTGGTAGAAAAGACCTATCAGTTTAAAGTGGATATTGGTAAGCCGCGAAGCCCATTCAGACGTTTTTACGCTAGTTATTTTCCTTACCCAATTGATATTGAGAAGATCGAACGGGCATTGCCTGATTTGCTGGGTACGCATGATTTTACGTCTTTTTGTGCGTCAGGTACGGAAATAGAGGATAAGGTACGGACGATCCATGAAGCGACGCTTGCAGTGAATGAGGCGGGGGATGAGCTGACATTTACATTTCGCGGGGATGGCTTTTTATATAAAATGATTCGGATTTTAGTTGGAACCTTGCTGAAAATCGGCAATGGCCGTTTGGCTGAAGACTCACTTCCAGAAATTATCCAAAAGAAAGATCGTAATTTAGCTGGACCAACGGCACATCCGGAAGGCCTGTATCTTGTAGAAGTTAAATATGAATAAAAAAATAAGCGAGCATCAAAAGTTTCTTTCACTTTTGATGCTCGCTCTAAATGCGAATAAACGGCGGAAGCAGAAGCAACTCCTTCGGAAATAAGCCGAAATTCACAAAAATTTGAAAAGCAATTTTCGTGAATTTCTTCTTATTTCTCGGAGCTAAACGCTTCTGTTCCCGCCTCTTTTTTTATTCAATACTATTTTTAGCTTCAAATAATTGTCGCAAGGTTTTGTACAAATCTGCTAAATCTTTGCTGCCATAAGAAAGATCCCAGAAATATAAGGGCTTTTGCGGATATTTTTTACGCAGCAATAAAGTGGAGCTGATAACCAGATCGTAGGTATCATTAAGCGTTTCTTGATAAGGAGAAGCATCGACAAAGCCTAAATCATTTAGAAATTGATAAATCATTCTAACTAAAGTGAAGTCATGCTCAAAAGCAATCCCGACCTTGAGATGCTCTGAATAAGTCGGACGATCAAAGGCAGGTAGCAAGATATTCTTGAAAGCAGAGATCATTGCCTTTTTGATTACATAAATAAAGCGGTATTCCTTTTCCTTGACCTTTTCTTCAAAAAATTCAGTTAACTTAGTTTCAAGCAAATCATCCGCTTTTTTACGGACTTGAGGCCCTTCAACTAGCTTTTGTAAATTAGGAAATGGCTGACGCAACACATAAAAAGCAAAGGTAATATTTAAAAGATTTCCAATAATCATCGGATTATCCAGTGCTTCCGGCTCTCTTTTGAAAATATTTGTTTTGCCGTAACTCAAAAATTCCTGAACTAATTCGTAAACAGGATTTGGCCGAGCCGCAAAATCATGCAATGCTTGGAAAAGTGAAGGATCATCAACTAATGTATAAAAAGGCGCATAATGGGCTAAGAAAAACACAAAGCTGCTTTCAGCTTTACTGTGCTTCGGTGAAAGAGCTTGGCTTGAGCCAAGAACAGTGTCTAAAAGTTCGAAATCATAATAAGGGTTGTCCTTCATTAAAAAGTCATAACGGTCATCATATTGAACATACATTCCTTTACGTGTGCGACAGAGGAAAATAGCTGCAAAAAAGGTCAGCTCTTTGGCGCCTAAGTAGGTTTTAGATAATGGAAAATATTTGGCAAATGCATCTGTTATTCTTTTAGCATCTTCAAATGCGACTGTTTCAAAAGGCCAAACAGTACCTCTAGTTCCAAGCCAGAGAGCATCAAATAAAGCCACACGGACACTTCGTTCATCACCGATCATATTCGCTTCCGTATACGTAAACCGTAAATTATATTGCTTAATATGTTTTTTCAACGGCAGCATTTTTCTGGAAACAGTTGAGCGGCTAACATCGTTTCGCACGCAAAAGTCTTCGATATTAGGTGCATCATGATTTAAAAAGTATAGAATAAACTGGAAAGGTACAGACTCCTGCAATAAAAAGTAGCGATATTCGTCAATCGTTACTAATAGTCGTGTGCTATCAACTTTCCCCGCTTTTTTTAGGATAGTTGGATGGTCAGCGTTTATGTGAGTTAAATCCTGGTCAATTTCTGCCAAGACCATTGCGGCATGCTGGTAGTTCATAGATAAATCTTCTGACAGATGGGTAATTGTTATATCTGGCTGATTCATTTTTGTGATTCGTTTAAATAGATTAAACTTCGTTTGCAGCGCAGAGTCCATCATTAATTGTTCATAAAGCATTTTATCACTTCCTCGCTCTTATTTTACTTTACTACAGGAGTATTTGTCAGCTTAAATGATAAGCAGAAAACGTTTCGTGAGATAACCTTAATGAAAAGGCAAGTTTTTTCTAAAGAATGAGACCTTTTACCATCAAAAAAAGGGCTTGAAAAAATAAGCATACCTATTTTTCCCAACCCTTATTATTTATTTTAGTAAGCAGCGTGTCCTTTTTTTCTAAAACTCCAAATTAAACCGATAACAAAACCAATGATTGCTGGTACGACCCAACCCATACCAATTGTAAACAAAGGCAGATAAGATTCAGCAACCTGCAGCACACTGTTGATCAAGGGAGACGCCTTAACAGAATCAGGCATACTGTTCAATGCATCCAGTAGTGCAGCCAGCAAGGTTATATAAGTCGTCATTTGATAGACTTCCTTTCGGTGATGAAAAACCGGTGAAAGAACAACCAGCAGCATAAGTGTCATCGCTAAAGGATAAAGAAACATCAAGACCGGTACAGAAAATTGAATGATATTGGTTAAACCAATATTGGCAAATAAACACGGCAGAATACTAGCAACAGTGATATAAAATCCATAAGATCTTTGTGGAAATAAATCGCTAAAAGTTTCTGCACAAGCTGTGATTAAACCGATTGCCGTTTTTAAACAAGCCAAGATAACAATTAACGCCAATAAAAGACTACCGAAGTCGCCTAAATAATAATTGGCAATTTGTGCTAAAGCAATACCGCCGTTTTCGCTAAGAGAAAATTTACCCAAGCTCATGGTTCCCATATAAGCCAATAAGGTGTAAATAACACCCATCAAAATAACACTGACAGCACCTGATTTAATGGTGTCTTTGGCAATCTCGTTAGGCTTTTCAACGCCCATACCGCGAATCGTTGAAACAATAATAATTCCGAATGCCAAAGAAGCCAATGCATCTAACGTATTGTACCCTTCAGTAAAGCCTTTGAAGAAGGGATTTTCAATATAAACGGGATGAACAGCGGCAGAATGAATCGAACCCATTGGATCAACAAAAGCGAATAAGATTAAAATAGCTAATAAAAATAAGAAAAGCGGGTTCAGAAATTTGCCGACATAATTTAAGATTTTGGTCGGTTTACGTGAAAATGCCCAAGCCACCAAGAAAAAGATGGCTGAAAAAAGTGCTAAAACAATGCCGACTTGATCAGCAGGAATAAATGGTGTTAGCCCGATTTCAAAAGAAGTTGTCGCCAAACGCGGCAATGCAAAGAAAGGGCCAATCGTTAAATAAAGTAAAAGGGTAAAAATAACTGCATATTTTCGATTCACTCGTGTTGCCAAATCAAACAGACCGCTGCTTTTAGAAATACCCATCGCAATCACTCCTAAAAATGGCAGCCCGATTCCAGTGATCAAAAAGCCTAAGTTGGCTAAAAAGATGTTCGCACCTGCTTCTTGTCCCATGTGAACCGGAAAAATCAGGTTACCGGCACCAAAAAACAGACCGAATAGCATAGAACCTACATATAAGTAGTCACGCCATGATAATTTTTTTGTCAAAATCTAACACTCCTAAAATTTAATTCTTAATTAAAGTAACAGAATAAAGTATGAACAGCAAGTGAATTTTCAGAAAATTTCAAAGAGCAGCATGAGTGATTCAATTAAGCGTTATTTGTGAAAAAAGCAAATTGATAATCATCACAATAATGGTCGTCAATATAGAATTCATCCTTGAAAAGGGCTTCTTGGACAAAACCATTTTTTCGATAAAACTGAATGGCCTTAGTATTGGAACCCATCACTCGCAAGCTAAGCTTGTGAATGCCTTCGTTTTTAGCTGTTTCTTTCAAGAAATCCAAGAGCTTTTTACCAATGCCCAGTGATTGGCTGTCTGGATGGACGCCAATCCCCAACATCCATTGTCTTTGATGTGCTAAGAGTGGAGTAGGATGATGAACTGAAATAAAACCATGGACACGTTGAGCAGTTGTCGCGACAAAGATACGTTGATTGCCGATTTTTTCTTTATACTCTTCAACGGAAGCGTAGTGGTGAACGACAGGTGAATTTTTAGTTGTCCAGATCCTATTTTCAATTTCAATCAGCATAGGAAAATCCGCTTCTGTGATCGGACGAATTACAATAGATTGTGTCATAATGATTCCTGCTTTCCTTGGTCAACAGCTTCAAAACGTGCTTCCAATTTATTTTTATGAGAAATTAAAATATCCTCAAAGCGAATATCGTATTTGTCAGCTAAAATAAATAAATTATCCAAAACATCGCCCAGCTCCTCGGTTAAATCCTGTAAGAGAACTTCTCGGGCTTGTGGTGCTTCATCCGGTCGATCCCGCCCAATTTCCAGCGCTCTGACCGCCTGTGCGACCTCACCGGTTTCTTCAGCTAAAAAGCCGATGCGAACGAAAGGATCCAAGGCATACCAGCCGCGCTTTTTATAAAAGGTACTGATCCATTCCTGATACGCTTTAAGTTCCATAATAACTTCTCCTTTGCACTTGCATTGCTCAACTGCAGTTAAGCAAAGTTTTCTTTTTTATAGTATCATAAGTAAGTATGAGATAGTAGCGGAAAAAACTGAAGGGAATTGAAAGCGAATGACGACATTTTACTTTGTACGACATGGAAAAACAGAATTGAATTTAAGCTTGCGTTTTCAAGGAGGAGACATTGATTCTCCCTTATTACCGATTGGTGTTGAGCAGGCTATTCAAGCAGGGCGCTATCTTTGCGACGTGTCCTTTGATTTTGCCGCAGTGAGCACTCAAAAAAGAGCGATGGATACAGCGAATTATCTTTTAAAAGAAAATAATTTTTTAAATGGTTTAACGGTTACCTATCTGGATGATTTGCGTGAAATCAAGTTTGGTGAAAGAGAAGGGGCGGAAATTGATCGCACGGATGAACAAACGCATAATTTACGGCAGCGTCCGGATTTGTACGATCCGACAGCCTTTGGCGGAGAAACGATTGACTCCTTGGTCACACGAGCCAGAGGTGTTGTAGAATATTTAAGCAGCGAATATCCAGAAGGTAAAATTCTGATTGTCGCACACGGTGTTTTGTTGATTACACTGATAAATGCATTAATAGGTAAACCCAAGGCTGATTGGCGTAAGGGCGGTCCTTTGGCAAATACCAGTATTTCTATTATTGAAAAGAAGCAGGATGCATCTTATCAATTAAAGGTCTTTAACGATATTTCCTATCAGACCAATAATGAAGAAGCGTAAGAAAATAAATTGAAACAATAGTTAGACAGGAGCACGGATTATGAAACGTATGGCAGTATATTGTGGTGCAAATGCTGGCAATAGCGCATGCTACCAGCAACAAACAAAAGAATTAGGAGAATGGATGAGTGCCTCCGGTTATGAATTGGTATATGGCGGCGGGAATGTTGGATTAATGGGCTTGCTTGCTGATACAGTGATTGAAACGGGCGGCAGTGCGATAGGTGTCATGCCGACTTTTTTAGTTGAACGTGAAATTGCTCATCAAGGCCTGACCGAAATGCATATAGTCAATGACATGCATGAAAGAAAACGAAAAATGATTGATCTAGCAGGCTGCTATTTAGCTTTGCCGGGAGGCCCGGGCACTTTGGAGGAAATTACGGAGGTCGTTTCTTGGGGCAGAGTGGGCGAGCATCGTAATCCTTGTGTCTTTTTCAATGTGAATGGCTATTATGATTTACTAGCAAGCTTTTTTGACCAGATGGTGACAGAAGGCTTTTTAACAACAGAAGATCGGCAAAAGATTTTCTTTTCAGCTGATTTGGAGGAAATTGGACAATTTATTGAAAATTATACACCTCCTGTGATTCGCTCCTATAAATAGCCGAAAAGCTTCTCAACTCAGAGATTTTTCATCTCCGGGTTAAGAAGCTTTTTTAGTTAGTTTTAGATGTATTACTCACTTACTGGACTTTTTTTAGTATAGTACAGGCTTCCTGCAAAAATGATAAGCAGTAGTCCCATAAGCAACAGCCATGTTTGTGGCCGTTCACCAGCTTTCGGCATTTGGCCGGTTGTTGCTGGCTTGTCTTGACTTGAAGAGGATGGGGTAGTATCGTCTGTTATTTTCTTATTGACTACTTTAGCTGTCCAATTTTCGGGGCTGGTCACAGTCAATTCACCCTGTGGATTCGCTTCAATGGTTATTTGGATCGGCTTGATAGCTTGATAGCCTGTCAAAGGCTCGATCTCTACTAATTGATAGTTTCCTGCTTTTAATTGAGAAAAGGTGACTTGCCCATTTTCATCGGAGCTTTGGATAGAGCCAACTTGTTGCTTTTGTTCATCCAATACCTTAAAGCGGACCCCTTTTAACGGTTGATTCTGTTCATCAACTTTCTTAAAAGCTAGATCAGTAGTCGGTGCGGCTGACAGTGTATTTGTTAGGATGATTTTTCCATCTGCTATTTTCGAAGTTGCTGTGTAGTTTGGATCAACGGCGATTTCTGCTGCCGTGTAGTTAAAGTTTTCCCCTTGATTATTAAAGGCGGCTAAATTGACTGGAACAGCTTCGTTTTTAGGAATAACAGAGTCGATTTCAGTTTGCCATTGGTTCGTTGGCTGTTGGGAAGCATTTAACTGAATAGGCTGACTTTCCTGCCAAGCATCACTTGTGACTGTTGTTCGTTTTAAAACAAAGGAAATAGAATCTGGACGCAAATGTAAAAAGTCATTGTTATCCTGCCAGTTTTTTTCGATCATTATTTTTGTTCCAGGTGCTTTGACTGACGGTATCGGAAAATCTAAAAAGTTACCTTTGCTGACTGGATCTAACGTTGTTCGTCCATTCGCCAAATACCAATGTTCTGGAATAAAGGCGGAAGATTCTGTATCGATCCGGATTTGATAAGTCAGTGTCAAGCGTTCATTAGCTCCCAAATACAAACCGGAAAGCGTGAGCTGCCCATTTTGTTCGCTGACGTTCACTTTATTCAGTAAGTCTGGGGCTTCTACCCAAGAACCAGCAGCATCTTTTCTATAGCCTTTTAGAGAATAATCGGCAGGAGTAAGTGCCGCACCGCTTTTTTGTAGCAGAATCTGTTCTCCCATCGGATCTTGAATTGTTCCGTTGGTGATCGTTCTGTCAACTTTTGCCGCGATGTTTTCTAAGGCTTCGCCTAGTTGCGTTAAGTCAGCATCGATAGGCACGTATTTAGCTTCGCTACTGGCGATATTCTTATCGATGTACTCACCACGTGCGCTAGGTGCCACACCGATTGAATAGAGGTCATAGCCCTTCAATTTTAAATCAACTGCTGTTCCTAAGGTTAAATTGGAAAGTTCTCTTGCATCTGCTAAAGTAGCATTATTTGGATCTCTGTCAACAGTGGTCGGGTTACTTGTGTAGTAAAGTGGCGAGTCGACAGCAAAATCACGATAATAACTATTAGCGCTATAACCATTATAGGCAGTAATCTGTCCATCATTAGTGTAAGAAACAGCATTTTCAGATGGAAAATAAGCACGATTGGCGCTGCCGTCCCCAATATGAACAAGGATTTTTTTCTGGACATTTGGTGTTGCGGAGGTTTCTAACAACGTTTCAGCTGCATGAAGTCCTTTTTGGATAAATGTACCGGAACGGCTTTTACTTGTATCTTCTAAAAAATCGACAAGGGCTTCTTTATCTGTTGTCAAAGGCTGGACATAGGCCTCTCGATTATAGGCAACAATTCCTACATGGACTTTCCCGGAAGATAAGGCATGATCGATTTGATCCAAAAAGGTCTTCACACCAGTAATGGCGTTTTCCAGCTTTTGTCCGTTCATGGTTGAGGAATAGTCAATGATCAGTACGACATCAATTGGGTTAGGGTATTCATTTCCTTTGACATCTAAGGTAACATCGAATAGTCCTTGCTTTCCATTGACTTCCTGTGCTGTTTTTTTCAGGTAAGCTTCATCGCTGTAATTTACGTAGTTTTCGTTATCAAAGGCTGCTTCAGCTGTTTGTCCGTAAGCATAGTTCAACACATTTTTACCGCTTATCCCTTGATCATTGTTAGTCAGATAATTACCCGAACCATCAGCTGTATAGCTAAAATTGATCGTTTTAGGCTGAGTAATGGGCAGATCAGGGAGAGATGAATCAGTTTGTGATGGTTCAACAGTTTTCGTAGACGAACTTGCCGTTTCAGTATGTTTATCGATTACCGGCAAAAGAACTTTCTTAGAAAAATTCTTGCTGTCGATAGTCAAATAAGTGTCTGGTGAAATCGTCTCAACAGGAGCACTTAAGGAAAGCTTGACGTTTCCTTGATAGCTGGAAGCAATCGTTAGTTGAAGCTTGTTGCTTTTAAGCACTGCAGAACCAATCGTTTGATCCTGTTGATCGACTAATGCAACGGCATTATTATCTGGAAACAACAGATTATCGGAAAGGGAAATCACTTGAGTTGAGACGTCGCCAATTGGTTTAGCTAAATTTAGGTGGACAGAGACTTGCTTTGATTCACCTGCTTCGATTTGAACATCATTGAGTGTGACTTTCGCTTCTTGCCCCTCTATTTCTTGGGCAATTACTTGAATAGGAGTGAGCAGCTGGATTATCGCGAGTAAAAAAATACTAAAAAAGGCAGCGGATTTTAGGTGTTTGATTTTCATAATAAGCTCCTTACTTTGTAAGTCATTAGAATGCTTCATTCAGAGCCAATTGTATAAGGAATCCTAAAAGATGTAAAAAATTACGGTCTGCAAATTATAGTTTTTTAGACAAAAACATGTATTTATCTAAAAAAGATAAAAACTATGAGAGCTAGACAAAACTAAAAACAGTTTTGCCTAGCTCTCTATTTACGAATAAACGGCGGAAGCAGAAGCAACTCCTTCGGAAATAAGCCGAAATTGCTGACAACCACGAAGAGTGAAACGATTCGATGCTTGACAGTACCTAATTGGTCACAAAAATTTGAAAAACACCTAGTAGGAATCATTCAACATCGAAAGAAATCTTTCGTGTTTCATGTCATTTTTGTGAATTTCTTCTTATTTCTCGGAGTTAAACGCTTCTGTCCCAGCCTCTAGTTTAATAACATAATTAACTTAATCATTTTTAGACAATATACGATGTAAAAATTCTTTTGTACGTGCTTCTTTTGGATGAATAAAGATATCTTCTGCTGTTCCTTCCTCAGCAATAACGCCTTTATCCATAAAAATCACACGATCAGAGACTTCTTTAGCAAACTCCATTTCATGCGTCACCACAATCATGGTCAAGCCTGTATGAGCCAAATCCTTCATCGTTTTTAACACCTCGCCGACCATTTCTGGATCCAATGCGGAGGTAGGTTCATCAAACAGCATCACATCAGGATTCATGGATAAGGCACGCGCAATCGCGACCCGCTGTTTTTGACCGCCGGAAAGCTGCGCTGGTTTTGCATCAACGAAGCCTTTCATGCCAACCTTTTCCAAATTTTCAAGAGCAATTTTCTTGGCCTCTTCTTTGCTTTTTTTCAAAACAGTAATTTGTCCGGATGTACAGTTTTCTAAAACATTCATGTTGTTAAAAAGATTAAATGATTGAAAAACCATCCCAAGGTGTGTCCGATATTTCGGTAAATTATAGCCGCGCTCCAAGACATTTTCACCGTTATAAATAATGCTGCCGCCTGTTGGCTTCTCCAATAAATTAATACAGCGTAAAAGGGTTGATTTACCAGATCCGGAAGAACCAATGATCGTTACAACTTCGCCTTTATTTACAGAAACATTAATATCTTTTAATACTTCATTTTCACCAAAACTTTTACGTAAATGCTCGACTTCAATAATTGAATTCATCGTTTTTCCTCCTAGCTTTCTTTCATATTATCCACTTCTTCGATTTTTGTGTAAGCAGACGGTCCGTCCATTTTTCGCTCAACCACACGAAGTACGCGAGTAATCGCGAAGGTCATAACTAAATAGATAATACCGACGATTGTAAAGGTTTGGAAAAATTGGAAATTCGCTCCTGCAGCAGAGTTCCCTTGGAAGAACAAGTCAGCAACGCCAATAACACTCAAAACAGCAGTATCTTTAATATTGATGACGAATTCATTACCTGTTGCTGGCAAAATATTACGCAGCACTTGAGGGATTACTACTTTTCTCATCGTTTGTCCGTGTGTCATACCGATTGCTTGGGCAGCTTCAAATTGTCCTTGATCCACAGCAAAAATACCGCCGCGAACGATTTCAGTCATATAAGCTCCTGTATTGATAGAAACGATAAACAATGCAGCAATTGTTCGGTCTAAAGAAATACCGAAAGCTAAAGCTAATCCATAAAAGATAACCATTGCCTGTACCATCATTGGTGTACCGCGGAAAACTTCAATATAGACAGATAATAAAGCATTGCCGATTTTTTGTAAGATGCGAGCTACCTTATTTTCAGCTTCAGGAATTGTGCGAATAACACCAATTAATAATCCTAAGGTTGTCCCGACAAGTGTTCCGATTAAAGCGATAAACAAAGTTAAACCAGCACCGCGTAAAAACATACTGCCGTATTGATCCCAAATAGTTTTAAAATCTGCTAAAATGCCGGACTCTTCACTGTCGCCACTTTCAGCAGCAGGCTGATCTTTTACTGCCTGATCCATGATTTCTGTCCGTTCTTTTGAGGAGATTTTTGCCAGAATATCATTTACTTGGGTGATTTCCGGATCTTGCTTGCGCATTCCTACGGCAATCTGCACATCCTCTGCATTTGTTTGAAAGCCATTTTCCTTGGAAAACTCCAGCATTGTTAAATCCTTATTCACACTAGTTGCAGTTACACCTTCCGGACGTTCACTGACATAGCCGTCAATCATGCCGGAAGCTAAAGCTGTTCGCATCGCAGAAAAATTATCCATCGCCTGTTGTTTATTCACATTGGGAATTTGGTCGATCACGCTGTAGTGAAAGGTATTCAGCTGAGCGGTGATTTTGGCGCCGGATAAATCCTTTAAGTTTTTGGCAGTTGCGTAATCACTTTTTTTCTGTACAACCACAACCAGCTGTGATTCATAGTAAGGATCTGTAAAATCAATTTCCTTCCGACGTTCAGCGGTCGGGCTCATTCCGGCAATAATGGCGTCGATTTTACCAGACTGTAAAGCCGGTGCAAGACCATCCCATTTTGTTTGGATGATTACCAGCTTTTTATTCAAACCAGCCGCAATTTTTTTGGCAATTTGCACATCATAGCCGCCAGCATATGACGAATTTCCTTGAATCGGAACCGCGCCGTTGGCATCTGTTTTTTGAGACCAGTTAAACGGGGCATAGCCGGCCTCCATTCCTACTCGAAATTCTCCCTCTTCGGCGTGAGTAATTTGTGGAACTAGAAAAATACTTAATAAAAGTGCCAACAAACCGAATGAAACAATTTTTTTATACATGTTTTTCTTCCTTTCTTTTGTTTAACATATGCTTTCATTTTAAGTTGAAAAGTAGTATTTGAACAATGATTCACCATTCTTATTTGAAATAAACCGTCCGCAAGCAACAACGCTGGATATTTACTAAAAAGATCCTATTAAATCTGCTTTTCAAATAAAAAAACAGCCCTGCGTATGCGTGCATGGCTGTCTACTATCGTCAGGTACTCTCAACAAAAACATAGCGCAACTTAGCATCACTACTAAGACAGTCCGCAAGTTATTCGCTTGCGTCCCAACACACAACAGAGAGGCTGTTATGCATTTCGGCGATTTTCCCTAGACCTGCTTCATCGTGTCCTCTCACTCCACAAGCGTAATGAAAATCGCAACCTCTACCTCAATTTGAGGTACTATTTAGTTTTCAATTCGAATATAAAGTGTACGTGATTTATCCATAAAAGTCAATGGGTTCAAAAATTATCATTATACAGTTATACGGCTATATCAGAAAGATGAGAAATAGGTGGCAGTAAAAAGAGAAATTGTAAATAATCCTATTTTGCGCTAATATAGGTAAGGTTGAGTTTTTAATAAAAATAATAATTATATATTAGTGGGTGTTTTTGTGAAAAAAAGTGAAACTAACAAGTTTGAAATAGTACCAATAATTGTAGCCATTCTTTTAATGATTGTTCAAAGAGTTTTATTATCGGCAATTAGTATTCCACAATATGGCAGCAACTCCGGTAGGTTTTATCTTTATTCGGCGGCCATGGCGTTGGTTACCGCTGGGTTAACAATAGTCCCGATGTATATGGGCTATCATTCGCAAAAGCTAAGGCCAAAGAATGCTTTTCGTTATTTAAGCAGCTTTTTTCTGGTTTATGCTGTCACTGGTTTAGCCAGCAGTTTCTTTTTTTATTTGCACGATTCAATTTTTCCGATTCGTGACTACTGGATTATTCTCTTTCCAATTAGTGGGAATTATTTCATTTATGGCGTTTCTTGTGTGCTTTTATTATGCAGTATTCCTTATTTAGTACCTTGGCTAAATAAACAAACGCCTCAATTATTGCAAAAAATAGCGATTGGCTTAACGATCGGTTTTGTTGTTTTACCAACGCTATTCAGTAAAGATCTCTGGGGATTCCAAGAAGGTAAGAACTTTATCTGGATTTTTTATTTGTTTTTTGTTGGGTATATCCTAAAACGATTAAACTGGATGGAAAAAATCAAGTTTAATTTTCTGCAATTGTGCTTAAGTGTAGGGATACTTTTAGGGTTGATTGTTCTCATGGTAAAAGTATCAATGATCATGAGAGGCGATGCCTCCACAGCTACTCGCTTTTCAGCGCCGTATTCTATATTTTCCATGTATTATTCAGTCATGCTATTTGTCTTTTTAGAAAGAATAGCTCAAAAGCTTCGATTAAATGTTTCTGGTAAGCTGATCGCTGTCATGTTGATCGTTGTTCAGACGTTGACTAGCTGGTCTTTAACTAATTATCGTCTTTCTGCATATTGGAAAAAGGCTTTTCCGGATTCTGGGGTAGCGTGGGTCGCAAATATCGCAAAATATATCGGATTGTATGTCTTAGCAACTATTTTTTTAGTGGTAGTGTGTTTATTGTTACAAAAAATTCCACTAATTAAGAGAGTACTAGCAGTTACTTCTTTTGAATCCATTGATGATTTAATGGTTAAATTGAGCGCAGTAAAACGTTGGATTTACCAAAAGCGTGCACTCTTTTACACTGCGATTTTCTTTTACTTCTTTACATTTTTACAGCTGTTTTTACATTTGAAAACTGATGGTTGGCGCGAAAATCTCAATATCGCATTAACAATTTTCCTTCAAAAACAGTCAATTATTCTATTGACGGTGATGATTGTTATGGCCTTTTTAGTTTTATTATTGTTGCTGACTAATCGTTTTTGGTATGCATTTGCTATAACCTTGATAATTGATGTGCTGATAACAGTTGCCAGCATTATCAAAGTAGGGTTAAGAGAAGAACCTGTTTTTCCTTCCGATTTAAAAATGCTTAATAGTCTATCGGAACTGTTGTCGATGGTGAGTCCAATCTTAATTGGTGCGGGCATCATACTAGTGCTGTTTTTGATGGTGTCGAGTTTCGTTATTCAAAGACGGCTGCAGCACCAATATGCTTTGAAAATTAACTGGAAAAAAAGAATAATAAGTATTCTCGCTTTACTTGTGTTTTTCTCAGGAGCTTTCTTTATTAATCATAAAAGCTCGCCTGCCTTCTTTATCTTTAACCTGTTTAAAGTAGACAAAACCTTTTTCAATCAAGGAAATGCAGTTAAAGGGAACGGACCTATCCTCCAATTTTTAATTAATTTAGATGTGAAGGTTATGGATAAACCTGATCATTATTCAAAAGAGAAGATTGAGCAAATCATGAAAAAATATGATAAAGAGGCGCAGGTAATCAATGAGTCAAGAAATGATTGGCTGGAAAATCAGACGGTTATTTTAAACTTAAGTGAAAGCTTTAGTGATCCTGCACGTGTTCCGAATTTAACCGTATTAAATAATCCTATACCTAATATTCATCGATTAATGAAAGAAAACACGAGCGGCCTTATGCTTTCTGTTGGCTATGGTGGTGGTACAGCTAATATGGAATGGGAAGGTTTGACTGGTTTAGACATCAGCAGCTTAGCTGCATCGCTAGTTACACCTTATACACAATTAGTAGAAAATCAAAAGGTGAGTCCTAACTTAACCAATCTCTTTGATGAAAAAATTGCTATTCATCCGTATACAGCATCACTTTATAGAAGAAAAGAAGTCTTTGAAAAATTCGGTTTTGACAAATTTTACTATTTAGGAAGTCCCAATAAGTTAACTTACACGGATAAAATTGGCAGAAGTCCGAGAATTTCCGATGAGGCAGCTTATAAAGAAACGCTTAAGGCTTTAAAGAGTAATAATTCAACTAGTCAATTCATTCAATTATCTACTATGCAAAATCATATGCCCTATGCTGATTACTATGATCAGTTAGACTATGATGCCACTGGTTCAGCAGTGCTTGACTTTAAAAAGAGTGAATTAAGAACCTATATGCAAGGACTTCACTATACAGATGAAGCAGTTCTGGAGTTTATTAAGGAACTGGACAAAATTGAAAAACCAATTACTTTTGTTTTTTACGGTGATCATTTGGCTGCTCTCTTTAGCGGAAATGATGGTAAAAAATATGGGTTGGAACAACACGAAACAGATTATTTTATTTACAATAATGCTTATACACGTGAACAAAATAAGAAGCTAAATAAAAAAGTAGTTTCTCCAAGTAACTTCGGTGCAATGGCATTTGAACAAGCCAATATTAAAGTAACTCCTTATTATGCTTTATTAACAAAGGTAACAAATGAACTGCCGGCAGCAACGATTGACCCGGTAGAGAGTCTTTCCAATCGGTATAATGGTAAACAAGTCTTTGTAACTGAAAAAAATAAAATCATCTCTGAAGATCAATTAACGAAAAAACAAAAAGACCTTTTAGAGGATTACAAATATATTCAGTATGATCTGGTTGCCGGCGACCAATATTCTGCAAAATGGGCAGAACAAAAGGTTGCACAATAAGTTTAGTTGAAACGAAAAGAGGCGAGGACAGAAGTGTTAAGCAGTAGTTACTTCTGCTCCCGCTCTCTAAAAAAAGTGCGCTGACGTTGAAATAACTTCAAGGTCAGCGCACTTTTTTTAGAGCTAATGAATTTAAGCTGTTGCAGCTTTAGGCTCACGACCTAAAATTGCTTGTAGAACTGTCAACACACCATAAGAAGCTAAAATTGTATAAATCAAGCTTGAGTATGTTGTAATATCGAAATCCCATGTTTTGTAAACGACTAAAACAATAGCTAAAACAATTCCAAAAATAACATTGAAAAATGCAAAAGCCCATAGATTTCCGTTTTCTTTACGAGAAAGATAGAAAATTGAAAACCATAAACTTAAGACACCCCAGGCGATGCAGACTAAAATAGCTGCCCAATAAATAATAAACGCTACCACGAAGTTTCACCTCACTTTTATACATAGAGTATTCTATCACGTTCTCCTAGGTTTGTCATGAAAAGACAATGAAAATCCATTATAAAAAAAGTCGGAGATAATGTGTTACTTTCCTTTCAATAATCTTTCTCTCTTAGGGATTTTTAAGCTATAATAATTATATCAGGAGCTGATTTTATGAAACGAATCGATAGTCGAGCAGCAGGAGAAATGATGCAACAAGCTACGAAAATTACTTTTTTAACCGGTGCCGGTGTTTCCACTGGCTCGGGCGTGCCTGATTACCGCTCGTTGTCAGGCATATATCAAGGAATCGAACGACCGGAATATCTTTTAAGCTATACTTGCATGAATGAAGAGCCGGAGAAGTTTTATCGCTTTGTTAAAACGTTGTATCACCCCGAAGCTGTGCCAAATGCTAGTCATTTGCAGATGGCTGCTCTGGAAAAAAACAAAGAGATCTGGGTGGTTTCACAAAACATAGATGGTCTTCATCAAAAGGCAGGAAGTCAGCATCTGGTGAATTTTCACGGAGACCTATATGACTGTTATTGTAGAAAATGCGGGCAAAAAATTTCTGCAAAGGAGTATTTGCATTCCGATAGACATCAGCAATGCGGCGGACAGATCCGACCCGCTATTGTTTTATATGAAGAGGGATTAGATGAACAAAAGATTACACAGGCAGTTCAAGCGGTCAGTCAGGCTGAATTAGTCGTGATTGTCGGTACTAGTTTTCAGGTTCATCCTTTCTGTGACCTCATTCATTATGCTGCAAAGCAAGCAGAGGTTTTAGTAATTAATCAAACACCGATTCAGCTGACGCGCGCGGCCTATTACGTAGAAGCAGACGCCGCTACTATTTTTGCAGAGGAGTTTTAAAATGGAAGAAATAAAAACAGAACGTCAAAAGATGATTGACGGAGAATTATATTTTGCTGCTGATCCGGAACTGGTGGCGGCTCGCAAATTTGCCAGAGAACAAATGAAAGTCATTAATCAAGAAGAAGATCGCTATATTCGTCGTCAATTAATAGAAGAAACGTTCGGATCAACAGGAACCGGCTGTTATATTGAACCATCTATCAGCTTTGATTATGGCTTTAATATTCATGTGGGGAAAAATTTTTACGCAAATTTTAACAGCATTTTCTTGGATATTTGTCCTATTACAATTGGAGATAATTGTATGTTTGGTCCTAATGCGCAACTTTATACTGCGACCCATCCATTGAATCCTGTTAAAAGAAACAGCGGACTGGAATACGGGAAGCCGATCACTCTTGGCGATAATGTCTGGCTGGGCGGCAATGTTGTAATTACACCCGGGGTTACTTTAGGCGATAATGTAGTAGTTGCTGCTGGTTCGGTAGTTACTAAGTCATTTCCGGACAATTGCGTGATTGGTGGAAATCCAGCTAGAGTGATCAAAGAGATTGAAGGAGACGATGCACGTTCGCCTTTAGAGATGCAGCGCCAAAAAATTGATCATCTGGATCAGCAAATTGTTGCTTTATTAGAAGAACGGATGACTGTGGTGGAAGCGATTGTTGCGGTTAAGAAAGAAGAGAGCAAAGCAATCTTAGACACCTCAAGAGAACAAGAAGTATTGAAAAAAATCGCGAGCTTTGTAGAAAACAATCGTTATAACGAAGCGATCCAGGAAACGTATCAAGGATTGATGGATGCCTCCAAACGCTTTCAGGAGGAACAGCTTGACGAATAGAACAGGAGAAGACGGATGGACGGAGTAAAAAGACGGGAATTGATTCTTTCCGAGTTGGAAAATACCGATAAGCCTTTAAGTGCCAGACGCTTGGCTGAAAAATTTAAGGTGAGCCGCCAAATCATTGTTGGCGATGTGGCACTACTGAGAGCAGCTGGTATAGAAATTATTGCCACTGCCAGAGGCTATGTGCTGCAGGCGGCAGGAAACAAGCAAGGGCTTGTCCGAAAGATTGCTTGCCAGCATTTACCGGAACAAACAGAAGAAGAATTAATGCTGATTGTTTCTTTAGGCGGCGAAATTGTTGATGTCATTGTGGAGCATCCTATTTATGGCGAGCTGACCGGTGGGCTACATATTCAGACAGAAAAAGAGGTACAGGATTTTGTTAAACTGTATCAAAGCAGCAGTGCTGCCTTATTATCTGAATTAACAGAAGGCGTACATTTACACACCATTCGCTGTGAGGATGAAAAAACATTGGAGCGAATTAAAGCAACGCTGCGAGAAAAACATATTTTATATCAAGATTAAACCAATCATTCGAAATTAGAAGCTAGGGCGAGGCTAATCTATAGTTCCGGCCGGGCTTCTTTCTGTTTTTCGGATAGACCAATAATTAAATATGTAAGAAATTTATAGTAAAAAGCGGAACTAGCTATTTACATTTTTATTTTTAGGGATATAATGTAAGCGTAACCATTAAAAGAAGGAGTGAATTTTTAGTGAGTAGACCAATTGATATTAGCAATGCAGTGGATGAAAGTTATCAATTATACATTGATGGCAAATGGACAAACGGCTCCGGGAATCGTAAAATTACGAGCTATAACCCTAGTAACGGTGAAAAGCTGGCGGATTTTGTTGATGCTACGAATGAAGATGTCGATCAAGCGATAGCCGCGGCACACGAAGCATTCAAAACCTGGAAAGACGTAGACGTAGCAACACGCAGCGGATTACTGCTGCAAATTGCCGATTTAATTGAAGCAAACAAAGAGCACTTGGCACTCGTTGAAACCTTAGACAATGGTAAACCCTTACGTGAAACCTTAACAATTGATGTTCCAGCGACGATCGATCACTTCCG
Organism: Enterococcus sp. UD-01; assembly: GCF_044909655.1. Taxonomy (NCBI): domain Bacteria; kingdom Bacillati; phylum Bacillota; class Bacilli; order Lactobacillales; family Enterococcaceae; genus Enterococcus; species Enterococcus sp. UD-01. The sequence continues at coordinate 20,320 of NZ_JBIYEU010000003.1, read as the reverse complement.
TTATTTTGCCGGAGTTATCCGGGCAGAAGAAGGGACAGTGAAGGATTTTGATCAGGATACTTTATCAATTGTTGTTAAAGAACCGATTGGGGTTGTGGGTCAAATCATTCCTTGGAATTTTCCATTGTTAATGGGCGCGTGGAAGCTGGCACCAGCAATTGCAGCAGGTAATACAGTGGTTATCCATCCTTCCTCTACCACTTCATTAAGCTTATTGGAACTCTTTAAATTATTGGATCAAGTCTTGCCAAAAGGCGTAGTCAACCTGATTACTGGACGTGGTTCAGATTCTGGCAATTATATGCTTGAACACGACGGCTTTGATAAACTGGCCTTTACTGGTTCAACGGAAGTTGGCTATACTGTGGCAAAAGCGGCTGCTGAAAAGCTGATTCCGGCAACCTTGGAGCTGGGCGGCAAGTCAGCAAACATTATTTTTGATGATGCCAATTGGGAACGGGCGCTGGAAGGTGTACAGCTAGGCATTTTGTTTAATCAAGGACAAGTTTGCTGTGCGGGTTCGCGTGTATTTGTCCAAGAAGGCATTTACGATAAATTTGTTGCTGCTTTAAAAGAAAAATTTGAGAAAATTAAAGTCGGCTTACCATGGGAAGACGGCGTACAAATGGGTGCACAAATTAATGAAAAACAATTAAAGGATATTTTAAACTATGTAGAAATCGGTACTAAAGAAGGAGCAACGCTGGTTACAGGCGGTCGTAAAGTTACGGGCAACGGCTTAGAAAACGGCGCCTTTTTAGAACCAACGCTGTTGGCTGATGCGAATAATGCCATGTGTATCGCCCAAGAGGAAATCTTTGGACCGGTTGCGACTGTTATGAAGTTTAAGACGGAAGAAGAGGTTATCGCTTTAGCTAATCAATCCGATTATGGTTTGGGCGGCGCTGTCTTCTCACAAAATATCAACACAGCTTTGCGAGTGGCTCGCAAGGTCAGAACTGGACGTATGTGGGTGAATACGTATAATCAATTACCGGCAGGGGCACCATTTGGCGGCTATAAAAAATCAGGAATCGGTCGTGAAACGCATAAATCAATGCTGGATGCTTATACCCAAATGAAAAATATTTACATTGTTACAAAAGAAGACGTGGATGGATTATATAATTAGCCAATAAAAGCAAAAAGGAGGAAAGCTGACAAGATAAGTCAAATTTCCTCCTTTTAAAATCGTTGTACAGGTAGTGTTTGTGTTTAATTATTTTCAGCTTCAAATTTTTCGAATGCTGATTTAATTACTTCTTTTAACGCTTTAGCAGAAGCATTCATCCGATCCTTTTCAGAATCTGTTAATGGGATTTCGATTACTTGTTGGATTCCTTGACGATTAATTACCGCAGGCGCACCGATATAGATATCATTTTGGCCATATTCACCGTCTAAGTAAACAGAAAGTGGGAAGACAGAATTTTCATCCGCTAAAATAGCTTTTGTTATACGAGCTAATGCAGCTGCGATTCCGTAGAAGGTCGCCCCTTTTTTCTCAATGATAGAATACGCGGCATCGCGAACATTAAAGAATAAATTAACCATCGCTTCTTCATCGACGTCTGGATTATTTTTAATCCATTCGTAAATTTGTAATCCGGCTACATTCGCATGAGACCAAACAGGAAATTCTGTATCGCCATGTTCGCCTAAGATATAAGCATGGACGTTTCTGGCATCCACATCGACTAATTCAGCGATGGCTTGACGGAAACGAGCAGAGTCTAAAGAAGTTCCGGAACCAATAACGCGTTCTTTTGGAAAACCTGAGAATTTCCATGTAGAATAAGTTAAAATATCTACTGGATTTGCTGCAACTAGAAAAATACCGTTAAAGCCGGACTCAACAATCGCTGTCACAATTTGTTTGTTAATTTTTAAGTTTTTGTGAACAAGATCAATTCTTGTTTCGCCGGGCTTTTGAGCAGCACCTGCTGTTAAAACAACAAGATCAGCGTCGTGGCAATCGTCATACGTTGCTGCATAAATCTTCTTAGGTGAAGTAAATGCAAGCGCATGAGATAAGTCAGCAGCATCTCCTTCAGTTTTTTTAGTGTCTATATCTATAATTCCAACTTCTTGGGCAATATTTTGAGTGACTAAGGCAAAAGCATAACTAGATCCGACAGCGCCATCTCCAACTAAAATTACTTTTTGGTGAGCTTTATTTCCTGCTGCTGCAGTCATGTGTATCAATCCTTTCAGATAATTGTTTTAACACTATGATAATACCATCGTTTGTGAGTTCTGTCACGTTATTTGCTTTTAAAAATTGATACAGTTTTTGAACCTGTTTCAAAAGAAAACTCTTTCATGTGCGTTACTTCACTATTTCCGCAGATAGTTATTTTTTTATAAAGGTGTTTTATTGCTCTTATAGCTTTTTTAATAATTTAAAAGATTCGGCTGTTGTAAGTTTTGTGGTATAATTGTAAAAAAACTGGGCAGAGGCTTTTCCTGCTCGGGTATTTTGTGTTGGAAAATGAAACAGGTACTTTACAAGGAGAATATAGTCAATGAAAATGATTGTCGGGTTAGGTAACCCAGGAAGTAAATATCAAACAACAAAACATAATATTGGTTTCATTACAGTCGATGAAATTGCCCATCGCTACAATGCCACTTTTAATAAAAGTCAATTTGAAGCAGACATTGCTCAATTTTTTATTGGTACAGAAAAAATTATGCTGGTTAAACCACTGACCTTTATGAATGAATCCGGACGTTCTGTGGGACCTTTAATGACTTATTACGGGATAACAGAAGCCGAATTAATCGTTATTTATGATGATTTGGATTTAGAAGTAGGAAAAATTCGCTTGCGACAAAAAGGCAGTGCGGGCGGTCACAATGGTGTTAAAAGTCTGATCGCTCATTTAGGAACGAATGTCTTTCCGCGAATAAAAATCGGTATTGGTCGTCCTATGGGCAAGCAAACGGTCATTCAACATGTATTAAGCACTTTCCCTAAAGACAGCCATGAAGCGATGCTTATAGCAGTAAAAAACGCTGCTGATGCAGCTATTTATGCCTGCGAAGGACACAGCTTCGTCGATACAATGAATCAATTCAATGGAAAATAAACGTAAAAAACAAAGGAGGAGCCAGATGTGAATATCATTGAACGAATTGGCAAAAGTGATTTAGTTAAAGACTGGCAAAAGCAATTAAAGAAAAATACACGTCAGTTAATCACCGGCTTAGCTGGCTCAGCCAAAACCTTAGTCATGACAAGCGGCTTTCAGCAAAATAATAAAAAAGTTGTTGTAGCGGTTCCTAATCTCTACTATGCGAATCAGCTGGCAGAGGATTTTCGTAATATTTTATCAGAAGAGGACGTGTATTTATTTCCTGTAGATGAAGTGTTGTCTGCCGAAATGGCTTTTTCTTCCCCAGAAGCACGTGCGGAACGTGTCGCGGCTTTAAATTTTCTTTTAACTGATCAGCCGGGGATTGTCGTTGTACCTGTGGCGGGCTTAAGAAAATATTTGCCAAGCAAACAAACATGGCGTGAGGCTCAGCTTCATTGGGAAGTTGGCGGTGAAATTGATTTAGACTCGCTGGCTCAGCAATTGGTTTTGATGGGCTATGAGCGGCAGTCGTTAGTCGGAAAGCCGGGTGATTTTAGTATTCGGGGCAGTATTATTGATGTCTATCCTTTGAATGCGGAATATCCTGTCAGAGCAGAGCTCTTTGACATTGAAATTGATTCTTTGCGCTACTTTGAAGCGGATACGCAGCGTTCGGTTGCACCGATTGATCAGGTAACCTTATCGCCAATGACCGATTTAATCTTTTCAGCAGCAGACCTTGCTCACGGGGAGAAACAGCTAGAAAAAGCGCTGGAAAAACGTGTAGCGATTGCTAAGGATGCTGCAGAAAAGGACTTTTTACAAGAATATTTTGGGCAATTAAGTACCTCATGGAATCAAGGGCTTCCCACAGATACTGCTCATTATTACACGGATCTTTTATACAAAGAAAAAACAACGTTGCTTGATTATTTTGCCGATGACAGCCTGATTTTTATTGACGATTATGCTCGCATACTCGAGGCAGAGCGTGAAATTACTAGAGAAGAAAATGAATGGCAAGTATTGAAGCTGGAGGAAATGCGTATTTTTCCAGAGCAGACGTTTGGATTGGATTTTCATGAACAGGTACGTAAGCTTTCTCTAGCGGCTACTTTCTTTTCACTTTTTCAAAAAGGAATGGGGAATTTACGTTTTCAAGCAGTGCATAATTTTCAGTATCGTTCGATGCAGCAATTTTTCGGACAAATGCCTTTATTGAAAACTGAAATGGATCGCTGGCAAAAACAAGATCAGACAGTCGTCGTCTTTGTTCCTACAAAAGAACGCAGTCAAAAAGTAGAAGAGCTGTTTCGTGATTTTGATATTACCAGTGTCAATACGGCAGCCGATCAGCTACTGGAAGGCAAAATTCAAATTATTGAAAGCTCACTGCAGTCAGGCTTTGAGCTGCCGACTGAAAAGCTGGTAGCAATTACCGAAAAAGAAATTTTTCATACTACCACGAAAAAAAGAGCGAGACGCCAAACCGTTTCCAACGCCGAACGCTTAAAAAGCTACAGTGATTTAAAAACAGGCGATTATGTTGTTCATGCGAATCATGGGATCGGGAAGTATATTGGAATGCAAACACTGGAAGTGGATGGCGTACACCAAGATTACATCACGATTCTTTATCAAAATGACGATAAGCTGTTCATTCCGGTTACCCAGTTGAATTTAATTCAAAAATTTGTAGCTTCAGAAGCAAAATCGCCTAAAATCAACAAGCTGGGCGGCAGCGAATGGAGCAAAACCAAGCGCAAGGTATCTTCTAAAATTGAAGATATTGCAGACGATTTAATTCAGCTGTATGCTGCACGTGAGTCTGAACAAGGCTATGCTTTTCCGCCTGATGATGCTTACCAAAAAGAATTCGAAGCGGCGTTTCCTTACAGCGAAACAGATGATCAGCTGCGCAGTGCGGCTGAAATCAAGCACGATATGGAAAAAACAAGGCCTATGGATCGCTTGCTAGTGGGCGATGTCGGCTATGGTAAAACAGAAGTTGCCTTAAGAGCTGCTTTTAAAGCAATCAACAATAACAAGCAGGTTGCTTTTTTAGTGCCAACCACAATTTTAGCGCAGCAGCATTATGAAACTATGGTTGATCGGTTTGAAGGTTTTCCGGTAGAAATTGGCTTGTTAAGTCGATTTAGAACGAAAAAGCAGCAAAACGCAACAATTGAAAAGATTAAGCGTGGACAAGTGGATATTGTTGTAGGAACCCATCGTTTGCTTTCGCAGGATGTCACCTTCAGTGATTTAGGTCTTTTGGTCATTGATGAAGAGCAGCGTTTCGGCGTGAAGCACAAAGAACGCTTGAAGCAATTGCGGGCACAGGTAGACGTTTTGACTTTAACAGCGACACCGATTCCTCGTACCTTGCATATGTCGATGCTGGGAGTACGCGATCTTTCCGTTATCGAAACGCCGCCTGAAAATCGTTATCCGATTCAGACCTACGTTATGGAGCAAAATCCGGGAGCGGTTCGGGAAGCTATCGAAAGGGAAATGGCTCGTGACGGGCAAGTCTTTTATTTGTATAATCGAGTAGACACGATTGAGCAAAAGGTAGAAGAACTGCAAGCGCTGGTGCCGAATGCACGCATCGCTTATGCGCATGGTCAAATGACTGAAGTCCAGCTGGAAAATACATTATTTGATTTTATTGAGCGGCAGTATGATATTTTGGTAACCACTACGATTATCGAAACAGGGGTGGATATTCCCAATGCCAATACGCTTTTCGTTGAAAATGCGGATTATATGGGCTTGTCTACGCTGTATCAGCTGCGTGGCAGAGTCGGCCGGAGTAATCGTGTAGCGTACGCTTATTTTATGTATGAGCAGCAAAAGATTTTAAATGAAGTAAGTGAAAAACGTTTAGAAGCAATTAAGGATTTCACTGAATTGGGTTCAGGGTTCAAAATTGCTATGCGTGATCTTTCTATCCGGGGAGCCGGTAATTTATTAGGAGCGCAGCAGCACGGCTTTATTGATTCAGTCGGTTTCGATATGTATTCACAAATGCTGGCAGAAGCAGTGGCTCGCAAGCAAGGGAAAAATATTCAGGATCAAAAAACCTCTGTGGAAATTGATCTGGGCATTGATGCCTATCTTCCGTCAAGCTATATCGCGGATGAACGGCAGAAAATTGAAATTTATAAACGGATTCGTCAATTGGAAAACCAAGAGATGTATGATGAGCTTGAAGCTGATTTACTCGATCGTTTTGGAGAATATCCAGATGAAGTCGCCCATTTGTTAACGACAGGTCTAATCAAAATGAACGGCGATCGTGCGCTGTTTGAATCAATTCGGAAACGGCAGCAGGAAATTGTTTTTACATTAAGCAAAATTGGTACGAAAACATATAATGTAGAACAAATTTTTGAAGCCTTGGCTCATACACAATTAAAAGCCGATTTGGCAGTGGATAATGAGAAGATGACGATTCGTCTAAAAGTACCAAAAACAATGAATCAAGCAGCCTGGCTGCAGGAAGTCGCTTCATTTACAGCAGCGCTAAGACAAGAAAAATACAAAACAACGGCTGTGAAGGAAGAAGAATAGCCATGTGGTATTTTGCTGGAATTACAGTGGAAGATTGAGCGGATGATGAATGGTGCAGGACTTGCTGAGAATCACGATGAAAGAAGAGTGGATGAGGAACAGTACGAGACTTGCTGAGAATCACAATGAAAGAAATGAGTGGACAATGAACGGTACGAGACTTGCTGAGAATCACAACGAATGAAATAAGTTGATGATGAACAGTACAAGACTTGCTGAGAATCACAACGAAAGAAATGAGTTGATGATGAACAGTACAAGACTTTCGTAAGAAAGTGTTGATCATTATTATTATCCAGCTACACAAATCAATCTTTAGGAAAATAGATAAATTGCCAGTGAAACAAAAAGCGTTTCAAAGTCAATTTCCTAATTTTCTACAAGATTAAACGATTTGTTCCGCTTTTAAGTTATCCAGCTGCATGAGCCAGCCTTTCGGGAAAAAGATAAAAATAGTTTGTGGCAGAAAGCGCCACAATCGATTTTTCCTATTTTCCTGTCAAGGCTAAGCGACTCATTCCGCTTTTAATGTTATCCAGCTGCACAAATCAATCCTTAGGAAAATAGATAAATTGCCAGTGAGACAAGGAGCGTCTCAATGTCAATTTCCTAATTTTCTACAGGATTAAGCGATTTGTTCCGCTTTTAAGTTATCCAGCTGCATGAGCCAGCCTTTCGGGAAAAAGATAAAAATAGTTTGTGGCAAAAAGCGCCACAATCGATTTTTCCTATTTGCTGAGAATCACAGTGAAATGAAATTGAACTGATGATGAACAGTACAAGACTTTCGTAGAAAGTGTTGATCATTATTGATATCCAGCTGCACAAATCAATCCTTAGGAAAATAGATAAATTGCCAGTGAGACAAAAAGCGTCTCAATGTCAATTTCCTAATTTTCTACAGGATTAAGCGATTTGTTTCGCTTTTAAGTTATCCAGCTGCACAGGCTAGCTCTTCGGAAAAAAGATAAATTGCGGATAAGGCAAAAGGCGCCTTTTTCTCAATTTCCTATTTTGCTGAGAATCACAACGAAAGAAATGAGTTGATGATGAACAGTACAAGACTTTTAGAAAAAAGTGTTGAACCTTTCCGAAGAGCTGGGCGAGCCTGTTCCGCTTTTAATGTTATCCAGCTGCATGAGCTGACTCCTCGGGAAAAAGATAAAAGCTGTTTGTGACAGAAACCGTCACAATCATCTTTTCCTATTTTCCAGTCGGAGTCGGGCAAGCTCATTCCGCTTTTAATAATAGGAGGTTTTTATGGCGCATAGGGAAATGCGGTCGATGATGCAGGGGGCTTTGGTTTTGACTATTGCTTCATTTATAGCTAAGGTTTTGAGTGCGGTGTATCGGGTGCCGTTTCAAAATTTGGTTGGCGATGAAGGGTTTTATGTGTATCAACAGGTCTATCCGATTTATGGGATTGCTATGACATTGGCGTTGTCAGGTTTACCTCAATTTATTTCTAAAATCGTTGCTGAGCAAAAGGAACTGAGTGCGCAAAAGAAGGTATTACAGCAGTTGTTCCCCTTCGTTTTTATCACTGCAGGTGTTTTATGGGCTTTTTTCTTTTTTGGAAGTCACACGATTGCAGGCTTGATGGGAGATGTTCGACTGACTTCTTTGGTTCAAGTCGTTTCGTTTACGTTTTTGCTGGTGCCGATTCTATCCTTTTATCGCGGTAATTTTCAAGGTCATTTGCTGATGATTCCCAGCGGTGTTTCTCAGGTGGCAGAGCAATTTGTTCGTGTAGGCGTTATTTTAGTCGCTGCATATGCATTTAGTCGTTTTGGCTGGGATGTTTATCAAACCGGAACTGTAGCTATGAGTGGCGCGTTATTAGGCGGCTTAACTGCAGCGGGAATTCTTTGGTACTATAATCGTAAGATTCAGACAGGCAGTTCGGAATATTTGCTGCATTGGTCGATGTCTGGAAATGCTAGACAATTAGTTGGTCGTTTGCTGCTGGAAGGCGGGATTGTTTCTTTGTATAGTGCTTTCCTGATTTTGTTTCAGCTGGTCGATTCCTTTTTTGTTAAAAATTCTTTAGTGTTAGCTGGTTTAAGTGATTCCGCTGCTAAAATTGACAAAGGGGTCTATGATCGGGGTCAGCCGTTGGTGCAGTTGGGCTTAGTGGTAGCATTAGCTTTAAGCTCAAGCTTTTTACCTGCTTTGACAAAGTATTATACGAATGGAGAGCACGGCCGTTTTATCCAAGCAGCCAAAGTTTTTCTACGATTGACAACGACGATTGCCGCAGCCGCCTCGGTTGGTTTGATCCTTTTGCTGCCATATATGAATTTTGCGTTGTTTAAGGATTATAAAGGAAACGGTGTATTGGGGATTTACGTTTGCTCGATTGCTTTAATGGCAGTGATTCAATCCTATCAGAGTATTCTGCAAAGTCGTAATCAGTTTAAAACAGCAATGCTTGCTGCTGCATTTGGTCTTTTGGTAAAATTAGTTGCAACTAGTCCGCTTACTCAATTATGGGGAACTGCTGGAGCAAGCATTTCAACTATTGCCGGTTTAGTCGCTGCCTTAGGGCTTTTAATCCGTTTTTCTAGTAAAGAACTGAATCAATTTGCCGTTGACCATCAATTTTTGAAAAAACTACTGCTTAGCTTGGTGCTGATGGCTGTTGTATTACTCTTGTTTCAAGGGGGCGTCGCTGTGCTACTCGGTGGTAGTGTGGCTCATCGTGGTCAGGCGCTTGTTGTAACACTACTCGGTGTTTTACTGGGTGGTGCGACCTTTATTTATACAATAATTAAAATAAAACTATTTACTTTGCGGGAATGGTTGACATTGCCGTTTGGTGCAAAAATATTAAGAATGAAAAGGTGAACGTATGCGATTAGATAAGTTTTTAAAAGTTTCGCGCATTATTAAAAGAAGAACCGTTGCAAAAGAAGTAGCTGACAAAGGGCGAATTCAAATAAACGGTCTCTTAGCAAAATCATCAAGTAATGTAAAAATTGGCGACCAAGTAAAGATCCAATTTGGGAATAAATTATTAGAAATCAAAGTTATGGAGTTGCACGACTCTACGAAAAAAGAAGATGCCGAAAAAATGTATCAGGTTATTTCTGAAACAAGAGTTGACAATAGTAGCAATTTAGATTAGACAAGCTTCTCAGATGTTGGTATAATAAAGCAGACAATCCCAAAACGAGTGGAGCATAGAACATGGTGAAAAAGAAAAAAGACATGGAGAAAGTTGCTGCGTTGGATAACGAGTATACAAAAGAACAGTATGCCGAATTCCAAAAACAGCAAAAACAGTTGATTTTCAGACGTCGGCGTTTGACGGTAGTTTTTCTTGCAGCTTTTGTGATTTTTGTGTTTTCTGGTATTCAGCTGGTAAAAGATTACAGTCAATTGAATTCTTTTAAAAAACAGCATGCCCAAGTGGTGAAAGAATCAGCTGAAGTGGACAAAAAGGTGAAACGATTGGAACAAGATGTCGCTCTTTTAAATGATGATGATTATGTTGCTAAGCTGGCTCGTGATCGATTTGATGTGTCAAAAGAAGGCGAACAGATTTACAGTATTCCAGATCTGAACAAAGCAAGTAGCTATAACAGCGAACAACAGTCAACAGAAGAAAGTCAATCACAGTCTCATTCATCTGAACAATAATCAGGCGAATAGCTGCAGATATAATAGGGTAAATAATAGGAGGAACATTTTTTTTATGTCAATTGAAGTAGGAGCTAAGTTGCCGGGAAAAGTGTCAGGTATCACTAATTTTGGAGCTTTCATCGATTTAGGTGAAGGGAAAACAGGGTTAGTTCACATTAGTGAAGTATCAAATGGATTCGTAAAAGATATCCACGATGTATTAAGTGTTGGAGATGAAGTGACTGTTAAAGTTACCTCTGTTGGCGATGATGGAAAAATAGGCTTATCCATTCGCAAGGCACAAGAGCAGCCAGTTGAACAAAAGCGTGAGTTCCAGCGCCGTGACAACCATGAATATCAAGGGAATCGCGACCGTAATCAACGTTCAGCACCTAAAAAACAATTTACACGAGCACAGCCAGCGAACTCAAAACAAGATTTTGATTCATTAATGAGCTCATTTTTAAAAGATAGTGACGATCGTTTATCATCTTTAAAACGCAACACTGAAGGCAAACGCGGCGGACGCGGCGGGCGCCGTAACTAATAAATTATCGAAGCTGAGCGAAAGCTCGGCTTTTCTGTTTGAGGTCGTAGGTTTAGATCGAAAAGAGGGGACCGCATGTTTCAGGAATTTTATCGTCGGGGCAAGCAGAATAATTATTGGCAGCCAAAGCAAAAAATTTTAGTGGCCGTTTCTGGCGGCGTTGATTCAATGGTTTTACTGGAGCTGCTGCAAAAAGCTGCTGAAAAAGATCACTTAAGCTTGGCTGTTGCTCACATTGACCACCAATTAAGACCCGTTTCAAAACAAGAAGCGGATTACTTAAAAAGCTATTGTCACGAACGACACTTAACGTTTTATAGTCAAAAATGGCAGGCAAGGGACAAACAAAAAAATACAGAAGCAAGAGCCAGAGCGTTTCGCTATAATTTCTTTTCAAAAATCATGGTAAACGAAAATTATACAGCTGTTATGACAGCGCACCACCAAGATGATCAGGCAGAAACGATTTTAATGAAGCTGACTCGCGGTAGTGCCTTAACTAATCTGGCTGGTATTCGCGACAAGCAAGTTTTTAGCAAGGGTCATTTAATTCGACCGCTTTTAACCTTTTCAAAAGCAGAGCTGCTGGATTACGCGCAGAAAACAAAGTTGATCTATTTTGAAGATGAAACGAACCAAAGCAATGATTATGTCAGAAATCGGCTGCGCCATCAAGTGGTTCCGATACTGAAAAAAGAGAACCCACAATTTTTACAACACATGTCTGAGTTTAGTACACAAGTAGAGCTGGCGGCGGACCTCATTCATTCAGTGATTGAACCTAAATACACTCGTTGGGTACAGTCTAATGAAGTTGGCTGGCAATGTTCATTAGCTGAATTAAAACAGGAAAAAACCAGTGTCCAGACCTTCTTTTTAATGCATCTGTTACAGCAAACCCTTTTACCAAAAGGTGTGCCAGTAAAACATTATCATATGCAACAGCTCTTGGCGATGATAAATCAGCCGACACCACAAATGACGTTAGATATTGGCATGGGGTGGCAGGCGTTGAAGACGTACGAACAAATTTATTTGCAAAAAAAACAGCTTCATGAGAAGCAGCAATCGTATGTACTGCATTTGAATGAACCGCTTTTTTTATCTGAAAATGAATGGCTAGTTTTAGAAAAAGTGACAGAGCCGCTTAAGCTTCCGGAAAGTCTGCAGGATTGGCAAACTTATTCTTTGCCAATTGCTAGTCAACTGAAGCAGCCCTTTTTAGTTAGACATCGTTTAAACGGCGACAAAATAGCGCTGCAGCCCAATCTGACAAAAAAAGTAAGCCGTTTATTTATTGATAATAAAGTACCCAATACTCAAAGGGAACAAGCCTGGCTGATTTGGTCAGCGGACAAAGAGCTGATTTGGATACCAAACTTTGCAAATTCCTATTTGAGTATTCCTAAAGAAACTGATAAAATACACTACAGACTCCTTTATAAAACAAAGCAGCGCTTGAGTGAATAACTCTGACTGTTTTATAGTAAAGGATGCCACCGACATGTTTTGATCTGAACGAAGTTTGAAGCATAAAAGTCCTTAATTGGATGACAAGGAGTAAATGACTCATTATTTTGTGAAGGAAGTAAATTGGGAAAAACAGCGAACCATTAAGGAGAAGGAGAGCGTTATGCTAGAGAAAGACATTAAGCAAGTTTTAATTTCCGAAGAACAAATTCTTGAAAAATCAAAAGAATTAGGAAAACAGCTGACAGAAGATTACAAAGACAAAAATCCTTTAGTGATCGGTATTTTAAAAGGAGCCATTCCTTTTATGGCTGACATTACTCGCTGTATTGATACACATTTAGAAATGGATTTTATGGATGTTTCAAGTTACGGAAATGCGACAGTTTCTTCCGGTGAAGTAAAGATCGTCAAAGATCTTGACACAAATGTCGAAGGACGCAACGTATTGATCGTGGAAGATATTATCGACAGCGGTCGAACACTGGCTTATCTAGTGGATTTATTTAAATATAGAAAAGCCGCATCTGTAAAAATCGTCACTCTTTTAGACAAACCTGAAGGACGTGTGGTGGATATTAATGCTGACTATGTAGGATTTCACGTGCCGAACGAATTCGTTGTCGGCTATGGCTTGGATTATGCAGAAGCTTATCGTAATTTACCTTATGTTGGCGTGTTGAAACCTGAAATATATGAATCAAATTAATATCTCTCTTTGAATTAGTTATGTTACAATGGAAAGGTCAGAATTGATAAAAATACCGTAAATAAATTACGAGCAGTCACTAAAGGAGGACAGGCATGAATAAAAAGAATGGCGGCATGAAAAATGGCCTATATTATGTATTGCTGATCTTGGCGATGGTCATGGTTATTTATTTCATTTTTGGAAATAATAATTCGCAATCTCCAGATATCGAATACTCAACCTTCAATACCCAGTTAGAAGAAGGGAAAGTGAAGGAACTGACAATCCAGCCTACCAACGGCGTTTATAAGATTACAGGTCAGTACAAAGAAAAACAAGAAATCAAAAACACTGGTGGTCTTGCATTATGGGGATCAACAGAAGTAACCACAAAAGCATTTACCACGATTGTCCTGCCAAGTGATATTACACTTTCAGGAATTCAGGATATGGCTCAGAAAAACAATGTAAAACTAACAGTGAAAGAACAATCTACAAGCGGTGCTTGGCTTTCTCTCTTATTTAGCTTCTTACCACTTGTCTTGTTAGTCTTCTTATTCTACATGATGATGGGACAACAAGGTGGCGGTGGCGGTGGCGGCGGCCGTGTGATGAACTTCGGTAAATCCAAAGCCAAAGAAGCCGACAAAAAAGCGAATCGTGTACGTTTCTCTGACGTAGCTGGAGCTGAAGAAGAAAAACAAGAACTAGTAGAAGTGGTTGAATTTCTAAAAGATCCGCGTCGTTTTGTCGAATTAGGTGCACGTATACCAGCAGGTGTTCTTTTAGAGGGACCTCCAGGAACTGGTAAAACTTTACTGGCGAAAGCTGTTGCCGGTGAAGCAGGCGTACCATTCTACTCAATCTCTGGTTCTGATTTCGTTGAAATGTTTGTCGGTGTCGGTGCAAGCCGTGTCCGCGACTTATTTGAAACAGCGAAGAAAAATGCACCAGCGATTATCTTTATTGATGAAATTGATGCTGTAGGACGTCAACGTGGCGCCGGCATGGGCGGCGGTCACGATGAACGTGAACAAACCTTGAACCAATTGCTAGTTGAAATGGATGGTTTCGACGGAAATGAAGGAGTTATTGTCATTGCCGCAACAAACCGTTCAGATGTATTAGATCCGGCGTTATTACGTCCAGGTCGTTTTGACCGTCAAATTCTAGTTGGTCGTCCGGACGTTAAAGGCCGTGAAGCAATTCTGAAAGTTCACGCCCGCAACAAACCGTTGGCAGACGATGTTGACTTGAAAGTTGTTGCGCAACAAACACCAGGCTTTGCCGGTGCAGACTTAGAAAATGTCTTAAACGAAGCAGCCTTAGTTGCCGCTCGTCGCAACAAAAAGAAAATCGATGCGTCAGATGTGGATGAAGCTGAAGACCGTGTGATTGCCGGTCCTGCGAAGAAAGACCGCGTCATCAACAAAAAAGAACGTGAAATGGTTGCTTACCATGAAGCTGGACATACAATTGTCGGTTTAGTGTTAAGCCGTGCGCGTGTGGTTCACAAAGTAACGATCATTCCTCGCGGACGTGCTGGCGGCTACATGATTGCGTTGCCTAAAGAAGATCAATTCTTAATGACAAAAGAAGATATGTTTGAACAAATCGTTGGCTTGCTTGGCGGACGTACAGCGGAAGAAATTATTTTCGGCGTACAATCAACAGGCGCTTCTAATGACTTTGAACAAGCAACAGGTATTGCCCGCAGTATGGTAACTGAATACGGAATGAGTGACAAATTAGGCCCTGTTCAATACGAAGGCAATCACCAAGTTTTTGTTGGACGTGACTATGGTCAAACAAAAGCTTACTCTGAACAAGTCGCCTTTGAAATCGATCAAGAAGTTCGTCGTATCTTAATGGAAGCTCACGATAAAGCCCACGAAATTATCGAAGCACATCGTGCACAGCATAAATTAATTGCTGAAAAACTATTAGAATACGAAACACTAGATGCTCGCAGCATCAAGTCATTGTTTGAAGACGGCGTAATGCCGCAAGACGTGCTTGATAGCCAATTCCCAAGTGAAAAAGCGCAAACTTTTGAAGAAGCAAAACGAGCATTGGAAGAAAAAGATGCGCAAAAACAAGCGGAAGAAAAGAATGATTTCGAGGATGCGAAAAAAGAACTTCATGACGAAGCGGAAAAGGAAGAATCCGACAGCGAAAAGACAGAGGAAACCGTTCAATCTGAACATAAAGATGACGAAGAGAAGAACGATTCCGAGTATGATCGCAATAACTTTGAAGATCGTTACAAATAAAATTGAAGAAGATGCTGGAGTAGAAGTGTTTAGCTCCAAAGCGATTCTATCATTTATTTAGAATTTAAGAGGGCAAGACAAAACTAAAAAAGTTTTGTCTTGCTCTCTTTTTACGAATGAACGGTGACCAAAAGTCAATTGCTCGTATCTAAGCGACTTTTGGTTCAACCTTGGTTAAACGGTGACCAAAAGTCAGGTACTACGGCAATTTCATAAAAACCGCCAATGCGAAAAGCGCATTCGTCGTCTTTTACTCCAACTGCTCGTACCTTAACGACTTTTAGTCAATCCTCTTTTTTAGTTGCGTGCGCAACGCAGGGTATTGCTGTATTTTAGAAATGGTAAAGACTACATTTAAAGGAGAGAGTAACGTGACTTTAGGAAAAATGATTCGTGAGAAACGAATAGAACGTGGGCTGACTCAACAGCAATTGGCTGACAAAGTATATGTTACACGCCAAACGATTTCAAAGTGGGAACTAGAAAAAAGTCAGCCAGATCAGATTTCATTGTATTTAATTGAAAATGCCTTACAGTTTAAATGGCACCACATCACTGAAGAGGGAGAAAGGAGTGAGAGGACAATGTCACGTATAAGAAAAAATATAGCTAGTACAGTTTTTGGTTTATTCTTTTTCGGTATTTTATTTTTGCCTATACGTATAATTGGGGTAATAATCAGAAAAAATTGGAGAAACCCTTTATTACAATACATCGGAATCTCAGTGGCTATTGGTATCTATTCTATGTATATGCACTCATTAACAGTCAAAGCATTTTATGTAGTATTGATTTGTCTGATAGTTTTATATCTGAGCATAAGCATCTATTTTTCGTCGAATGAAATGAATGCTAAATAAAAAATATCATTTTTGGTTGTCTGTTACTCTGTAAAAAACAAGACTTAGCTGCTGATTATAATTGGTAGAAAAGTCTTGCTTTTTATTAGCTTAAAATTCTTTAGTTGAAAAATTAAGTAAATCCTAGTATTATCTGATAATGAGTCAGAAATAGTAGCAAGTGAGAAGAGGAAAATAAAATGGAAGACTATTTAGTAAAAGCTCTGTGTTATAAAGGTTCAATTCGTGCTTATGTAGTGTGTGCAACTGAGACCATTTCAGAAGCACAGCGCCGTCATGATACTTGGAGTTCATCAACTGCAGCGTTGGGTAGAACCATGGTAGGAGCCTTGTTACTAGGCGCTACTTTAAAAGGCGACGACAAGCTAACGGTTAAAATTCACGGAAATGGTCCAGCAGGCAGTATCATAGTTGACAGCGACGGCAGCGGTAATACGAAAGGATACATAAGAAATCCCCATGTTAGTCTAAAACTGAATAAAAATGGTAAGATCGATGTCCGCGGCGCAGTAGGGAATGAAGGGATCTTTACTGTGATTAAGGATTTAGGCTTAAAAGAAACCTTTTCCGGACAAACACCAATTGTTTCAGGTGAAATTGGTGAAGACTTCACTTATTTCATGGCAGTTTCTGAACAAATTCCGTCTGCTGTGGGGTTGAGTGTTCTAGTGGATACAGATGAAACGGTTCGTGCGGCTGGCGGCTTCATGATTCAAGTAATGCCTGGTGCAGATGAAAAGACGATTGATTTTATCGAGCAAAGACTACAAGAGGTTCCGCTGATTTCGCGTTTAATTGATGAAGGTGAATCACCAGAAGGGATTCTGGAGCGTCTATTAGGCAAAGATGAAATCGAGATCTTGGAAAAAATGCCGGTTCAATTCAAATGTGACTGCTCAAAAGAAAAATTTGCCACAGCGATTATTGCGGTCGGTATAGATGAAATTAACGCTATGATTGAAGAAGATCATGGCGCAGAAGCAGTTTGCCAATTTTGTGGTAATAAATACCATTACACCGAGCAAGAATTAATTGATTTAAGAGACGAAGCCATTAAAAATACACAAGAAAACTAGGAGGAAAGCTAGATGTGGAAAATAGGCAATGTTGAGATTCCCAATCGCGTTGTTGTTGCACCGATGGCTGGGATCAGCAACGCAGCTTTCCGAGTAACCGTAAAAGAGTTTGGTGCAGGACTGGTTGTTTGCGAAATGATCAGTGATAAAGGCATTCAGCATAGAAATAAAAAAACGCTGGATATGCTTTATATCGATGATAGAGAGTACCCTTTAAGTGTTCAAATTTTCGGTGGTAATAAAGAAACGTTAGTTGAAGCAGCTAAATTTGTAGAGGAAAATACCAAAGCGGCGATTATTGATATTAATATGGGCTGTCCGGTAAATAAAGTCATCAAAGCAGAAGCTGGAGCGAAATGGCTGTTGGATCCGAATAAGGTTTATGAAATGGTAGCAGCTGTATCCTCTGCGGTTGATTTGCCGGTAACCGTTAAAATGAGAATCGGCTGGGATGAAGACCATCTATTTGCTGTTGAAAACGCCCTGGCTGCTGAAAAAGCAGGGGCTTCTGCCATAGCTATGCATGGCCGGACTCGCGTACAGATGTATGAAGGTAAAGCCAATTGGGAAATTTTGAAAGAAGTGAAGAGCCACCTGACGATTCCGTTTATGGGGAATGGCGATGTAAAGACGCCGGAAGATGCCAAACGAATGTTAGAGTATGTCGGAGCAGATGGTGTGATGATTGGCAGAGCGGCATTGGGCAATCCCTGGATGATTCAGCGGACAAAACAGTACCTTGAAACGGGCGAGCTTCTTGCTGAGCCAACTCCTTTTGAAAAAATCGAAACGGCTAAGGTGCATTTAAACCGTTTGGTTGATCTAAAAGGGGAAAAAATCGCGGTCAGAGAGTTTCGTCAACATGCTGCTTACTATCTAAAAGGAATCCCTAGGGCTGCTAAAGTCAAAGCAGCGATTAATCAAGCAGAAACACAACAGAAAATGACAGATTTGCTGGATGAATTTGTAGAAAAAGTAGAAAAACATCTGGAAAAAGAAACGATTGAAATAATCTAGCAAAAAAAGCAGCCTGAATCAAAAGTTCGGCTTGCTTTTTTTTGTTTTACTATGGCATTATAAGGGTATGCGATTTTAGAATGGAGGAAATAAAGTGGCAGATGAACAACAAGCGCACTTAGAAGAGTTAAACGATCAAATGCTTGTGCGTCGTGAGAAAATGGAAAATCTACGTGAAGAAGGGATCGATCCTTTCGGTAAACGTTTTGACCGTACTCATAATTCAAAAGAATTACATGAACAATTCGACCAAAATTCAAAAGAAGAATTAAACGAACTGGACCTTTCCGCAAGTGTTGCCGGTCGTATGATGACTAAACGCGGCAAAGGAAAAGCAGGCTTTGCTCATTTACAGGATCGGGAAGGACAAATCCAAATTTATGTACGTAAAGATCAAGTAGGGGATGAAGCCTACGACATCTTCAAACACGCAGATTTGGGAGATTTCTTCGGAGTAACTGGTCAAATTATGAAAACAGACACAGGCGAAGTGACCATTAAAGCCCAAACAATTGTGCTGTTGACAAAAGCATTGCGCCCGTTGCCAGATAAGTATCACGGCTTAACAAACATTGAGCAACGTTATCGTCAACGTTACTTAGACTTGATCAGCAATAAAGAAAGCTTTGACCGCTTCATGAAGCGCAGCCAAATTATTAGTGAAATTCGCCGCTATTTAGACAGCAATGGTTATGTAGAAGTAGAAACGCCTGTTTTACATAACGATGCTGGAGGAGCTGCTGCTCGGCCGTTTATTACGCATCATAATGCCTTAGATATGGACTTGTATTTACGGATCGCTTTGGAATTACATCTTAAACGATTAATTGTCGGCGGTATGGAAAAAGTTTACGAAATTGGCCGCGTATTCCGTAATGAAGGAATTGACACAACTCATAATCCGGAGTTTACTATGCTAGAAGCATATACTGCTTATACAGATTATAAAGACGTAATGGATTTAACAGAGGGAATCATCCGCAATGCAGCTGAGAAAGTGTTAGGTACAACAACGATCACTTATGACGGGCAATCCGTGGATTTAGGCTCTGAATTTAAACGTGTTCACATGGCAGATGCCATCAAAGAACAAACAGGTGTTGATTTCTGGCAAGAGATGACCATAGAAGAAGCACGAGAATTAGCGAAAAAACATAATGTAGAGATTAATGACAATATGGCGGTAGGGCATATCTTAAATGAATTCTTTGAAACCTTTGTTGAAGATACGTTAACACAACCTACCTTTGTGTACGGGCATCCAGTAGAAGTTTCGCCATTAGCAAAGAAAAATCCGGAAGATCCGCGTTTCACAGACCGATTTGAATTGTTTATAGTAGGAAAAGAATTTGCAAATGCCTTTACTGAATTAAATGATCCGATTGACCAAAGAGAACGTTTTGAAGAACAAGAAAAAGAACGTGAACAAGGAAATGATGAAGCACATGGTGTGGATGAAGACTTTATTGAAGCGTTAGAATATGGATTGCCGCCAACCGGAGGCTTAGGAATTGGAATTGATCGATTAGTTATGTTGCTGACTGATGCACAATCTATTCGTGATGTTTTACTTTTCCCAACGATGAGATAAAAGTAAAAAACAGATTATCAATGAATAATCTGTTTTTTATTTTATGAAAAAATCCTGAAAAGCAATAATTTTTAACGAGTAAAAGACCATAAAAACGAACAATAAAGGACAAAAAGAAAGGAACAATCGGTAACGAAAAAAAGTTCGAAAAAAATGCAAATTTTAATTGACCTGAGCCAAGAATCTTGGTATATTATTACATGTCGCAAGGCGAGGGTAACCAACGCCGGATGACAACAATAGAATAACACTTCAGGTTTGAAAAAAACTTGAAAAATCAGGAATAAAGTTGTTGACAAATAACAGACAACCTGATAAACTAATGAAGTTGTCGCTGAAAGAAACGACAGCGCCGAGCAGAAAAAACTTTGAAACTTTTTTAAAAAAGTGTTGACATCAAATTGAAGATTTGATATGATATAAAAGTTGCTGCGAGGTAACAACGTAGACCTTTGAAAACTGAACAAAGTAAGACGAACCAAATGTGTAGGTTGTTTTTACAACGGTAAAAACAA
>NZ_JBIYEU010000002.1:0-258679 GCF_044909655.1 Enterococcus sp. UD-01 | reverse complement strand
TCGAATAACCGAAAGTAAAACAGCTTAACAACAAATAAAAAAACGGAGTAGATTTCTCTACTCCGAAAAAAGTCTAACTTTTTGGGGTCACTACAGCTGGGGTTAATCAACTTTTACACTCTTTATTTTTTATAAAATAACCAATCATAAGCGAACTTTTAATTGCTTGTCTAGTATAGAAATAGCTTCTTTTCTGCTTTCCCATAATGAATCGGTATAGGTATCTAGAGTTAACTTAATGGAGGCATGACCAAGTAATTTACTCACTGCTGCGATATCAATCCCCTGCTCCACACATCTTGTGGCAAAAGTATGCCTTAAAACATGAAAATGAATCGGCTTCATGTTTGCTTTTGCGAGAACTTTTTTAAAGCGGTAGCTAATCACTCTTGGTTCAGAATAACTTCCTTTACAAGCTATGACATATTCACATGACTGTTCCTTTCTTTTATTTAATAAATATAATTTTAAATTTTTAGCTAAGGGAATGGCACGGAGCGAACTTTTTGTCTTGGGCTCAGTGATAATAATTTCCGTTTTATCGCCTTGCTTTGTTGAAGGAATGCGATATAATGTGCGTTTGATATAGATAATATTTTTTTCAAAATCAATGTCCGACCATTTTAAACCACTGATCTCACCAATTCTCAACCCAGTATACAATGCCAAAATGATTGCGGAACAGCCTCGTTCTTCAAAGGCCGCTCGTTCAATTTGCAGCTGCTCCTGTTTACTAAGTGCGGAAATTTCTCGTTTATTTTTAGTTCGAATCAAAATATCCAGACACGGGTTTAAGAAGATGATTTTATCGTTAAAGGCCTTATTCAACGCACTTTTCAAGACAACTAAGACTGATTGAATCGTGGTACTAGATAGCTTTAGTTCCTCAAGATAATGAACGAATTCTTCTATTTCCTGTTTTTTCAAATTCGTGAGCAGTTTTCTCCCTAGAAAAGGAATAATATACCGATCCATTCGTAAACGATAACTAGAATAAGTAGAAGGTTTAATCTTTTTGCGCATCACAGTATCTAACCAATAATTCAGCCAATTTTCTACCGTACCTTTATAGGGAGCAAAACGATTATGAGAAAATGGATGCTGGATTTTCATCTCTGCTAAACGCTGCTTAACATGAGCATAGCGTTTTCCATAAATATAGCCATAAATAATCTTTCCCTGCTCATTTCTAGCTTTCATATATCGTCCTTCCCAACGACCATCTTTCCTTTTATATATGTTTTCTCCTTTTCTACTCACAACTAAACATCCTTTCACCAAAGATTGACGGCTTATTTGACGGCTTAAAAAACACCTTGTTTCTAATTGATGTAAAACAATGTTTCTACAATTTTTAAACGAAAGAAAGTCTGAAACCATTCTGCTAATCTAACCATAGTTTTGTTTTGCCACAATATATATTAGAAATAAATTCTCATTTTTTTAACATTTTATATAAAAAAAAGAAACTTTTGTCTGTAGACGACTTGCATACTTTAAGATAGAATGAGTTAGTAAACAGATTAACAGTTGACTATTTTATAAAAATTTTTCCTATTTCTTTTAAGTGTTACATCCAAGAAAAATCGCCGTTTTGATATAATAATATTATAACAACTCAACAAATATTTTCATTCATTTTGTAAAATATAAAATGAATTTATTTTATTCTATTAGCTTCAAACATACTTCCCCAAAATTTCTAGAAAAAGCTCCTTGAGCATTAATGTTCAAGGAGTTTTTTCTAGAAATTATTCTCAATTTTAGATAATACTTCAGCGATCCACTTTTGAATAAAAAAGAACCTCGCCATGCGAGGTTCTAAAGTTTTTTCTTACATCATACCGCCCATTCCCATTGATGGATCCATTGCTGGGGCTGCTGGAGCAGCTGGTTCTGGTTTGTCTGCTACGACTGCTTCGGTTGTTAACAATAAAGCTGAAACAGAGGCAGCATTTTGTAAAGCAGAACGAGTTACTTTAGTTGGGTCAACAATTCCTGCTTCAACCATGTTTACCCATTCGCCGTTGGCTGCGTTAAAGCCGATACCAAGGTCAACATTTTTAAGCTTGTCTACAATGACAGAGCCTTCATAGCCGGCATTTTCCGCGATTTGACGGATTGGTTCTTCTAAGGCGCGTACTACGATTTTCACACCTGTTGCAACGTCGCCTTCTGCATCTAATTCTTTTACTTTGCCGATAACATTGACTAAAGCAGTTCCCCCTCCGGAAACCATTCCTTCTTCAACAGCGGCACGTGTTGCGTTTAACGCATCTTCAATACGTAATTTTAATTCTTTTAATTCAGTTTCTGTTGCTGCACCAACTTTGACAACGGCAACTCCGCCAGCTAATTTCGCTAAACGTTCCTGTAGTTTTTCACGGTCAAAATCAGATGTTGTTTCACCAATTTGGTTTTTAATTAATTGAACACGAGCGTCAATGGCTTCTTTACCGCCAGCCCCTTCAACAATTGTTGTGTTGTCTTTGTCAACAACGACTTTGCTTGCGTTTCCAAGGTTTTCAATCGTTGTATCTTTTAATTCTAAACCTAAATCGTCAGTGATAACTGTTCCGCCAGTTAAGATAGCAATATCTTCAAGCATTGCTTTACGGCGATCGCCGAAGCCAGGTGCTTTGACAGCTACTACGTTAAAGGTTCCGCGAATTTTGTTTAAGACTAAGGTTGGTAATGCTTCACCATCTACATCATCAGCAATGATTAATAGTGGACGACTTTGTTGTAAAATTTGTTCCAATAACGGTAAAATATCTTGAATGTTAGAGATTTTTTTATCTGTAATTAAGATATATGGATTTTCTAAAACAGCTTCCATTTTATCGTTATCTGTTACCATGTATTGAGATAAGTAGCCGCGGTCAAATTGCATACCTTCTACGACATCTAATTCTGTTTCGATCCCTTTGGATTCTTCAATAGTAATAACACCGTCATTGCCAACTTTTTCCATCGCATCTGCAATTAATTGGCCAACTTTTTCTGAACCAGAAGAAACAGCAGCTACTTGTGCAATCGCTTCTTTTGAATCAACCACTGTTGAAATGTTGTGTAATTCTTCGACAGCTGTTTTTGTTGCTAATTCAATACCGCGGCGGATACCTAACGGATTTGCGCCGGCAGTGACGTTTTTCAAGCCTTCACGAACAATAGCTTGGGTTAAAACAGTTGCAGTTGTAGTTCCGTCACCAGCAATATCGTTGGTTTTAGAAGCTACTTCTGAAACAAGTTTTGCGCCCATGTTTTCAAAATGATCTTCCAATTCGATTTCTTTTGCGATTGTTACTCCATCGTTAGTAATTAGTGGAGAACCAAAAGATTTTTCTAAAACAACGTTGCGGCCTTTAGGACCTAATGTTACTTTTACTGTATCTGCTAATACGTCTACTCCGCGAAGCATTGCTGCACGCGCATCTTCTGCAAATTTAATTTCTTTTGCCATAATTTCTTCACCTCAAAATATTTTTTTATTTAAATGAATTGTTTTGTACCATCTTATTCGACAATAGCAATAATATCTTTACCGGAAACGATTAGGTATTCATTTCCTTCGTATTTTACTTCTGTACCTGAATATTTTTCAAACATAACAGTATCGCCTACTTTTACATCGGCAGGAACTTTTGTACCGTTATCTAAAACACGACCTTCACCTACTGCGATAACTTTTCCTGTTTGAGGTTTTTCTTTGGCTGCTGAAGCTAAAACAATGCCTCCGACTGTTTTTTCTTCTTCTTTCGCGACTTCAATGATGACGCGGTCACTCAATGGTTTTAACACAATAAATCCCTCCATAAAAAATAGTTAGTTATTTTAGCACTCTTGTAGTTAGAGTGCTAACTCACACTATTTATAATACTCATTTCACTTCCTTTTTGCAAGTCTTTTGAGTAATTTTATAAAATAATTGTTACACATTCTTTATCCTGCACTTTTTCCTTAAGCTTTATCGGCTTATTATCACGTTTTCGGCCTATTCATGGTAAAATAAAATTAGAAAGTGAGGCGCTTAACATGAAAAAAAGAATTCTTCACGCATTAACAGCTACTGGCCTTTATCTACTCATTGCCAATGCCGGAAACCTTTTCTTTGGTGTAAACAAACGTTTCGACTGGACGACAACCTTGTGGGAAGCGGTGTTCTTTTTTATTTTCATCTTTCTTCTATTAGGTTATCGAGATAACTGGCGCAAGTAAGTTTTTCTTGAATAAAAATGTGCTATACTTTTAACATATTCTATTTTCGAAAGGAGTTTTGCTCTACATGCCAAAACAAATCTCAATAAAAAAACAAAGCGTTATCATGATTTTTCTATATGCTGTTGTTTTTCTCTCGCCATATCTTTTTCAATCGCTTTCTCAGAAGGCGATCATTACAGCCACCACTTTTACTTATATTTTAGGTGCGGTTTTAATGAGCTGGCTGTATTTAAAATATAAACAATCTGCCATTACTCAGGTAGAAACATCTGGTAAACTGACTTCACCGGTGTTTGTATTCTTATTGGGCATCAGCGGTATTATTATGGCCATTATTATTCAAGCCATTGTCTTTAACATTGAAGCGGCAATTACGGGTGAACAAAATACCTCTCAAAATACGCAAAATATCATTGCGCTCATTTTAACAAATCCTTTGTTTAGTTTAGCGACCGTGATCGGCGGTCCTTTCATGGAAGAATTTATTTTTAGACGCTCGATGATTGGTATTTTGGAATCTTATACAGGTTTTTGGCTTGCAGCGATCATTAGTTCTACCTTATTTTCACTAATTCATAGGGATGGTCACTTTTTTGTTTACTTCTTTATGGGCTTCTTTTTTGCCTTATTATATAAACTAACCGGTAAAATTTGGACCTCTATTATTGCCCATTGTGGCATGAATGCATTAGTCGTTGTCGCACAGCTCTTTTTGTACTACAACAATATTCAGTTGCCTAGTTAAAACTTAAGCCAAAAGAAACCCCCAAAGCAAAACATTCACTTGTCTTGCTTTGGGGGTTTCTTTTACTCTTCAATATCTGATTCAACTAAGGCACTGTCATGGTGTAAGAAGTAAATCAGCGTTTGTAATTCATTGGTCAAATCTACGTTTTGAATCAACACATCTCCAGGTGCTACCAAACGGGCAGCTGTAAAGTTTAAAATACCTTTAATCCCAGCATCTGCCAATTGATTCACTACTTCTTGGGCTTTTCTGGCTGGTAGAGTTAAAATCGCCACTTCAATTTGTTGAACCCGAATTTGTTCCATCATATCACTCATTGGATATACAGGAATGCCGTCCACGATTCTGCCCACAATATTTTCATTGATATCAAAGGCACAGCTGACTCTAATACTGTTGCTTTGATGAAATTTAAATTTTAATAAGGCGCTGCCGAGATTTCCGACACCGATCAAAGCGACATTGGTCAGCTCATCATCATTCAAGGTTTTGGCGAAGAAGTTCATCAGATTTTCAACATCATAGCCATACCCTCTTTTACCTAATTCGCC
This sequence comes from Enterococcus sp. UD-01, assembly GCF_044909655.1. Classification (NCBI taxonomy): domain Bacteria; kingdom Bacillati; phylum Bacillota; class Bacilli; order Lactobacillales; family Enterococcaceae; genus Enterococcus; species Enterococcus sp. UD-01. The sequence goes on along the minus strand of NZ_JBIYEU010000002.1, from coordinate 253,159 downwards.
GAAGTAAGAGAAATCACGACGAATAGTTGCGCTGTCTACTTGAACAGCCTCACTTAATTCAGTGGATGAAACTTTATTTTTTCCTGCACCGTGCAGTATTCTTAAATAACGATAATATAGGGGAAGGCGACGCGCCGTTGCTTTTGGAATAATTTGGTCTTTCACAATTGTACCTCCAATACACTAAATAATAGACTAACATCCAATTATCATAATAGCAGTTATTCTGAACAAAAAGCAATTTTGTAGCTCAAAAAAAACAGGAAATACTGGATTTTTTTACGGATTTGTGGAATTTTTAGCGCTCTTTAGCTGGATAACTGCTATTTTCCGCTATTTTATGCTAAACTGAAAGCATTGAAATAGAAATGAGGATGTCCCATGATTTTACTCCAAGCAAATCAAATTGCCCGTTATTTTGGTGCAGATACTTTGTTTGAAAATATACAAATGGAAATCAGCAGCCACAGCCGCATTGCTTTAGTTGGCCGTAACGGCGCTGGTAAATCAACACTTTTAAAAATAATCGCCGGCATAGATTCGCCGGACAACGGCACAATTGCCAAAAATAAAACTGCCACTTTAGGCTATCTGGCCCAAGATACTGGTTTACAGTCAAATAAAACCGTCTGGGATGAGATGCTGGAAGCTTTTGCTTCTATTATAAAAATGGAGCAGCGCATGCGTGAGCTTGAATTAATCATCAGCGATCTGCCAGATTCACAAAATTATGAAGCAGCTCTAAAAGAATACGATCGACTACAGCATGACTTTGCGGAACAAAACGGCTATGGCTATGAAAATGAAATTCGCTCTGTTCTACACGGTTTTGGCTTTAAAGAAGAGTTTTACGAAAAAAATATCAGCACGCTTTCCGGCGGTCAAAAAACACGCTTGGCACTCGCTCGCATGCTGCTGCAAAAACCGGATATTCTAATACTGGATGAACCGACCAACCACTTGGATATTGATACGCTTTCTTGGCTGGAAAATTATTTACCGAGCTACGCAGGCGCGCTTTTAATCGTTTCCCATGACCGTTATTTCCTTGACAAAGTGGTCACAGAGGTTTATGAAATTAGCCGTCATAAAATGCGCTACTATAAGGGCAATTATTCTAAATATTTAGAACTAAAAGCAGAACAGCTAACAAGCGAGTGGAAGGCTTACGAAAAACAACAAACGGAAATTCATAAACTAGAAGATTTCGTCGCTCGCAACTTAGTTAGAGCTTCTACAACCAAACGCGCCCAAAGTCGCAGAAAAACCCTTGAAAAAATGGAACGGCTTGATCGTCCTCAAGGTGACGAGAAATCTGCCAATTTCCTATTCGATATTGAAAAAGTTTCGGGAAATGTGGTCTTACAGGTAGAAGCTGCGGCAATTGGTTATGACAATCGTATTTTGTCTGAGCCTGTTTCTTTAGACATTCGCCGACAGGAAGCCATTGCTCTGGTTGGTCCCAACGGTATCGGCAAGTCTACCTTGTTAAAGTCCATCATTGGAAAAATTCCTTTCATTAAAGGCAGCGCTACACTTGGCACCAATGTTCAAATCGGTTATTACGATCAGGAGCAGGCGAATCTACATGGCACCAAAACGGTCTTAGCAGAACTTTGGGATGAGCATCCGACGACACCTGAAAAAGAGATTCGCAGTGTTTTAGGCAGCTTCTTATTTACCGGAGCTGACGTTGAAAAGACCATTCCCTTACTAAGCGGCGGCGAAAAAGCCCGTGTTGCTTTAGCTAAGTTGTCAATGAACAAAGAAAACTTCTTAATTCTCGATGAACCAACCAACCACTTGGATATCGACAATAAAGAAGTTTTGGAAAATGCCTTAATTGATTATGAAGGCACCCTGCTATTCGTTTCCCATGACCGTTACTTTATTAATCGGATTGCAACCAAGGTGATTGAGTTGTCCGAAAATGGCAGCAAGCTTTATTTAGGTGATTACGATTACTATTTAGAAAAGAAACTGGAAGAAGAGGAATTAGCAGCGTTACTAGCAGAACAATCAGCGGAAACACCCCCGACCGCTGCTAAACCTAAAAATGATTTTTTCCAAAATAAAGAGCAACAAAAGCTTGTAAGAAATTTAACTAGACGAATCACTCAAATTGAAGAAAATTTAGCCGAATTAGATCAAACCATTGAACTGCTGGAACAAACCATGGTTGATCCGGCGTTGGTGGATGATCATGTACAGCTGATGGCCCTTAATGAAGAACTGGAAGCCGCACGTAAACAGCAGGAAGACTTACTAGCCGATTGGGAAAATCTCAGCTTGGAGCTGGAAGAATTAGAAGAAACTAACAAATGAAAGGCTGACAAATGATGACTTCAAAACGTATTCATGTCATTCAACCAAAATACCAACAAATTGCGGTAGACGTAGCAGCTAAAATCGCAGATCAAACCTTTGCACTCGGCGAAAAAATCCATGCTCGCTCTACTTTGGCCAACAAATACGGCGTTTCGCCTGAAACAGCTCGCAAAGCGATCAGCGTTTTGGTAGATTTAGATATTGTTCAAGCTAAGCACGGCAGTGGCTTTTATGTTCATTCCATTGAAAAAGCGAAATATTTTGTTTATCAATATCAAGATGTTCAATCCATCCGTGAGCTAAAAGAAGAATTGATTGACAGTGTAAAAAAGCAAAAAGAAGAATTGAGTCATTTTTCTGAAATTTTGGATGTTTTGGTTGACCAAACCAAACGCTTTGATTCCTTTAATCCTTTAAATCCTGTTACGTTTACTTTGACCGAAGAAGCGGCTCATTTAAACAAATCGATCAGCGAATTGAATTTATGGCAAAGCACGACTGCTACAGTGATTGCTATCAAGCACGGTGAAGAATTGCTGGTTTCCCCTGGTCCATATGCCAAATTAACCGCCGGCGATACGCTCTATTTTGTCGGTCATGAATCAACATTACAGCGCGTACAAAACTTTTTTTATCCCCAGACATAAGCACCTCAGCACGGAACTAAGCATTCTTGGTTTCGTGCTTTTTTCTTGAGTCAATAACAACCTCAAAAATTTTACCCATTTATTCGCTGAATTCTTCTTAATTTGACAAAGTGACTACACGATGTTAACCTAGAATGGTCACTTTTTTCTGAAAAGAAATTGTCTTTCTTTTCAAAGAATACCACAACGTTTTAAATGCAGTAGAAATGGAAATAGCGCAACGAACTGACTTTTCCAAATCATGGATTTAATCGTTTTTAATTATTAGGAGGAAATCTGCTTTGCCTAAAGTAAAAGTTTCACATTTAACAAAAATTTTTGGTAAGAAATCCAAGCAAGCGCTGGATATGATCCGAGAGAACAAAAGTAAAACAGAAATTCTGCAAAAAACCGGTGCAACAGTTGGTGTTTATGATGTCAATTTCGAGGTGGAAGAAGGTGAAATCTTCGTCATTATGGGACTTTCCGGCAGCGGAAAATCTACTTTAATCCGCCTGTTGAATCGTTTAATTGAACCAACTTCCGGTAATATTTACATTGACGATCAGGAAATTGCTAAGTTGGATAAAGAAAGATTAAGAGAAGTTCGTCGAAAAAAAATGAGCATGGTTTTTCAAAACTTTGGTCTCTTCCCTCACCGTACCATTTTAGAAAATACTGAATATGGCTTAGAGGTTCGCGGAATTCCTAAAGAAGAGCGAAAGGCGAAAGCGGAACAAGCGCTGGATAATTCAAGTCTGCTCGCTTTCAAGGATCAATACCCCAACCAGCTGTCCGGTGGTATGCAGCAGCGTGTTGGTTTAGCTCGTGCTCTAGCAAATAATCCTGAAATTCTTTTAATGGACGAAGCCTTTTCAGCATTAGATCCGTTAATTAGACGAGAAATGCAGGATGAATTGGTCGATTTACAGGAAAACGTGAAAAAAACCATTATTTTCATTACACATGATTTAAATGAAGCTTTACGAATCGGCGACCGTATTGCGTTAATGAAGGACGGTCAAATTATGCAAATCGGTACTGGAGAAGAAATTTTAACGAATCCGGCGAATGATTATGTACGAACCTTTGTTGAAGATGTAGATCGTTCGAAAGTATTAACCGCCCAAAATATCATGGTCCCTGCGCTGACAACGAACATTGAAATTGACGGTCCGACCGTAGCACTGACACGTATGCGTCAAGAAGAAGTCAGTATGCTGATGGCTGTGGATAAAAAGCGGCACTTAAAGGGCGTTGTTCGCGCCGAGCGTGCGTTGGCTGCCCGAAAAGCAGGTAAGCCTTTAACCGAGTATATTGATACAGATATCACTACGATTGATAAAGACATGCTAGTAAACGATATTTTGCCTATCATCTATGACTCACCTACTCCAATTGCAGTTACGGAAAACAACAAACTCATGGGCGTAGTAATTCGCGGTAGCGTTCTTGAAGCATTAGCAGAAACTGAGGTGACCATTAATGACTAATTATCAATTACCGGTAGCAGCTTGGGTTGAGGCTTTTACCGCTTGGATGACAAACACTTTTTCTGGTGTTTTTGGCTTTTTCCAACTCTTTGGACAACATTTAATGGAAGGTATTACTTCTGTTTTACTTGCCGTTCCACCGCTATTATTGATTGTATTAATGACAGGCATCGCCTTTATTATTTCGCATAAAAAAATCGGCTTAAGTCTGTTTACCTTTTTTGGTCTGTTGTTTATTTACAATCAACATTTATGGACGGATCTGATGAATACTGTAACCTTGGTCTTATTATCCAGTATTGTTTCAATTGTGATCGGTGTACCGCTTGGTATTTTAATGGCTAAAAGTAGCAAAGCACAAAGCATCATCACACCTATTCTTGATTTTATGCAGACAATGCCCGGTTTTGTTTATTTGATTCCGGCAGTGGCCTTTTTCGGTATTGGGATGGTGCCCGGCGTTTTCGCTTCGGTAATTTTTGCCTTACCACCGACTGTCCGCTTTACAAACCTAGGAATTCGTCAAGTACCGAAAGAACTGGTTGAAGCATCTGATTCTTTTGGTAGTACCGGTTGGCAAAAATTATTCAAACTTGAACTGCCTTTAGCCAAAAATACCATTATGGCTGGAGTCAATCAAACGACAATGCTAGCTCTTTCAATGGTCGTGATCGCTTCAATGATCGGTGCTCCCGGTCTGGGACGCGGTGTTCTTTCAGCCTTACAACGCGCACAGGTTGGTAATGGTTTTGTAAATGGTGTGGCTTTAGTTATTTTGGCCATTATCATTGACCGTTTTACTCAAAATATAAATCAAAAAAAAGCCGTCCCCGCTAAAGCAAAGCTGACGAAAAAACAGAAAACAGGTGCGATTATCGCTGTTGCGATTCTTATTCTTGGCTTTATTACAGGCCCAGTGCTCTTTTCTTCCGCTAATGAAGAAAAATCCGTTTCTTTAGCTTACGTTGAGTGGGATACTGAGGTTGCTTCCACTCATGTAGTTGGTGAAGTTCTCAAGGATATGGGCTACCGAGTGTCCATGACTCCTTTGGACAATGCCATCATGTGGGAATCTCTTTCAAAAGGTGAAACGGATGCGATGGTCGCTGCTTGGTTGCCGAGAACGCACGGAGAACAATACAAGCAATATAAAAATAAAGTCGACGATTTAGGAGAAAATCTATCGGGTGCTAAATTAGGCATCGCTGTTCCTTCTTATATGAATGTAAATTCAATTGAAGATTTATCCAATCAGGCGCATAAAAAAATTACTGGAATTGAACCCGGAGCCGGTGTTGTCACAGCGGCAGAAAAAACACAGAAGGCTTACGCCAATCTTTCTGACTGGACGATTGAAACCTCTTCTTCCGGTGCAATGACCGTCGCCTTGGGACAAGCAATCAAAAATAAAGAAGAAATTGTAATTACCGGCTGGTCTCCTCACTGGATGTTCGCAAAATATGATTTACGCTACTTAGACGATCCTAAAGGAACAATGGGCAGCAAAGAAGCGATTCATACCTTTGCTAAAAAAGGCTTGGAAAAAGAAAGTCCTGACGCTTATCGTCTATTGAAAAATTTTCATTGGTCTCAAGAAGATATGGAAACCGTAATGTTGGATATCAATAATGGTACGGACCCCGTTCAAGCGGCGAGAAATTGGATAAACACTCACGAAAAAGAAGTCGCTGAATGGAAAAAGTAAACTAAAAAAGTGAGAGCTAGACAAAACTAAAAACAGTTTTGCCTAGCTCTCTATTTACGAATAAACGGTAGCTGAAAGTCAGGTCCTTTGGCACTTTCATAAAATCCGCTCACTATAAAAGTACCTTGTTCATCTCTTACTTCAATTGCTCGAACCTAAACGACTTTTGGCTCAATTTCTTTTTTGTACACAAGTAACCGCTCGGCTGGGTGACCGAGCGGTAAAGGAGTTCTTTTTACTTGAGGAGTAAAAATGAAAAAGTGTTATGTTTGGGTTTGTTATTGGGTATGCTTATATAATACAAGGAAGATTTGAAGAAACTATGTCTAAATCATTGAGGTTTCCTATAGATTCCTTAAGAAAAGGTAAATCACAGAAAAACAGTTCTAGTAGTTTATTCCCTTCACTACTAGAACTGTTTTTTGTATTTTATTTTGGTGTGATGTAAGACAAAGCATTCGCTGTACTTTGATCAATGATTCTGAATGACACGACCCCTAGGCCTACCGCATTCATTTCAGAAATCAAAATTGAACCGTCCTTATAAACATGTTCTACAAATGCAACGTGTCCATAAGTGGAATCCGCTCCTGCTTCATTTGGCTGGAAGCTGACGGCAGTGCCAGCTTTCGGCTTATTGGAAACCTTGTATCCGTTGGCTTTCCCTGTTGTGCCCCAATCCATACCATTACCCATCGTTGTGCCAATTTTTCCGTCTAATTGGACAATACGGTTATATACATATTGGGTACAATTACCGGCCGCGTATAATTCAGAACCTGAATAGGTTTCTCCTGAGTACTCAGGGAAATCACTGTCCGGATGACTGTCCGCAACGATAATCTTACCTGCTGAAGTTTTAGAAGGTTTGGCCTTATCATATTCAGTCAAATTATACTTTTTAATAAAAGCATTTAATTTTTTATTGTAGCTGGTGTCTGTTGCATACACACCAGTTAAAGCCTTCGTAGCATCTTTATAAGTGGCTGCGTTCTTTTTCCAAGTACCAGCGTAAATCCGGGGATTACCAAGGACACCGTTTTTCATTAACTTCGCATAGTCCTCAAAGGATTCCTTATAACCGGGATACTGCTTGAAGGCCGCTTGAATCTGAAACATCTGGCCAGAACCGTTATCTTCTTTTGTATTGAAAACAACTGCTTGACCTTTATAGGTGCCTTTAATTCCAAAAAGATTGTGGTAAGGCTGCCGGCTTAATTGACTGCCGCCAGAACCTGATTCCAGAATCGCCTGAGCAATCATAACGGAGGCGTAAAGATCATACTTTTGTCCAACCTTGCGAGCTTTTTCACCAATCTTTTTTATAAATGATTCTGTTGATTCATTTTTTGTAATAACGATTTCCTGATCCGATTGGTCTTGTGCGCTCTCTGTACCAAGATCAACACTTGGTTTTTCAGCTTCGACAGACGGTGCCGGCGCTGGTGTCTGTTCCTGCTTCTGGTCATCAGTAATCGGCGGTTGTTCTGAGGTTGCCGGTGGCTCTACTGTTTGCGCAGTCGATGAATCCTGAGGAATATCAGAAGAACTGCTCTCTGTTGTTTCAGTTGGCTCCGTGCTTGATGATGATGTTGTTGACGTTGACGAATCCTCAGATTCCGTAGTAGTTGTAGTTGTAGTCGTCGTTGAACTTTCATCAGTCGATGAGCTATCACTGGTACCGGCAGGTTCTTCTATTGTCTGCTCAGTCTGATCAGGTAATAATTGATCCGCATAGCTCAAGACCGGAGTAAAATAAACCGCAGTCAGAGCACAAATCAACTGAAGTGATAAGATTTTTCGTTTCATTAGTTGAGTTCCTTTCGCATAATAGTAAAGGTGTTGTTTCTTTTAGCTGTAAATAATAACAGCTAAAAAGTTACTTGCCTTAATGCAATTAAAGTGATTGATTTCGCATTCACCTACCATCATTCTTTAATTAACCTTCCATAAGTTTAATTTATTTTACCATAAGTGTAGCCGAAAATCTTGCAACTGACTCAAAAAAAAGCAAATATTCTCAAAAAATTCTTTTTTATTTGACCATTATTATTATTTTCTATTCTTTTTGATTTGTTCATCTAAAAAAACTGCTACAGTTACAAAAAAAAGAAATTTCCTGCTCGGAAATATCTTAAGATTCATTATTCTTCAACTGGATAGAATAGAACGATTCTTTAAAAAGTTAGTCGCAGTACTCAATGCCGAACTTTTGTGGAAAACCTTTCTTATCTTTCTCGACCGTTGTCTTAAACATTGTACGTCTTTGTCTTTTATCTAACAAACATCATTACAGCCATTATTAAAATAAGAAATGCAAACGGTAAAAGTAACCATTTATTTTTTACAAAAACTTGTTGGATAGGTGACTTATTCCCACCTAATAAAGTAACTCGTTTGGAGAAATAAAGAAGCAAAATAAAATTTGCAAGTACTGCTATAGATAAACAAGTTAATGCAAAAGAAGATAACTCGCCAAAATATTTTTGAGTAGCAAAAATAAAAAAGAAAAGTACATTGGTAATCCACGCCACGCTGAATAGTTTTCTTGTTGCCTTTAATTCTTCCTGTTTTTTAATATTTTCTACAATATCTGATCCCTCCAAAAGCAATTGATCTAAAGAAAAGTTGAATAGTTTAGCGAGACGAATCAGACTATCAATATCAGGAGTTGTCTTTCCCGTTTCCCAATTCGAAATCGTCTTTTTTGACACAAAAATTTTTTCAGCTAACTGATCTTGTGTCAGTTTTTGTTCGTTCCGTCTCCGTTTTAATTCTCTTCCTAATTCCACTTATACTTCACCCTCGATTTTATTCTTTTCATTTGATTTTCTCCCTTCAATTTACTTCGATTTTGGCAAAATGTCGATAGAAAATATTTGCTTTTCCTGATATATCAAGGTTTTTAGCCTTACATTTTTTCTTCTATGTCTCTTGATTTCGTTAATGAAAACCTAATTACGATCTACTAAAACAATTACAAAAAGGTAACTTCTTAATTTTCTTCGTCAAAAGCTCTTTTCCGTACAACAAGCCACCACTCCAAAACAACACTTCACTGCTACCAACCATTAGACTGGTTAAAATCACCTTAAAAGGTACACTAATAGGTAGAAAAGGCACTGCTAACAAAAATACATATAATAAAAAAGAAGTGATTATCATGCTTAGAGCTATTTTCTGAAATTTATGCTTTTTTGGTTGTGTTTCTGTTATTATTTCGGAATCTGTTGAACCAAAATATTTTTTTAAAATACGGCTATATTTATTCAGCATTACAATATCTGCCACTTTAGGAAACAAGCCATTTAATTTAGCAAAAAAGCGAACAGCGATACCGCCCATTAAATAAGTGTTTTGTTTTCGTTCGATGGCCTTTAACAGTTCGGCGGCGACTTGCTCTGTTGGAGAAATAGCAACACCCATCTCACGCCAGACAGAATGATACGGTCGTTCCGCAGCTGTATCTGCCGAATTCGGACAAAAATAAGTTAAACGAGCTTCACTTCCTTCTTGACGTAACTCCCGATTCATTGATTCAACAAAAGAATATATTCCTGAACGAGTAGCTACATCCACACTATAATAAGGAAAAGCCAAGCGACCGTCAGCAAACCCTCCCATATGAACAATGGTACTATTTTTGTTTTCTCCCATATATGGAAGAAAGGCTTTAGAAATTAGGATAGCACCGACCAAATTAAGATTGACAGATCTATTTATTTCCTCCAATTGATGGTCGTCTAAGGATTTGCGAACGTCAAAACCGGTAGCATTGACAACAATATCGATGGTTTTTGACCAGTTACTCGCATGAGAAGCCAAATTTTCGATGGACTCTGCCTTCGTTAGATCGACCTGAGCGACAGACGCTTCACCTGCCAAGGATTGAGCTATTTTTTGTAATTTTTCTTGATTGCGACCACACAGTAAAACTGAAGCTCCTTCATTTATAAAGGCTCTGGCATAGCTTTTGCCTAAGCCTCCGCTTGCGCCGATAATGACAACCTTTTTTCCTTCAAATCTTCGTTCCATTCTGTTTCCTCCCTTATTTGGTGAATTAACAATTATTCCTTTATTTCTCCTACTAACTTCTCTAACAAACAAGTAAACTGTTCCATTTGTTCTGGTGTAGTTAGTTGGCGAATTTTTTCTATAAACTGTTGATAAAGGCACGTATCTCCCTCTACAATATTTTTTCCTTTTTCTGTTACTGCTAAATAGAATACTCGTTTGTCTGCAGTTGATTGCTGTTTTTCAATAAAGCCAATTCGTTCTAAACGCTTGACCATAGCGGATATAGCCGGCTTGGTAAGCTCAAGCTTTTCGGCCACTTCCCCCAGATTCGGTTCTTCCATGTGATAAATAGCGGTTAAGTAGTAATAATCTGCCATATTGAATTTACTTTTCTCTTCCTTTGTTAAAACTGCATCAATATTTTCCAGTGATTTTTGCCATAGATAATTTGCAATGTAAGAAAGATTATTTTCAATCATGTTGGTTCTCCTTTTCATTTTGCATTACTTCGTTAAATTAGTTAAATTTATTTAATTAAATTTATAAAACTATATTAACATACAAAATTTAATTGTCAACTCGCTTTATACTATTTTTTTCTATCATTTCAGTATAAAACCCTCCTACGAAATAAATAGGAGGGTAAAGTATGGTTATTTTTTAATAACATGCGCTTTTTAGCATTTATAGTTAGAAATGAATTATTTTATAAGACCCTAATGAATACCCAAAAACTTAGCTGCTTTTTTTTACAAAGCACAAACGTATTCTAGGTTTAGTTTACCTTTCTATACATTTACAATTTTGATTTTCATCACATTCTTATGAATAGATATTGCTTCAATCATATCCATATAAGTTAAACCAACTGGCAATTCTATTGTATAAACATTATTGTAAATACGAAGATCACGTTGAAACTCCACACTGAATTCCACATCTTTGATTGTGATCTGTTTTTCCACAAAGTAATTAGTTAAAAACTCTTTTGTCTGCACCTTGTGTACAAATTTTACTTCCACCTTTTTTTCACTAGGTATTCTTATAATACGTTTCAGCCAAGTTAAACCAATCATAATGGCTGCCGCACCGATAATCGCAATTGGGTAATAGCCCATACCAACAGCAATACCTAAGCAAGCTACTGACCAAATCGTAGCCGCTGTTGTCAATCCCAAAATAGAACGCTGCGTTACGACAATGGTTCCAGCGCCAAGAAAGCCAACGCCACTGACAACTTGGGCAATTAATCTAGCTTGATCTGATCGAATCACGCCGCTCAACGTAGGATTAGCTTGCGCCAAGGCTAAGGCATCAATTGATATTTGATCTTGAATTAAGGCAATCACTGTTGCTCCAACACATACTAAAATATGCGTACGGATTCCTGCTGGACGATTTTTATATTCTCGCTCAATACCAATACAGCCCGAAATAATAATCGACAGAACTAATCTAAACGTAATGTCCACAAAAGTCATGTTACAGCCGCCTTTGCTGATTTAGCCACGTTTTTAGATAATCAGAAAGTAATGCCGGCCAATCTGTCTGGATAACATTCGCTCCTTTAGCTAAAATCACACCCCAGCCTTTTTCTTCTCCTTCAAGAATTGATCGATTATCATCCCGACCTGCAAATAATTTTTTTTGGTCATCCATCGTTAAAGCATTAACCCAAACAAAAAGCTGCTGCTCTTTAATTTTCTGAATGTTTTCTTTTTGAAAGAACTCATCCGTTTCCTTAACTGCCTTTATTTCTACTCCAACAACATTAATTTCTTCTAAAGCTAATACTTGTTCCAAGTCTTTCATTGTTGAAACTTTCGGCATAAACATGTACTTCACAGGATTTTCTTGTAAAAAGGCAAGTACTTCATTTGTAAGAGGGCCTTTTAATAGAATTTGATCAGTTGTTTGCGTTTTTTCTATTAACTTACAGATTTCTGGAAAAAAATTCCACCCCCGATCGATATTAATTAGGCATTTTCCTTTGAAATAGTTTAACGTCGTTTCTAATTTTTCCACAGGATAAGTTGTCTTTTCCAAATTATCATTAACATAAATCAACTGATCAATCTCTGAAGAAGTATACGTTTGAAGATCGATATTTTGCTGGAAATTTTTCCGCTCCATGCCGCTGTGGAAATGATAAATGTTTTTATCCTTCGACAACACAACATCTGCTTCTAGAATATCTCCACCCATTTTAAGTGAAGCAATATAAGCTGGTATCGTATTTTCAATAATGTTTCCGGCTGAGCTGCCGCGATGGACGGCTAACAGAACTTTTTTCTCCTCTAAGAGGCGATTTAACCGCTGATTAATAGATCGATAACGCTCTTGGCCAACCACACTAGTTCCCCTCCTGCATGTTGATAAAATGCGTGACCGCATCACTAAATCTAGGTACAACAAAAGTAGCCGTTTCTTTAACATAAGCTGGCGCGTGCGCCATACAGTATGAAACTTCCGCCTGTTGAAACATGGAAATATCATTTTCAGAGTCACCGATTGCAATTGTTTTAAGAGGTGTCTCCACAATTTTTAATAGTGCTTTTCCTTTTGACGTATTATCAGCTGAAATTTCAATTCGGCGTTGTCCCACTTGGAAAATCGACAAATCCGGAAAGCGTTCTTTTAATTCTTTGGTCATTTGACTGGCATTGGCTAATGTGTCAGGTCTTAAATTAATTTTGTAAACATTTTTAGTTCGTACAGCTGCATAAGGGGAACGTAAATATTGATATTCCAGTCCCAGCAGTTGATTTTTGGCTTCATGCTTGAAATTGCCTAAACGTGACTTTCCGTCTAGGGCATCAAAAATCACTTGATGTTCTTCCAAATAATCAATCAATGCTGATAAAGTCGCTTTAGCGATTGGTTTATTATATAAGACATCATTCTCCTGATTAATGATCAAGGCGCCGTTAAAACCAATCCGATAGTCCAATTTCAAGTTATTTGCTTGTTCAATATAAGCAATTTCGTCTACGGAACGACCCGTTGCAATCCCCATATAACAATATTTTTCTGCTTTTTTAAAAGCGTTTAGATCTTCTTTTGATACTTCGGATGAATTATATACAAAGGTTCCATCAATATCAATCAGCATTATATTCTTTTTGATAGTCGTCATCTCCTTTTACTGCTTATCTTCTTTTTCAAAAATTTCCAGAATTTCATTTTTTAAAACATTGGCATGTCCGCCATAAATTGACTGCATTTGCATGTCGGATTCAACAAACCCCATTGCTTGTAGCTTACCTTTAATAATTTCCGGCTGAACTAAGCTTTTGTCTTTTACTGTAATCCGTAAACGTGTAATACACGCATCGACATCTACAATATTACTTCTTGAACCGTGAGCATCGATCAATGCCAAAGCTTGTGTTCTCAAAGCCGTATCATCATTGTTGGTTTCTTTTTTCTTTTCGCCATCATATTTAGTTTCTACATCTTTTCGACTGGAAAGCTTAATCTCTGCTTCAGCACCGCGACCAGGCGTTGCGAAGTCAAATTTCAAGATTAAAAATCTAAAGACAAAAAAGTAAAGGATAGCACAGGGAATTCCTGCTAGTAAAATCATATACCAATGCGTTTTTGTGCCTTGAATTACACCATAAATCGTAAAATTAATTAAGCCGTGTCCCATTGGTGCCATCACTGCAGCCCCTAAATATTGTGCTAAAACGGACGTTGCTCCTGCTAAAACAGCATGTACACCATAGAGCATCGGTGCAGCAAATAAAAATGTAAATTCTAAAGGCTCAGTGATCCCTGTGATAAAAGAAGTTGCTGCCGCCGCAAACAATAACGACCCAACGGCCTTTCTATTTTCAGGCTTGCAGGTTTTGTACATAGCATAAGCCGCTGCTGGCAACCCGAACATGAAATAAACAAATTTTCCTGCATTGAAACGCGTAATTGTTGGATCAATCGCTGTAATAGTCGGATCAGATAACGATGCCATATACGCATTAATCGTTCCACCAATCCGTTCGCCGCCAATCATCCAAGAGCCACCTAAATCCGTTGTCATCACTGGCAGATTTAATCCATGATGGAGTCCAAATGGCAATAAAGCACGCTCCAACACTGCATATAAAAAAGTACCACTATAACCGGATTTTACGATCAAGTTCGAAAATGCAACAATCCCCTGTTGGACAAACGGCCAAATCAAGAACAAAATCGTCGCTACTACAGCCATAACAGGAATGACGACCATCGGAACCAAACGCGGACCACTAAAGAAAGAGAGCACTTGCGGTACTTTAACTGTCAAGATCTTCTTATGCACCCAATAAACTACTAATCCTGTAATAATCCCGCCAAAAACATTCAGATCCATTGTCTGAATGCCTAACACAGTCGTTTGCATTTTTTCAGCCAATGCCAATTTTGCCTCTGCTGGAGTTAATTCTGCAGTAGCTACTAACGTCCCTGTTTGGATCAACAAAAAGTTTAGTACCTTATGTAGTACGATAAATCCTACTAATCCAGATAAAGCTGCAGAACCTTTTTCCGTTTTTGCTAAACCGACTGCTACTCCTACAGCAAACAGCACATGCAAGTTACTGAAAACAACATCCCCTAATGTAACAAATAAGTTCATTAAAAATTGGAAGGCTTGATTCTGTAAAAATGGATACATTTCCAGTGTTGTAGCATTGGTAAAAGCAGCACCAATTCCCTTGATAATTCCTGCGCCTGGTAAAATCGATACAGGCAGCAGTAGAACTCTCCCAAATTGTTCAAAGGCTCGAACTATCCTACTTTTTTTCTTCATTGTATAGCTCCTCTCTCATTTTTACTTCCGTAATTACTATAGCATTTTCTAAAAAATAAAAAGCGTTTTCAGAAAAAAAGTACTTAAACGAAAAAAAATACCTATTTGAGTACTTTTTTACTCAAAGCTAGGTATTTTCGTGATTAATTTTTCATAAATCAAGGTACTCATTACATACAACATTAATCTGGAGCGAAGTTTTTTGCGATTACTAGGACTACTGTAGGTTAATAAGGAATAAGTGCTTAATGATTTTAATTGATTAACCGACATATTAGTCACAGCAATAATTTTCGTGCCATTACTTTTTGCCCGTATCATGATTTCGTTGATTTCACTGACTTCTCCGCTTAATGAAAAAACAACGACAACATCCTGAGCTGTACTAATTTGTGGTATCCGTTCAATTGAAAATTTGTCTGAATAATCATTCGTCCATAAATCAATAAGTTTTAATTTACGGTTAAATTCAGCAGCTACTTGCGAACTAGAGCCACTGCCGACACAGAAAATTCTACGTGATTGAAGCAGACAATCACAAATCAAATCAATTTCCTTTTCATCGACAAGTTCTAAAGTTGTCAGTGTATCTTTCTTTATGCCAGCTATAATTTGAAAAAGATCCGTCTCTACTGGAGATTTCTTGTTTTTTTCCTCGGCTGATCTTACAAATGCATACTTCAATTCATTAAAGGTCGCGTAATTCAGCTTTTTACAGGCTCTCATGATCGTAGAATTTGAGACGTACAGCTTATCTCTTATATCTTTCATTTTAAGTCTGCCAATATCTTCAAACTTTAAAATAAAGTCAATAACTTCTTGTTCAGTCTCTGATAATCTTTCGTAGTTGGCATTGATCTCCTTATAAATATCTGACATCTCATCCAACCCCTTCCTCCACAAAAAAATAGTTTTAGTTAGTATCAGTTCGAAGCACTCTGTTATTTAAATCCTATCCTATTCTCTAAAGAAGTACAAGCTATTGTTTATCATTCATCCATTTTTTACAAAAATAGTTCAAGTAGATTGATTTTGCTAAGCAACTTTATATTTTTCTTTAGTAAAACATAAAAGCGACGAAATCGTCGCTTTTACTCTTTTTAGTCTTATTTCCGATACATCTTAAACAGGAAATAACGGGTAAAGACAGTTGATATGTCAGTATTCTTAAAAGCCTTGGTAGAAAAATGGAAAACTCAGAACAAGTGATTTACTTTTACTATTTTTGAGAGTACTTTATTCAGATTATCCTGTCCAGCACATCAACAACTTGGCTATCAGACTTCGCATATAGATGCCCATACGTTCCCAGAGTAATCTGTATATTCGCATGCCCTAATCTTTCTTGAATCACTAGAGGTTGGATATTCTGCTCGATTAACAATGCCACATGAGAATGTCGTAAAGCATGAAGCTTAATTGGATTGACACCAGCTTTTCTTGCAGAATCCTTTAACCAATTAGAAAACGAATAGGATGGCGTAAAAGTTCCATCTAATTGAGACATGTATTCAAAGTTCCCAATCATTCTTTGTAATTCTTTCCATTTCTTCAATCTTTTACTGAGAGTCTTACCAATACTAATCGTTCGATAAGACTTATTGGTTTTAGGTGTAGAAAAGTACCAATCGTTTTTGCCTTGATAGATAAGTGTCTTCTCAACTGTTATCTGATTTTTCTCAAAGTTAACATTTTTCCAAGACAAAGCTTGAAGTTCTCCAATGCGTAACCCAGTATAGAAGAGAATCTCATATATGATTTTTCTATGCTGGTTCTGAATAGAATTTTCAGGAATCATAGCCATCACTTTTTGAAATTCTTCAATTTCCCAAAATTCAACTTTCTTAGTTTCTTTTGGAAAATAAGACACGCTATCTACTGGATTTCGCTCAATCAACCCCTCTTTAACAGCTCGATTCAAAATGATTCTCAAATGTCCTAGAATGCGATTAATATATGTTTTAGACAATGTTGTGATTTCTTCTTGTTTCCTAGAATTTCTGGTCGCTGTTTGGCTTAATTCATGCATCCAATCCTCAACATCCTGACTATTAATATCTCTTATTCGCATTCGATAGAAATACTCCATTTTCTTTTCAAAAATGAACTGAGCGTTCTCGAATGTTTGACTTTTTACTTGCTTTTCATACCAATTAACAAAACGTATTCGGTAGAATTCTTCAAAAGTCATTTGACTAGCAGAACTTAGATGTGAGGTTAAGGTTTGATGAAATCCATGAGTAAGCATGTATTGGTCATAACCTCTCTTAGCTTCTCTTTGCGATCCATACCCTCTTTTTGTTTTTTGGATTTTTTTACCATCCATATCTGTTCCTAGATATGCACGGAAAAACCATTTTTTTGTTTTCTTGTCTTGATATATATTGTTAATTTTTACCATATATTCTCCTCGTTAGGATAGAGAATAATGAGCCTGACCTCATTATAATACTTATCCTGACACTTGTATATTGAATAATTTTTCAACAACTCTCGCTGGTACAACGCTAACTTGACGATTATAGTAAAAATCTATTCCTTCTACTTGAGCTAAATACTCTTTACATTCTCGTATAATTTGTTTTGCCTGATATGGTTTAAATCCTAACTCAACTAATTCTTTACAATTTACCATAGCTTCAAAACATGATTGCATAATTTTTTCGCCTCGCTTTAAACGAATATTGTTTGGAAAGAGTCCAAACCTCCCACTTTTAAATCGCTTTAGGTAAAGCACATAGGAATTTCACCTCTCCTCAGTCTACGGGAGCCTTGCGGAAGTATCATTATATTCTGTCACCATCATTGCAATTTAATTGCCTAAATCAAATCCTGCATTAACTATAGATCGCTCACTAAAGTCTTGGCGTAGTTATGCTGTAGCTCTGGCAACAGAAAACGTAATTTAAAAGTACATTATTCAATTTTCAAGGAACGATTGGCATTATTTTGCCTTCACTAGATAAATAGACAGAGGCAGACATTTTGAAACCATAAAATTCTAAAGTGTTTTCTTTGGCATAAACAGCGTATTATAAGAATGATGTAAGAATACGCTTGTTTACTTGTAATCAATTCTTCTATATAATTTTAAGTAAGATTATTGATTTACGAGTAGAAAGAAAGGTGGATTATTATGGCAAGAAAAACGTTTATTTCGTACAAGTATTCAGAGGCAAAAAAATTAAGAGATGATATTTTGGAAACTTTAGGAGACGATGCTTCTTACTATCAAGGAGAAACTAGTGATTCTCCAGATATGTCAGATAAATCAACCGAATACATCAAAGAGAAGCTTAAAGATATGATTTATTCAACTTCAGTGACCATTGTTTTAATTTCTCCAAATATGAAAGATAGTGCCTGGATAGACTGGGAAATTGAGTACTCACTAAAACAAATTAAACGAGGAGATAAAACATCAGGAACAAATGGTGTAGTTGGTGTAGTCATGAAATATAATGGTGATTATGCTTGGCTACGTCCCTCTAAAACAAATCCAGACGGTCATAAATCAACAAGTACGGATAATCAGTACTTATACAATATTATTACCAATAACAGATTTAATAAAACTCCTCAAGAATATATCTGTGAGGAATGTAAAACCGTAAATTTTTTAGATGGTTCATATATATCTTTAGTCAATGAAGATAAATTTTTTGAAGATCCAAACTACTATATAGAGAACGCATTTGAAAAGAGCAAAAATACAAACCAGTTTGATTTATGTAGAAAAAAATAATTTGAAGGGAGGATAGCATTATGGCAATTACAAGTAAAGAATCTTTTCTAAGGGTATACAGTAAAGCTGTTAATGAAGGTTATGCTGCCATATTTGCTGGTGCAGGTCTTTCCATGTCATCAGGATATGTTGATTGGAAAACATTATTAAAACCGTTTGCAAACGATTTAGAACTTAATATTGATGAAGAACATGATCTTGCAAGGTTAGCGCAATATTATAGAAATGAAAAAGGTACTAGAGCTTCGATTAATCAAGAAATTGTGAATCAATTCTCTGAAAATAAGAAATTTAACGAAAATATCGATATTGTTACTAGATTACCTATCTACACATATTGGACAACTAATTATGATAAATTAATAGAAAAAGGTTTAGAGAAAAACAATAGATTAGCTGACGTAAAAATTAGCCAAGACCAGTTGAACTTTCATAAGCGAGATAGAGATGCTATCGTCTATAAAATGCATGGTGATGTTGATTTTCCTAAAGATGCCGTGTTAACTAAACAAGATTATGAAATATACAATTTGAAAAGACCATTATTTACTACTGTTTTACAAGGAGATTTGGTTGCAAAAACATTCCTATTTATCGGATTTAGTTTTGAAGACCCTAATTTAGACAATATTTTATCTCGTACACGAAATATATTAGAAGAAGAAATAGGTGAGAACTATTGGTTAGAAAAACAGATCGAGGAACCTGATTATACTAATTTGAAACCAGATGAAAAAGAGTTAGTTAAAGAACGGTATAGAATTGATTGTATAAAACAGAATCTTAAAATTAATGAGCTACAACGTTATGGCATAAATACTGTTCTGATTAAATCGTATGATGAAATTACAGAAATCCTTACAGAGTTAGAGAATGTATATCTAAAAAACAACGTCTTTATTTCAGGAAGTATTGAAGAATACAATGATATTTGGACAAATGAAAAAGTGAAAGACTTTGGTTATAAATTATCAAAGAAATTAGTACAGCTAAATTATAAAGTATATTCTGGATTTGGCTTAGGTGTTGGCTCCAATATTATTAATGGAGCATTAGATGAAATCTATACTACAAAATATCGACATATTGATGAACACCTCGTTTTACGCCCTTTCCCACAAGAAATTAATCAAGGAGAAATTTTAAGTGAAAAATGGACAAGGTATAGGGAAGAAATTATTAGGGATGTTGGTATAGCCATTTTCATCTTTGGAAATAAAAAAGACCAAGATGGTAATACTCAAATTGCAAATGGATTGATTGAAGAGTTTGAAATAGCAAAAAGAATGAATAAGATAATAATTCCAATCGGATCTACAGGTAACGCTGCAAAGATAGTGTTTGATGAAGTTAAGCAAAACATTGCTCAATACCCTTATCTTCAAGAACAATTAGAAGTTCTTGAAACAAATACGAATGAGAATGAATTAGTTGATGCTATTCAAAAAATTATAAAAAATATCTAATTAAAGTTTAGGAGGAGTTAAAAATGGCAAGAAGAGTCTTTTTCAGTTTTCATTATGATAGTGATATCTCAAGATCAATGGTTGTAAGGAACAGTTGGACGTTAAAAGGAAAAGAAAATGCAGGTTTTATTGACAAAGCAGAATTTGAAAAAATCAAAAGAAATGGTGACTCAGCAATAAAAAAATGGATAGATGATCAGCTTATAGGAACCTCAGTGACTGTAGTGTTAATAGGTGCAGAAACATTAGATAGAAAGTATGTAAAATACGAAATTGAACAAAGTTACAAGAGAGGAAACGCCATTATTGCGGTTAAGATTGGTAATATTAAAGATTTCAACCAAATGACAACAAGCAATCAATCATTAATAAAAATTGTTGGTAATAAAAGGGACGGTTCATTATTATGGCTGAATGAAATTGTTGATGGAACATATGATTATGTTTCTAATAATGGATATGACAATTTAGGAAATTGGATTGAATTAGCTGCTAAAAAAAAGGGAAAGTAACTTTATAAGTGAATAGGAAAAAACAGATATTTTGAAACCATAAAATTTCAAAATATCTGTTTTTTTAATTATTCATTTAAATATTTATCAAGATCAAATGACTGTACCGCCACAATAAATTGAGTAGCTAGTTCTTGATAACAATCCTTGTTCACTTGTTTTGAGTAACGCCGTGAATGATTAATAATGGACGGCTCAAAAGAAAGGAATAGTTCGAGCAATGCCTCTTCATCTCCAGCTTGTGCTTTTTGAAGAAGAGGAACTAAATTGACTGTCATAATACCTCCACCTAAATCATTAAGTTTGCGTCTTCAAACTTTTTTTGGTGGTGATTTATTACGAACAGTTATCTTTAAAGCAAAAGAAATTCTTTTAGCTTTCCAAAAGCTTTTCGCTTTTTTTTAGAGATCATTTGACTACTTACATGCAGTTTTTTTCCAATTTCTGCATCTGAAAGTTTTTTTAGAAACTTTTCATTGAGAATGAAAAATTCTTCATTGGTCAGACATGAAAAACTTAATCGAAGTTGTTCATTCTCAAAATTCATTTCAAAAACTTCTTCGGGAGTAAGTCCCCTTTCATTAAACCATAGTTCTCCTGATTGCTCATTTTGATTGAACTCTGTTAATTCCTTAGATTCATGAGAAAATATTTTACCCTGTTGTTTATAAAAGGCATTTGCTTGACGTTTTAAGGTAACAGTAACATAACGAATAAAGATATAAGTGATGTCCATTTCTGTTTTCATATCGCAAGCACCTCCTATATTGGGGACAGGTGATATTGCCAATAACCACGGTAAGCACGTTCAATAGGCAAAGACCGCTCTTTTAGCATTTTGGGTAAAATGTTGCAAGTTAAGTTCTTATAAGAAACACACAATTCATATTCCGTATTTAATTTTTCCAATAGTTGTTGATTACTTAGCGGTACTGGACTTTGCTTTAAAATGGATAATATATTTTTAGATACACGATCAAAGGAAATATGATGCTGTGTTTTATTTTTTTTAAACAAATAGTCCTTATTTTTTATTTTTTCTTGCTCGAATACTGAAATTACTTTTTTGTCTCCAGACGAAACTTTATCAGGTGATTGCTCTACTGAATTTAATTCATCCAAGCGCTGTTTTAATTCAGAGTATTGTTTACTAATATCTCTCCTTTCTGCGATTAATTCTCTCATTAATTGGTAGATACACTCTTTTTCTTCTTGTATGCTTAACATAAAAATCCCTCCTAAAAGATAAATAGGAGGGAGGGTCACTTTTGAAACTAAAAGTGTCGAAATAAATTATTATTTTGAAGAATTTCAGCTAAATTTAGGATTGAAAATAAGGTGAATAAGGTAGAATATTTTTTGTTAACTCTTCAAAATTTAGCTCATTGACAGTTTCTAGTAAATTGATAGTTTTTTCATCGAATTCAGGTTGCATTCCACCACAAATTCCAGCACTAATTGCTCCAATTGTATCAGTATCCCAACCAATATTAGCACTGATTTTTGCAGCCTCCATCGGATTACCTTGAGCTAAATCAATTACTGCAAAAACTGCTGGGATTGTTTCAATTGTTTCAACGCTTGTTCCTAATTGCTCATAGATCATTTTAATAGCGTCTTCTTTTTTCTCATTTCGAACAATATTTTTAGCGTATTCCATTCTGAATTTTAATGAAGAACTAGGGTAATCCCACCCCTTATGCTTACTGGCATCAACGGCTTTAAAGGCAATATCCCAGATATCATCAACACTTGTACCTCCGCTTAACACATAGCTCACACATGCAGCCACCGCACTTGCACCAGATATAGCAATGGTTGTGTTATGTGTGGGTAGGCAAATTTGATAGACTTTTTCTACTAATTCATCCATTTTTTTGTAGTCAGATACAATACCAATCGGTGCAATTCTCATTGATGCCCCATTTGTAGTACCTTCTCTACCTGTTTTTTCTAAAGGAATCCCATTTTCAATTTTTTTAAGTGCTTTTAAGGTAGATGGACCAGAAACATATTCTGAAACACCTGAATGGTCATTCCATTCTTTTAGTTTATTAACATAGTGTTCAGCTGTTAAGTGCCCATTTTGTTCAACAATAGAATTTAAAATCATTACTGTATTTATGGTGTCATCTGTTACAGAACCAGCTTTCATTGTTCTTCCCAGAACATCAGTCTCATCGCTATCAATAAAAGTAGATAAACCATTAGGGAATGCTGCTCTAATTTGGTTTTGAGACCAACATTCAGTTGGCATACCCATTGCATCGCCGACAGCACCTCCTATTAATAATCCTCTAATTTTCTTTTCTAATTCTAAATTTTTCATGAAACAATTTCCTCCCTGATATTGGTTTTTATAAATTCTTTTCCTTTTTCTTTAAAAGGAATAAGAGTTAACAATGGTGATAATTCATCGGCACTTAAGTTATCTGTTTCTATAACATCTAAGTAATCGGATGAATTTGTTACAATAATTGCTGTCTCCGTTTGATATCCAGCTTTTGATATTAAATCTATATCAAATTCGAGTAAAATATCTCCTTGCTTAACAATATCTCCTTGTTTGAACTTGGGGTGGAAGTATTTACCGTCTAATTCCACTGTGTCTACACCAACATGGATTAATAATTCTATATTTTTGTCAGAACTGGTGATTCCCAATGCATGACCTGTAGGGAACATTGTCGTCAGAGTACCATTAAAAGGGGCGTAGATTTTTCCTTCTGATGGATAAATTAATATGCCTTTTCCCATAGACTCATTTGAAAATACATCGTCTATAGCATTAGTTAATGATGATACCGTTCCTTTTAGTGGAGAGTTCACTTCATAATCTTTATAATTTTTTGTAGATTTAGCCATTATTTCTTTTTCATCGGCAGGATCTTCATTAAAAGTAAAGTACGTGAGTGCAAATGAAACTAACATTGATATTGCTACCGCTATTAGACTGATAAACACTCCTGAAATATTTCCATTATTAGGATTAATGAAACTAGCAAAACCCAAAAATCCGAATGAGAAAGCAAACATATCTGCAGAGAATAGGGTTATAATCACGCCACCAATAGTTGCTCCAATCATGGAATAAGCAAACCTTTTAACAATTGGTAATGTGAATCCATAAATAGCTGGCTCAATAATACAAAAGACACAAGAGATCAATGCTGGAACGCCCATAGCTTTTCTTTGGAGAGATTTTGTTCGTATCATGACAGCTAGAACTACAGCCATTTGAGCAAAAGAAGCTGGGAACCAAGTTGCCATAAGATAATCACTACCAGTGTTCGCAAGATTTGTAATAGCTATTGTAATTAATGGCCAATGAAGACCTAAGACTACTAATGGTTGATAGATCAGTGCCACGACAATGGCTGTTAATATTGGAGAAAAGTTATTTAATCCTGTTACTCCAGTTTCAATAAGTAGGCTGGCAATATTTGTAATTGGACCGATGACTAATATAGTTATAGGAACTGAAATAAATATAGTTAAAAAAGGAACCAAATCATGAGCCATTAATGGTGAGATTCTTTTTTTAAAGAAATGTTCAACTTTTGAAGCAAAGAAAGTTGAAAAAATAATTGGAATAACTGTTGTAGTATATCCGTGTTCAGGGAACATAATAGGAATACCAAAGAATGTTTTATAGATTGATGACTCTAGGATAGTACCTGAAAAAAGGGTATATAAGGAATCACCTTCGGTTAAATTTGGTAATAATTCTGGCATAACCAGTGCAGCACCTAAAATCATGCCTACAAAAGGACTCATTTTGAATGTTTTTGCACTGGTATAACCTAAAATAATTGGAAAGAAATAAAAGACTGCTTGCCCCATAGCTCTTAATATAAAGTAGGCACCATCTTCTTGTGATAAAAGATTACTTGCAATCAAGATAGCAGTGATTCCTTGAATTAATCCACCGGCTACCAACAGACTAATTACTGGGGTAATAACTTTTGTGATGATATCAATAAGTTTATTGAGTCCACCTTTTTTTTCTTCATTGTCCTCTTCATTGTTGTTAGAAATACCTGTTAATTCCAGTATTTCGCTGTAAACATCAGCTACATGCGTTCCAACTACGACTTGAAATTTCCCACCAGCATTTTGAACTGTGACGATACCAGAATGTTTCAGTAATGCTTCTTCATTAATAAGAGAGTTATCATTTAAGTTAAATCTTAATCGAGTGACACAATGTGTTAACTTATTAATATTTTTCTTTCCGCCAACATTTTTAATAATGAATTCTGATAGTTCTTTGTATTTTCCCATTAGAGAGTTCTCCTTTCATATAAAAAAACAACACCAAATCAGTGGCAATGATGTAGATTTCTACCTTACCATCTTGATTCAGGTGTTGCCTGCTGAACAGTTACAATCCTGTATAAGTTATGCTATTTTATTAGTCGTTGTATGTGTAATGTAAGATACATTTTTTCGTCAACAGTAACAGGCTGATGAAATTTTTTTTGAGTATACTCAGCGATATCATCGACACAACTACTAACTTCTGAATATTTTTTCTTTACTTGTTCATATATATATGGGTCATCACTTTCTTCTTCTAACTCATTATCTAAAATTCTGTTTATAAAAAATTTTAAATGGGTAAGAAACCTTCCGAAGTTTAATGAATTTGTTTCAATTTGGATTTTAAAATGGGATTCAAGTATCTCTACAGTATCCTGTATAAACTCTGTTGTGAAAATTGTACGTGTCATTTCCTCATTGTCATACTGAGCATTAACAAAGTGAAGAGCTATGAATCCAGCTTCATCTTCAGGAAGCAGGATGTTTTCATAATATTTGATTAGTTCAAGTGAATGCATGGCGGCTTGAAATTCTTTGGGATAAAATCTTTTAATTTCCCATAGCAGGGCATTATTAACTGGAACAGAATTTTTAAATCTATCAATGGCATAATTAATATGATCTGTTAAACCAATATAAATAATATCATTAAATTTTGTTTGTAATTCTTTTTCAGCAGAATTAACAATTTTATTTGTTAGTTCAAGTTGATTAACAGGAACTTCATTTAATAACTGTATAAACTGATTCATCGTTTGATCGGATTTAATTACAAATAATTTCTCTATTTTCGCTTTTTCTATCACATCACCTCTTTTTTTATTAAAAGCAATTCCTTTACCTAAAACGATATGCTCTAGCTGTCCCACATCTTCTGCCAAAATAATATTGTTATTGTATATTTTCTTTATTTTCAACAATTAGCACCTCCTTTTAGGGAAAAGAAAAAAGACCAATATAATACAGAGCAGAAACCACAAAAGTGTTCTTCTTTGTATTATAGGTCTTGCCTGCTGAACAGTTACAATCCTAAAGATATTTCATTTTCTATGACTTAAGTATATATTGGAAGCGCTTAGTTGTCAATGGTCGTTTAAAAAAATAATCTTGGTTTTTGAAAAATCACTAAATAAATGAGCTTTTAGAATACCTATGGAGTTCCATAGCCCCAGATATAGCGACTATCCTTCTCATAAGTTCTCTTAGCAATAATATCTCCAGAATTCCCCTCAATTGTATGGACAGTATTATTTTCAAACTTCTCCACAATCCCAACATGATCACTGACCCCATCACCATCCCAATCAAAGAAAATAATGGCTCCACTTCCCGGTTCTACACCGCCATTTTGCCATTGGTTATTCGCTTTAAAATTGTTTATTCCAGTTGGACAATAGGCAAATCGTTCCATCTTTACATTTGCTTTTTCAGCTACATAAGAAACAAAGGTGGCACACCATTCCACACGACTGTTAAAACCATACCAGCTCCAATATTTTTCGCCACCTTCATGAATGCCTTCTCCTAGTTCATCTGATGCAATTTTCGCAATCTCGGAATTTCCACCAGTGCCAGTATTACTAGAATTAGAAAAGATATATTGCTTCACAATTTGACTATAAAACATGTTGCCATACGCATAGCGATAATCATACCCTAAGCCAACTGCCACTGGATTTGTATAGGTAACTGTCTGTCCGTGTGCTTGATTCTTGGAAAACTGGATGGCACTCTCCAATGAATAGTTTTTGCCAGAATGACCCAAAAAGCCACCTCCGAAATTGTATGCCTGCACAATGTTTAAAACATCATACTCCCGATGTCCTTTCCACATCTCCGCAAAATATTTAACCCCGACTTCTATTGATTCATCGGGGTCTGTTATGGAATTTGGTGGTCTTCCTTGGCTTTCACTACACTGCATGATATCGGGATACTTTTCAGAATTCCCACCTGATTCTACCATGATAATGCCTAATAGATAAGGCACAGCTTCGGGTATCTCATTTTTAACCGCTTCTTTTGTTACTTTTTCTTTCCAACGAAGCACCGCTTCTGGAAGATTTTGTTCCTCTTTCGTACCAGTACCACTAGTCGATGAATTTGCTCCACCAATCAATAAAATAAAAACAAAAAAGAAGCCAAGTAAAAATAGCGGCATACTCTTAGATAACTTCATAGGCTGCTTCCTCACTGACTTCTACGTCCTCATAGTTTTCTTGTCTGAGATCACCCATTTCTTTTGCTAATTGCTTGGCTTCTTCTGGTTCTATAGGTACTGGTTGGTGCTGAGATTCAGAAGTAAAACGAGACGGTTCAATTTGATCATCTCTATTTTCTTCGGTTTGGTCTATCCGATACTGCTCGGCTTCCTCAGAACTAGGTTGCTGGTAAAGAAGCCCATTATCCATTTCCTCCACTGGTAAGAACGCTTCTTGCTTTTCACTTGGTGACATTGACACCGTCTCGAATTCGGATTCACTATAAGAAAGTACCTCTTCTTCACTATCAGGATTACTTGATTCTCTTGTATTAATTGGGTCGTTCACTGATTCAGATATAGGTTCTGTCGCTTCTGTATCAAATGAAACTGATTCAGGAGAAGAAGCTTCATTTCCTGATTGAACCAATAAGTTATCTTGGAAATCATTCTGTCGGTATGCACGATCTAACTCTACTCCTGAACGAAGATAATCATTTTCTGCAGTTTGGGTCTTATACACTTGTTCTGCCAATCGATCCTGTTGATCTTCTTGTTGTTTTCTCTCTCGTTGCCGTTTACTAGCAATACTTTTAGGAAAAGTAAAATCTCGTAAATCTGTTTTCCCTTTTGTCAAAGAACGAACAATCTGTCCTTTATTTTTCCAGATAAATAGACCCAGTAAAACTTTGACAAATAGCCCCACTAACATGGTAATAATATTTGTCACGACAAAAAAAGAATCCAATAGGTTAATAATGGAAAAGAGCAACCCAAAACCAAACCCTATCCCAACCTTTGAGGCAAACAATGTCCCCAGCATCATAAATCCATTTTTTAACAAATGATGCATATTAGGAATCAATGCCAAAAAGAGTAGGGATGGAAAGAGAAAAATAATCCCGTAAATCAATAGTTGAATCAAAATATTGGCCACACCTATTAGTAATACCGCAATCCCTATCACGAGTAGCATCACAAAGGTATTCAATAATACAGCGACTTTTTCCGTCATACGATCCGAAGTGAGGTAAGAGTTTTTATCAGAATCTTGTTTGATTTTTTTCTCAATTTCTTTCGTTTTCGCTTTATCAAAGGCTTCTCCTTTTTTGACTAAATACAGCTCAAATTGTTCCTTTGTAATGTCAGTTTTTCCAAAATTGATTAATGCATAAGGCATAATTATAAATTCATCAAAAATCAGATTACGAATATTGCTGATACCATCTAGTTGCTGTCCACCACCAATCAGTTTTTCTGTCGTACTTTGATTACTGCTGTTTAGGCTACCGCTCGTTAAGTCTACTAATTGCCCTTGAACGTTCTGTGAAATCGTATTGACCTCTTGCACTTTGGCTGCACCGTCTGAAAAGAATGCCATGCTTCCAGCATAAATCAATGTAAAGACACCAAATCGAATCAAGGCTTTACTAATCCCTTTTTCAAAAAAGTCCTTCACTGATATAACAATCACAAAGGTGAAAAGTAAGATACCTAGCACGCTAAATAATTGGTTATAGATAGAACCAGCTGTAGAAAATAAATCTGGCAGTATTCCTTCCAAAAGATTTAAACTAAACAATTTATCAATGACATAATCAAGCGCAAGAACCATGTACTTAATCAGCCCAAAAGCAAGGTTAATTAAAGCGTTTAGAACACTTTGTAAATTCTCGTTAATACTAAACCAGCCGCCTTTTTCAAAGAAAGACTGGAAGGAATCAATATCAAATACATCTTTTAACAATAGACTCGCTCCCTTCTATGCACTAAAGGCAGTTTCCACGTCTGCACTTGAATTTTTCTTCACGGTTTGTAACATTTGATGCAATTCTTCATAGGGACAATAGACCAACATTTTCCCAACACGTCCTCTTAAATCTAAATAAAGACAATGGTACTTAGGTAAACTCTTCAACCACTCGATGTTCTCCTCACTTACTTCTAACCCTAAATGACGAAGAATCTCTTCTCGTTCATCCTTATCATCATAAGCAAAGATACGCCCAAAGTTCCCTGTGTCGTCTTCTTCTGCGGTGTCTTTTACAGACTGTGTCACAATAATCAAGGTATTGTTAAAGCTTCGACCGACTCGGCGCATAGCTTTAATAATCGCTCGCCCATTTTTTGACATGTTAAAAATCCAGCTTTCATCAAAAAGTACCACGGTGCTTTCTTCTCGGTCTCGCAAACCAAACAGCTCACAGAACTTTCCAATACACATCATTAACATGATTGATTTTCTTTGGGTGGCACTGTAATCACTACTTAAGGTTTCTGCTCTCGGCATTTCTAGTCCTAACACTTCAAGTACAGTCACTTTGTTATGCAAGTTCAATCCCTCATTTTCACCATAACTAAATGCCAATTCTAAAATAGACCCTTGAACAGATTTTTTAATCAAATTAGCCGTATCTCGGACTTCCTCATTGGTATTTTCTAACATGAAATCAACCACATCAAGAAGCCCGACTCGTTCTCCATGATCTCGTTTCTTTAAGACGACTTCGATGCCTTCTAACATAGCTAGACGAGATTTTTTCTCTCTGGCACTAGTAAAGTCGTACAGTTCTTCAAATAAGTCTTGTGCCATATCTTTTGCCGCAACTCGATTAGGAATAAAACAAATAGGATCAAGAACGCCTTTATTACTCTCTTTATCTGGATCAAGTCGGACTTGATGGAAATGCTTCTGAACAAAGGTACACGTTTCAGGATACTTTTTCTGGTACACTGGGTCATTGATCACTTCCATGATCCAATCAAAGAATTCAGATTTTGGGTCAACATAGAGTCCTTTTCCTTTCATCAATACAGAGAGAAAGAACACAAACTTAGCCAAATAAGATTTTCCATTTCCTGTGGGTCCTGTAATGGCAATGTGCGGACTATTCGCCTTCTTATCAGTAATATCACTTTGATTGCCAATAGAAGGATTAAAGAATACTGGCTTTCGACTGGTTTTCGCAATTTCTTTAGGCGTTAAATTTCGTGTGTTTTTCAATTCTGAAATCATGCCAATTGGGATACCTACATTGTCACCAATTCTATTTTCTACTCCTAACATTAATTCACTAATCCCCTCTACTGTGGTATAATGAATCCAATTTTTTTCGGGTCCTAATTTATTTCCAGACAAAAATTGGTGAAATAGAAAGACTTGGTCAGCCAGTCCTTTGACAATATCCACATTACGAGACTGACAGAGAGAAAGTACTGTACGAATTCGGCTGCGACACTCTTCTGGCGTTTGTCCAAAGACACCAAAAAGCCCCAACCATTTAACGACCGGGACTCGTAAATCAATTTTATTATTTAAATCAGTCAGAGCATACCGATTGAATCGACTGGATTTCATTTCAGCATCCCCCATGGATAGGGTTTCTTTGGCACTATTTTTTAAGCGTTTGGATGCCCTAGAAGATTTTCCTTTTAATCCTTTGCCTCCTTTCAAAGGCTCAAAATGTGCTTTCAATCGGAACTCTACTGGAAAAGGAAGGCTTTGAACGAGCTCTGCCACATGATTAAATGCCAAATTCGGCGCAAATTTATGAATTGGCAATAGCGCAATGTAGCTGCTTCCTTCTAAACTTCGTAACTTCAACAAGCCTTGTTCTTCCGTAGGATCAAGAATCGTATCAGTTAGTGAATACCCCTCTCTTTCAATAAAATCACTATCAAAAGAAGTCTCCATTCCACGAACATACGGATAGCGACAGACTTGTAACACTTCTTTTTCAGTTAATCTTCGACCATTGATCGCCCCGACTAGCTGAAAAGCTTCCGCTTCAATGATGCGATAGCGTGCCCAAAAATCCTCATCAACAGTCATGTGGTACTGCGTAATCGCTAACAGTTTACCTGCATAATAATCCACCAGCTCCATTGCTTTACCTTTAAGAGACGTAGCAGACGACAGACTAGACAATTTCACACCAATATAAAATTTCTCCGTTGTAATCACTCGCAGCTGACTTTCTAATTCAGACAAAGTGCGATCAATTAAGGTATCACCCATTTCTTTGGCTTGTTCATCAAAGCTTTTAGAAAAAGCAGACAATCGTTCATTGAGATTATATGAATGAGGATTGAGAAATAACTCAAAATCTTCAAAACGCCGCAAACTTTGAAGAAACTGCTGCCATTTTCGCTTATGTTTTTCTTGCACCTCTTTGTTTTGACCAATGACATACTCACTTGGACATGTAAAATATGCCCACACTTCATTTTCTGTCGTAATCAACACATTGCGGTACACTTTATGAAAGGGTTGTTTTAATCTCATACTTTTCCTCCTTTTATAATAATCGAGTAATGCGTTTCCGTATGGACTGTTTGATTAATGGTTGGTATTGGTCTTTCAACTTAGGCACCTCCGTCAGTGGAAGCAATCCATCTGTATAGTGCCGATGAAGGGTCTTTTTCATAAGCAATACCTCATCATCTGTTTCAAATAATTCATAGAATCCTTCTTCTCTAGTCTGTATCGACTCAAATTCATGGATGAGTTCTGGAACAATGGCTTCTTTTATCTCCTGTTTCACTTGATCAACGGTTAAGGTACTCATTGGTATCTTTTCCTCCTTTATCATCAATTGGCTCACCATACAACGGTGATAAATAACTTTTTCTCGTTTCATTGTTTGAAACTGCTCATGGTATAATACCTGATGCTTCATGACATACGTCACCAAATAGCTCATGTAATCTTTTAAGAAGATATCGGCTCGTTTGCCATCTGGTTCTACACGATTAAACAATTGAACCAGCCCATAAGGAATCGCAATAGAGACCATAATCACCAACTGGTTCATTCCAAACAAAAGTAATAAGCAGCTGAAAACCAGCGCAAAACTAACAGTAGCGACAGTAAAATCTTGCGCATAGACCACGAACGGTAAATTGACATTTTTCGCAATTTCTCGAATCATATATGGGGCATTAAACGGCTCACGATAATCCAAAATCTGTTTTTCTCTGTTCATGGCTATAACCCAAAATAACTTTTTAGATTAGACAATGAATTTAGAACACTGGCTGGGTCTTTAATCACGGCATAAATAATGCCACCAAAAAACAGAATCGCAAAGCCTTGTATCCACTTTGAATTCATAAATTCTTTAATGACTAAATAGACAACAACGACACCGAAAATCGGTGCAATCCAATCATTTAAAATGTAATTGCTGGCTTCTTTTGCATTCGCATCGGCATAAGCCGAGGGCGAAATTGAAAAGAATAAGAAAATCGCATTACAAATAACGGAGAGTTTCATTGTTAGAAGCTGCTTTTTAGAATAGAGTTGATTCATTTAAATTCCTCCTAGATAATGTTGTAGTTTTTCAATAAAATAGGTGTTATCTCGGTGTTTCAGTCCTAATGTCATCGTTTCTATATGGCTACTTTTTGTCTGTCCATCCACTAGTTTGAACGTAATAAAGACGACAATCTGCTTTTCTTTTATTAAGGGTTCAATCGTCACGTCTCCAATTTGATAATCGCCAGTCAATAACTCTGGTTCTTTCATCAAAAAGCTCATGTCCTCTATCGAATCTGAAACATACTTTTCAAGAAAGGCTTGTACAAAACTAGTAATCGCCTTTTCCTCTTTGTTCTCTAGTCGCTGGTACTGAGAACGATCGATTGTTGGTTGAAGTGCTTTTCCAGATGTTAACGAAGGCTCCATTGAAAAATAGGGATACGCAGTGACTTTAAATGATTGATTGTCTAATTGAACAAAAGGAATATTGAGTAACGTTTTTACTTCACTTTTCTCATAATCGATGTATTTTTCTTTGACGTTTACTACGTTGTCTCCTTCTTTTTTCTTCACTTCTCGTTCTTTTGTGACAGGTGTGGTAATTTCGTAAGTAATCCTGTATTTTGCGATCATTTGTCCCTGTTCACTCACCAAATCATAAAAATCAGCAGATAGTAATTTCCTCTCAAGCCCAGTATTTTTCTCTTCTTCCAGCTCAAAGTTGAAATAGGTGTTTTGTAACGTATTAAGCCTCTCCTCAAAAGCTTTTTGATCTGATGGAATCGAGATATAGGTAGTGATAAATGGATGTAAGAACTGCTTGTATAATTCAGATGCAACAGGCGTACTCGTATTTTTCGACAGTTCTTCTTGAATGGTTTGTGATAATGCTGCTTGTTCATTTTTTATCCTTCCTTGCATCTTGGAAGACTGAAACAACGCAATTGGACCACTTACTATTAAAAAAAGTGTCAGGATCAGAACACTTAGACGAACGGTACGGATACTCGCTGCTTTTTCTTCTTTTGGAACAACTGGTTTTGGTTGTTTTCTATCTTTTATAAAGTTCACGGTGTCACTCCTTGTTTTTTTAATGTAAAAAAGAGAACCCCTTTAATAAATAAAGAAGTTCTCTCGTAGAAAGCTGCGTCCCATAAATTTTTAAACGGCTGGGCTGGGAGCTAAATAAATAGGTTGCTTTGTAAAAATCGTAGGAAAAACCACGATGTAAACCAGTCTCACTAAAGCGCTCTAGTCCTTCAATATAGAGACTCGTATTCTTTGACAACATTCGTTCAAAGCAAAGCTCCCTTTTAGGCTGAAACACTAAATTCTCTCGTTGCGTCAATTTCTTAACGGTAAGAAATTGTCGGACTTGTCGCTCAGGGATTTCCCCTTCCAAGCAAATAAATCCATAACGTTTCAATTCCTCAGCTAATTGCTTCTGGTTCATGTCATAACCTCAATAATGGTATTGTCACTTGCTTGATAGAGCCTCCCGTCCTGACGTAACTCCTCTCCGATCCCTTCATAGTCAATATTCCATTTGATAATATCTGGTACACCAGAGAGATAG
This sequence comes from Enterococcus sp. UD-01, assembly GCF_044909655.1. Lineage (NCBI taxonomy): Bacteria > Bacillati > Bacillota > Bacilli > Lactobacillales > Enterococcaceae > Enterococcus > Enterococcus sp. UD-01. The sequence goes on along the minus strand of NZ_JBIYEU010000002.1, from coordinate 219,119 downwards.
CCAAGATCATCCATTAGCTGTTCGGCATAGTCTTTGTAAGAATAACAATCAGAGTAGATTTGAATTTCATCAATCTGTTCAAAAGCATCTAAAATATCATTGAAAAATCCATAGTCAACAAGTTCACCTAAATAGTTAATTGCAGGGTGCCCATTATGTTCATCTAGTTGTTCGGCGACTTCATTCATTTCGTTAAAATTTTCATAATGAGAAAGGGTGAAGGGTGCCATATAGTCTGTTATTAAGTGTTCTTGCCCATCATCTAAACCGATTTTCTCTTTCACTTCTTCCCAGTCAATGGGTAATTCAAACCACCGTCCTTTATTGGCGTGAAGATTTTCAATATATAATTCAATCATTTCATTCACCTCTTATTCAAATAAAAATTGGGCTAGTAGCTGTTCCACTTCTTGTTGTGTAACGGATACAGTTTTAGAAGATACTGCCTCTTCCTCTTCTTGTACTAATAACTCTTTAATCGTTGTGGTTAGCTTTGCCAACTCCTCTTGGTCTTTTTCTTTCAATTCTGCTTGTTTAATCCGAGTCATTAATTCATCCGTGCCAAACGTTTGATCCATAATCCAAATTTTCTTTAACGTTGGGGCAAGATAATTGGAGAGCCAACGTAATGACTTTTCATAACTCGGCTTCTCTCCTTTCATGGTCAGTTTCAGTTCTTGCATACTTTCAATGACCATTCGCCAGTTGGCGCTGTATTGAGTACGCAACCCAGCTTCATCACAGTCGTAAACTTTGATTGCAGTATCAATTAGTTCTTTGACTACCCACTCTAATGTTTCACCAGTAGATAATAAATATTCGACAAAGAGATAAGCTTTTTCATCTGCTAATCGAATCTCATAACGATTCTTAATGCCATACTTTTGGCGAGCCATCTCGACAGATATTTCTTCTTTTTTCGCTAGTTCGTAATCTTTTTGATAGAAATTTAAGTAGAATGGTGACTGACGTGATCCAAAATATAGAGATAGACCTTTATTTAAACATTGCCCATTTTTCACAACAATTCCGCCAGTAAAATCAAAATTACGAAACGTTGTGTCAACTAATCCCTGCTCGTATTTTTCTTTCAGTTCAAATAAATCATAGCTTGGATATAGCAACGAAACCTGCTCATCCAGTGCCAAATCTATTCTAGTGATTTTTGTATCAATCATCCGATGATTATCAAAAAGATTCGTTTCATATAGTCGCCAAAAGAACTCTGTCCATGTTTCTTGTTGCTCTTCCAACACTAGCTCATACTCACGACACCCTCGACCTCGTAATTCAATCATGACACCCATGTCTAAGTTTTCAGGATTAGCGAACACAAATATTTCACTAAAACAATAGGTTTCTGTATAGTAGTTAAACCCATAATTTTTATAAATAAATACATCTGGATTCATTCGTAATACCTTTTCAATGACTTGATCTGGGGCATGAATCTTAAATCGAATCCGAAGAAAATCAATTTTCGCCTGCATTGGAAGAATCCCACCTTCTAAACAAAATGTTTGGTTGATTCGTTCAATAGCAGTTTTGGTGATGGTGCGTTTCCCTGTTTCAATCATAGATAAATAAGATTTACTCCAGTGAATCTTGTCTGCAAATTGCTGTTGGGATAACCCTAGTCGATTGCGTAATTGTCTAATTTCTTGATTGGTCATTTTTAGCCTCTTACCTTTCTTATATGTTCACAAAATCAATCCAAATCGTTCACACGTTTAAATGTCTATTCAAGCTAGGAGATATAAGGATTTCTGACGATTCTGAGTTCTCATTTTTAAAAAGTTACCCCCATGTTATTAAGCGGGGGTAACAAGTTAGAGCGAGCGCTGCTCGCCCTAACCGCTACACAGTCACAGACAGGACACCTGCCTGTTCCTTTTCGTTCTACCGCCACCCGTTAAGACGAGTGGCTTTCACAAGGAAACCTTGTTCATAGACGAAGTAGTCCATATCAGCTCCTTCCATCCGCTGAGGCAACGAAAAAAGGAAAACGAAACACACTTCTTTTCCTTTCCCTTTTTTCATTGAAATGTGTTGGTTTCCCATATACTTTATTAGTTACTGTTTCTCAATATACTTTTAGGTAGTTACTCTGAGTTCTTTACCTCAAAGGATTCTTGCGCTTCTTCAATCTCCTCCTCAGTCGGATCAACCTCTCTGGTATCTAATAGTTTCATCGATTCAATCTTTTCAAATTCTTTTAAAAAGTTATAGCCTTTAGGAACAAATGGAGCATAGAATTCTCTTGGGACAGCTGAACCATCATCCACATATCCTCTTCCTTTTATTGCCTTATTGATGAACGCCTTATTTTTTTGATCCGATCCAAAAGTCATATAATAGCCTTGTTCTTGAAGCTTTCCAACACTCACTCGAAATAGAATATTATCTCGAATCCCTCCACCAAAGTTCTCTGCATCAGGTCGTTGTGTTGCAAGAATTAAGAAGATACCTGCTTGACGAGCTTTCAATACTAATTCTTTTACATACCCTAAAATTTCATCTTGTTCTTTATAATTTAAGGTTCCAAAAAACGCCGCCCACTCATCAACGATAATGAAATAAGGTGGAATATCATAATAAGCAAAGTTCTTACCTGTTGTATAGGTTGGAAGAAGTTTCATGTAAACATAACGGCGATTCATTTCTGCCACAGCATTTTTTAAACAACGAGTGATCCATTTTGTGCCAGTAAAGATATGCCCCTTGAATAATTTAAGGTCTTGTAAATCCTTTAAATCGGCTTCTTTTGGATCGCAAATATCAACGGTTCCCACCTTTACTAACGCCTGAATCAATGTCAAAATCAGGTAGGTCTTGCCCCCACCTGTGCCTCCTGTAATCAACATATGTGGCACTTCTGCATAATCCCAAACCACACCATCCATCAATTTGACTTGACCATTTGTGACAACACAATCTGAAATGTTAATTCGTTTACTAATGACATCAATCATCAAGGAATAGGTTGTAAAGCCCATTTCTTTCTGTACATTGATAAAATCAGCAATATACATTTCTTCAAAAGTTTTCGCAATTTTTTCAAAACGATCATGCCACTTCATTCCATCTGTTGGAACGGTTAAATAAAGAATTTCCTTGGTATTCCGATAATAGACTTTAGGGAAAATCATCTTTTCTGTGGTTCTTTGGTTTGATTTTCGTTTTTTTTTATCATACAAGCCATTACTTTTTAACATCCGTGCTAACATCTGACGTTGATAAGCTCGATAAAAGAAGCCTCCTTTAAGAAAAGAATGCCTTCTCCCCCATAAACAGATAAACAATGGGAGTATGAGCAATAAAAAAAGCCCTCCAATTGGAAGAAGGAGAGCAGCATAATCTATTGATTGTTTTTCAGAAAATTTAGTTACAAATGGGTATAGTTTGAAATAGCCATATGCAGCACTAGCAAAAAGCGCTGGAGACCACATACCCAACAAGTAATAACGGTACAGATTCAAGTGATACGGACGGATTCTGATACCTCTATAGTTTAGAAATTTCATCCGTTATCATCCTTGTGAAGTGCCTGTAGGCTTTTGCTTTTCAGGTTTCTTATGAAGTGCCGCTACCTTTTTAATCCCACCTGCTCGAATTTTAAAGGCTTGTTCTGATTGAATGGAATCATTGTACCCAGCGTAAGAAGAGAGCCACGCTAACGCAGTCACTTCACCTGTTAGTTCAATTTCATCATCATAAGAAAAAGAAGCTAAATCCGTTGTTTCTGGCAATGCAATATCAATTTGGTCATTTTTTGCTTCGGAATAAACTGTCACTCGCTGCTCTCTTACCATTTCTGTTCGGTTCCCTTCACTATCATTTTCATAGATCGATTGAGTGCTTAAATAATAACAGGTTCCAAATGTTTTCTTAATATCAAAATCCTTAATCGTGTTTTCTTCAAATTTTAAACTCATTTATTTTTCCTCTTTTCTAGTTTAGTGTGATTAATTGCTTGGCAAAAACTTGTAATTCTAACGATCGACTGGCAGTTCCAATATTATTTCGTTTGGCACTAGGAACTAACGTAGCATCCTTCAACTCCACTTCTTTTCTTCCATCAAAGCGCTGTGAGTTTCTTAGATTTGGCACGATGATTTCAAAATCTGGATGCAGTGCAGATGAAGCAGTAAAAATGCGACAAGGTACTCGTTTTCCTTCGATATAAATTTCTCGTTCTTCTTTCACTGTAGCTTTGATTTTAGTACCAAGTTGTTGTTCCTTTAAAGCAATACTCGTGACACGATTTGACATAATTGATTCCTTCTTTCATTCTTATTTTGTTTTATTTCCCTGTTTTTTCTTTTCATAAAAGTAATAGCTAGCAATACCAACCAGTAACAAACTTCCCAGCGCGATTCCTAAAATGGATGTTTTTTCACCTGTTTGTGGCAAATTTCCTTTTTCAGTTGGAGTAAGTTGATTGGTCATGGTACATTTGACTACCTCGCCATCTTCTTTGATTTCAAATTGAATCGGTGTTTCGTCTAATTGATAACCAGTAGGGGCTTCAAATTCTTGGAAATAGTATGTGCCTTTTGGTAATTTTTCAAAGGTGAATTGACCTTGGGTATCTGTTTTTCCTTCAATCACTACTTTTTTATCTTTGTCAAGAATACGGATACCAGTATTTGGCAGAGTTTTTCCATTCGATATATCTTTTTTCGTTAACTCTGCATTCCCTTTAACCAAATGGTTTTTTAGCTCTAGTAATATGATCGGCTCATCTGTGGTAGGTTTCTTAGAATCTGATTCTTCGGTCTGCTCGATACTTTCCTCTTCTTCACTTGTTTCTTCATTCATTGTTTCACCAAGAAGTTGACCTTTACTATCATAGGCTTGAACGCCTTTTAGTGTAGAGATAATTTTATAGGTTTCAGAAGAACCTACGTAATTCTCAGAAGATGGTTGCTTCTCTTTCAAATAGAACGTTCCGACAGGTACATTCGTGAACGTAGCCAAAGAATCCTTATTGACTGTGACTGTTTGAATCACTTCTTTGTCTTCCGTCTCTATGGTGAAAATAGCACCCTCGCCATTTCCAGTTAAGGTAAAATCATAGCCGCTTTTTTCTTCTAACGTTGCTTCTTCATTTATTTTCTTTAATGAAAACTGATTAAAATGAAGTTTATTTAACAGCGGCAGTGATTCATCCTCTTGATTGTCTTTAGGTGCATAGAGTTCAATGACTTTTTCTGTCTCATGATCCGTTGCTTTAAACTCAAATTCATGATGGGTCAAATCAATATCATGGTTTTCTCCAGCATCCAATTCTCGAATGTAGTACGTTCCTTCCATTAGTTGTAGATTAGGAAAAACAAGTTCCCCTTCATTAACTGTTCCAAACGCTAATAAAGCATCAGCTGGCACAGTCGTTTTATCGGTCATTGGATATTCTTGGTCCGTAAATAAGCCAAATACTTTGTCATTCGCTTTCACCTCTTCTAGTACTGGCATATTTGCCTTCCAGCCCTGAATTTGTTCTTCATTTTTATGAACAGTGATCTTTAGCTGTTGAAAGTCATTCTTTGCTTCAAGTGATTGAGAAACCAGCTCCACATTTTGTCCTTCATAGGTAAATTCAAAAGGTAAAGGTGTTGTATTCATCAGGTATCCAGCAGGTGTTGCTGTTTCAATGGCTTCATATTTCCCTAGATATAGCTTAGGCATACTGATTAGTTCGCCATTCGCATCTGTTTTAACAGTCGCTACAACACTTCCTTTTTTAACATGAACATGATCACCTACTTTAATATCTTCACGAGCTTTAATAGTAAATGTCACATCAGCTAAAGGAACATAATCAAAGATGATGTCATGTAGCTTCCCATAATCAGAGTCAGTAGTAGTAACAGTAGTAGCTTTCTGACCTGTCTTTTTTAATTTTAATAACCCTTGTTGGGCTTTATTTCCAAAAATCACTTCGATTGTTTTGTTTGGTTCAATCGTGATTTCCTTTAATTCACCTTTATTCACAAACCCATTACTAGCAGTGACCTCCGTAATTTTTATTTTTGTGCCTGCTTTTACTCCATCAATATGCGCCAAACCGTTCGTATCAGTGACAATCTCTTTTGTTTGTCCGTTATATTCAAATTTCATTTTGGTATTAGGTACAGCTTTTCCAGTATCTTCATCTACTTTTTTCAGTTTGACATTACCATTTAGATTCACTTTAATATTCAGATTCATTTCTCCAGCATTGGATAATTTAAATGTGGCGACAGTCTGTTCACCAGGTTTCTTGTAGACGAAACTTTGACCCACTTGATCTTTTGGCACCATACTGTATTGCAACTTACCAGACTCTTTAGAATCAGCCGTAGCGGTTAATTTCAGTTTATTTCCATTTTTTTCAACTTGTAGGTTTGCGGAGTTTTCTAAAAGATTGTCATATTTTGATAAGACATTATTTGTATCTATGAGCGTAACAGAATCCCCTACATTTAATGTTATGTTCTGATTCGCAAAACTTGGCTTAATTTTATGATTAGCTACGTTTGTTAGAATTTCATTTTTGCGAGTTTCATAGTTTGGAAGTTGAGTGGTTAATAAAGTATCACCAAATTCTTCCCAGATGATGTTTTGGGTAATTCCATAATTTTCCATTGTCGGGTTAATTTGATAGCCGTAATAGGAAATCAAGGATAGACGTTCTTTCTCAGTACCGTTTAATTCAGATGGTTCAAATCCTGAACCACCATCCAATAGAACACCATGTTCAATACAAAAAGCAGGTTGATTATCTGCTTTGATCATATGCACACCATTGTCTGTCCAGTGTAAACCACCTAAAGATGCAATATGCCAAGTTGAGATGTAATCTCCTATTTTTTCATAATTAACAGTTGCCGCAAGAGCTGTAATCGGAGTAATAAAAAGAGCAATCATCACTGTGAATACACCCACTAGCGAGATTGCTTGACGTTTTTTCTTATTCATTTGTTTTCTCCTTTGTTTGTAAATTTCATTTAATTTGTTTTGTTGTTGGACTCCTTATTTTAAATATAATCCCTCCTACCATAAAAAATTACACAAAAAAAAGCCATATGAAAGCATTTCTTAAAAATGCTCTTTTCATATGACCATAGTCAATCTTACTCTATTCAATACTAAGATTAACTTACTAAGTTTACTAAAATTAAAATGTCTACAATTCAGAGTTATCCTCTTCAATTCTAAATAGTTTATCCTCATCTGATAAGGTAAGTACAATATGATCTTTGTTATTCAATTCAGTTGGAAGTTTATCTTTTAAAATTGAAAAAATCAATTGTATTTTATTAGTTTTCGCAAAATTACTTACTCTTTTTAATTGGTTTCCATGCATCAATTCTTTCTTATCATTTAAAAGAAAATCCAAGTGGGGTATACCATTTTTTCTTGCAAAAAGAATATAGGCTATATCAAAGCAAATGATTTCACCTTGTTTTTTACCAGAACTTGTATTTGCATTAAAACATTCAAAATAATAAAAATTTTGTTTAGTTTTACTGTCTTCCCTAACTTCATAAGTAATCCCATATTGTTCACCATATAATTCAGTAGAAACAGATGCAAAAATTTCATTAAAATCCAAAAGTTTTTCTGTCAATTCATTTTTGAATTCATCTGAAAAACGACCACCATCCAGTAGTTCTATCTCATCGCCTAAATTAGAAATCACTTTCTCTGAATCATTTATTTGCTTTAATGAATTAGAAAGTTCACCTAAATACTCGTACTCATGAGTTAACTCACTTATAATCTTTTCCAGATCTTGAAAAGTGTCACTACCAGAAATACTTTGAACCAGCAATTTTTCTTGAGCTAACAATTCTTTTAAACTAGCGTTATAAATATTTAATTCTTCTTCTAGTTTTGGCAAGTCTTGAGTGATAAACCGAATTTTTTCTATAATCATTTTATTATGATATTGAACCATCATTTCAAATGTCGATTGAATACCACTAATATCTTTTTTAGCAGTAGAATAAATCTCTCTTAATTCATTGACATCTAAAGTCGATACTTCATTTTGTAACTCGTCTTCCGTCTCAACTAATAATTGTTTTCTCAAATTTAGGTCACTTATTTTCGAACTAATTGAAGCAATTCTTAATTTCAACTGATTTAACTCATCTAATTCTTGTTCATAGTTTTCATTAATATTCAGTTTACTTTTTCTTGATTCTAGATTTCTAATTGTTCTTTTAACTATTTCAATTTGAAATTTTATTTCAGTTCCAGAATGTTCTTTTTCTAATCGCTTCTTGTATTCTTTTTCAAGTTTAATTTTTTTATTTAACTGGGATCTATCCAAAACTGGTAATCCAAGCATAAATAAAAATAAAGTCTCATACTCAATTAAAGTAGTGAAATTGTTCAAGTATTTCAAAGTATTTTCAATTTCTCTATCTTTATACCTTATATTATGAGCAATAAGCTGTCTAAAAGAAGGTTTTTCTGATTCTCTTTCACCATAAATTAAAATGTTCAATTCTTTTTCGAAATCTTTTCCTTTATTTTTTGTATAATTAATACCATTGATTGACATTACTTTTTTGTTTCGACTAAGAAAATTGCGATTTATAATAATTTCCTTTGAATCAACAATATCCAAATCTTCTTTAATTGATAAAGATACCATAACTTTTTTATCAATTAAGAATTTTTTCACATAAACGATATCCTTTTTAGTTTCTGAATCCTTATAAATAGTTTCAGCGTCTCCACCAAGACAGTAATCAATTAAAGCAAGCACTGTTGTTTTACCAATATTATTTCCTGTTTCTAGATCGGTTATTCCCACAGTCTCATCTACAATTAAATTAGAGCCATAATGAAATGGAATTCTACGAATAATCTGAGAATCTGAAGAGATAGTCAATTCTCTTAGGTACATAAAACCACACTTCCTTCATCATTTATTATAACTGCATCTATAAGGAACAGCCAATCTAAACAATACGCATAATTTCGTAAGGAAATTTGCAGTTTCTCTTTTAAAACATTGTATAAATCAATAATATTATATGGATCAGAACTACTTTTTAATGTTTTCAGAAGTATAGCAGAATAATAATAAACACTTGTTTCAGGTTTAATTTCACTTGGTAATAACATGACTATACTCCTTTGGATTTCTAAATATTTTACATCTAATAAAAGCATCTACAACTATTATTCTTACACACATTTCTAAAATATCTTCTTCAATTTCCTCAATGTTATTACTCTCCAAAATATAATCTTTTATAGAATTTACGACATTAAAGAAACGCTCAACGTTTTCAATTGGTTTAATTATTTCTTTTTCGTAAAAAGAAGTGACTTTCCTTAAAACTGAAATCCTCTTATTTTGGCCTTCATGATCAAAAATTTTGTATATTGAGTCTACTTTATTATAGTACACTTTATATTCATCGATTGTAGTTTCTTTTATCAAATTTAAATCATTGAAAGTTACTTTTTCATCGATATTGAAATAATCTAAATTAGTCGGATTGGAAGTCGTACTTAAATTTTCTTTAGCGAGCAACTGTATTATAGTAGTTAGATTATTATTAATTTTTACAGAGTCTGGTTTTTGACCAAATTCTTTTTCAAACAAGTCATTTACTATAGTTTTTCTACCAATTTCTAGTTGAGAGATACTGTTCAGTAAAACAACTTTATCATATATATCGTCCGCAGCACAAAATTTAATATTATGAGGATTAGCAATTTTTTTTGTTCGTAAAGAGCTAGCTTCATCTGCAATAAACATAAATTGGAGTCCATATCCCTCTTCCGCATACCCCTTGATTGACTCTTTTTTTAAAGTTGATTCAATTTTTTGTTTTGTAGCAGTAGAAGAAACCTGTACAATAATTTTATTGGTTTCATCAATTAGGTCAATTGCCTCAAAATTAGCTACTAAAACATTAGCAGATTGCAATTCATATTTATAAACAATATTAATTAAATCTCGATAAAATGTTTCAGCATGAATGTTTAAATCTAATATATTCAACTTACCATTTGTTTTTATTCGTTGAGCTAAAACTTCTAGCCACTCTGAAATATTATTAAAATATCGTTGAGAATTCAATTTTTTCTTCCTTTCTATAAATAGAATTTAACGATCTACTAGCATTAATCATAACATTTTTCAAGATGCTAATAAATAAATTTTTAGTTAATTTGATTCCTACTTTCTAGTTAAATTTCTCTAGGAAAAACTCTGATTGAAAACATTAACAGGGTGCTTTTATTAGAAACTTTGAGAACGGCCAACTAAAAACTTATTCCACGCTTTATTCATTAATTGAACTATATTTTTCCCTCCTAAAAAGACTATTTTTCTACCAAAAATAGCTAGCACAAGAATTTATCATTTTTTATCTTTTTTGCCATACATCTATATAAGCTATATTTATCAAGGCTTACAACATTTTTTTCTCTGGTAGAAAACTGTGGTAGAAAACGCAAAAAAAGCGACAATTTCGTCGCTTTTGGTAGAAAATTGGAAAACTGACAGCTAAAATGGTGGCTCATTTCTCTATTTTTTGATTGATTTATCGCCATTTTAGCTGAGTTTTCATGTTATTTCCGATACATCTTAAATTCCAAAAACAGGTCGTTATAAATTCCCAAATATTCCGCTCCTAAATCCTTGTAGACTTCCAGATGCTTAATGACCTCGTCACTTGGATAAAATTGTTCATCACTTGAAATTTCTTTTGGCAGTAGTTTTTTTGCGGCTTTATTCGGTGTGGAATACCCAATATATTCCGCGTTTTGAGCTGCGTTTTCCGGTTTAAGCATGAAATTAATAAAGTCGTAGGAGCCTTGAATATTTTTAGCAGTTTTAGGAATCACAATGTTATCAAACCACAAATTAGAGCCTTCTGAAGGAATCACGTAATGTAGATGCTCATTGCCATCAAGCATTTCTGAAGCTTCACCGGAAAAAGTTACAGCAGCCGCACTTTCTTCGTTAATCATATACATTTTGATCTCATCAGCGACAATCGCCTTAACATTACTTGTAAGTGTGTTCAGCTTATCGGTTGCCTGACGCAGTTGTTGATCATTTTTGCTGTTCAATGAATAGCCTAGACTGTTTAAAGATAAGCCCATCACTTCTCGAGCTCCGTCAATCAGCATCACATTGTCTTTTAGCTCCGGTCTAAACAGATCATCCCAATGCTTCATTTGATCTTCATCAATAAATTTATCGTTATAAATAATGCCTAAGGTTCCCCAAAAATAAGGAATGGAATATTTATTTTGCGGATCGAAATCCAAGTTTAAAAAGCGTTCGTCGATATTGTTCAATCCTGTTAGCTTCTTATGATCGATCGGCAGCAGCATATTTTTTTTCATCATTTTTTGAATCATATATTCTGAAGGAATCGTAATATCATAAGCTGTACCGCCTTGTTGAATCTTGGTAAACATCGCTTCGTTGGAATCGAAAGTTTCATAATTCACTTTGTAGCCAGATTCCTTTTCGAACTTTTTAATTAACGCTGGGTCAATGTAATCGCCCCAATTATAAATCGTCAGCGTATCTGCACCAGCCATACCGCTGGCTTTTTCCAGCTGACGGACACCTAAAAAGAGAATCAAAATAATGGCAAAAATTCCTAAAAACAAAGATTGTAGTTTTTTCATTTTAGCTTTGCCACCTCGCTTTGCTGCTGTCGTAAGCGTTTCGCTGCTCTTGAGTTATTATCCTGACTAATGAAGTAATAGCCAATCACCAAAATCATAGAGAAAATGAACACTAAGGCACTCAAGGCATTAATTTCCAAACTGATACCTTGTCTGGCCCGCGAATAAATTTCTACAGAAAGTGTTGAAAAACCATTGCCAGTTACAAAGAAAGTAACCGCAAAATCATCTAAGGAATAAGTAAATGCCATAAAGTAACCGGCGATAATGCCCGGAGACAAGAAAGGCAAAATAATGTTTTTAATTACTTGGAGATTATTGGCACCCAAATCACGAGCAGCATCAACCATAGAATCGTTCATTTCCTGCAGCTTTGGCAGTACCATGAGTACAACGATTGGAATACTAAAAGCGATATGTGAGAGCAAAACACTGGTAAAGCCCAAGCTGATAAAACCGACCGCTGTAAAAAAGATCAGAAAGCTAGCACCAATAATAACGTCTGGTGACACGAGCAAAATATTATTAAAGCTTAGCAAAGTCGTTCTTGTTTTCCGTTTTTTCGTGTAATAAATGCCCATTGCTCCAAAGGTTCCAATAATTGTGGCAATCAACGCAGACAAAAAAGCCAGCAGAAATGTATTTAACACAATAATCAGCAGACGAGTATCTTCAAAAACAGCCGTATAATTAGCCAAGGTAAAGCCGGTAAACTGATTCATTGTATCGCTATCGTTGAACGAGTAAAAAATCAAATAAAAGATCGGCGCATACAATAAAGCAAAAATAAAGATCAAGTATAGATACGACCACTTAAATTTTTTCTTTGTCATTGTCCCCGTCCTTTCTTCTTTTCACCGGTTAGCAGCATGACGATAAACATCGCTACAATCAAAATGACGCCAATGGTTGAGCCCATGCCCCAATTTTGTGTCACTAAGAAATGCTCTTCAATCGCAGTCCCCAACGTAATGACCCGATTACCGCCAATCAAGCGTGTTAGCATGAATAAGGAAAGTGAAGGAATGAAGACAGCCTGCACGCCACTTTTCACACCGTTTAAGGATAGCGGGAAAACCACACGCAGGAAGGTCTCCATACTATTTGCGCCCAAATCACGACTAGCGCTGATTAAGGAAGGATTCAGCTCTTCTAAGGCATTAAAAATCGGTAAAATCATAAACGGAATTTCAATATACGTGGCAACAAACAGGAAACTAAAATCGGTAAAAAGAATTTGCTGTGAACCGATCCCTAAAAAATTCAAAAATTGATTGACATTACCGTGAATACTAAAAATCCCAATAAATGCATAAGCTTTCAATAATAAATTCACCCACGTCGGTAAAATAACCAGCATTAGCCACAATTGCTTGTGCTTTAATTTCGTCAAAAAATAAGCCGTCGGGTAACTGACCAAAAGCGTAAACAAAGTAATTAAAAACGCATACCAGACCGAATTAATGGTCATGCTTAAGTACGTCCCAGAAGTAAAATAGGTTCGGTAATTCGCGAAAGTAAACTGTCCGTTCATATCAAAAAATGACTGATAAATAATCATCAAAACAGGAGCAATCACGAATAAAAGCAGCCACATAACATAAGGAACGGAGTAAATTCGCCGCATTGTTTTCATCGTTGTTCCTCCTATTCTTCGTAGCTCTCTAAACGAGCATCAAAGTCTTCTTCTGATTCATTAAAGCGCATAACATGAATATCCTCCGGTTCAAAGAATAAACCGACCTTCGCACCCTCCTGCGCTTTTCTAGTAGAATGAACGATCCATTCATTATGATCCTCATCATGACAAATAATTTCATAATGAACACCACGAAATAGCTGTGTATCTACAGTCACCACCAGCTTGCCGCGATCTGCCGTTGTGATAGTGAGATCCTCTGGACGCAACACAACTTCGACGGATTCATTTTTTTTCATGCCACCGTCCACACATTCAAACTGCTTGCCGACAAATTCCACCAGATTATCCTCAAGCATCGTCCCGTTGACAATATTGCTTTCTCCCACGAAGTCCGCCACAAAATGATTAATCGGCTCATCGTAAATATCTACCGGCGTACCGCTTTGTACAATATAACCCTTGTTCATGACGAAAATTTCATCGCTCATCGCCAATGCTTCTTCCTGATCGTGGGTGACAAAAATAAAGGTAATTCCTAAACGCTGCTGTAAATCACGCAGCTCATACTGCATGTCTGTACGCAGCTTCAAGTCCAATGCGGACAGCGGCTCATCCAAAAGCAAAACCTTTGGCTCATTAATAATCGCTCTGGCAATCGCCACCCGTTGTCTTTGACCGCCGGACATTTCACTGATTTCTCTTGTTTCATAACCTGGAAGCTGAACCATTCTCAACGCATCTTTAACTTTTTTTTCAATTTCTTTTTTAGGTAATTTTTTTATCTTTAAGCCAAACGCAACATTATCAAATACATTCATATGCGGAAATAAGGCATAATCTTGAAAAACCGTATTAACTTGTCGTTTGTTCGCAGGAATCTCATTTATTCGTTGACCGTCAAAATAAATATCGCCTTCCGTCGCATCCGCAAAACCGGCCAAAATACGTAAAATCGTTGTTTTACCGCAACCGGACGGGCCTAATAAGGTATAAAATTTCCCTTGTTCTATCTCAAAGCTGACCTTTTTCAGTACTTTTTCATCGTCATATACTTTTACAACATTTTCAAATGAAATAATATTTTTTTTCAATGCTCAATGCCTCCATTATAAATAAGATTCTGTCGCGACAATCAGCACCCGGCTCTTGCCTTTGGCATGATTCACCAGCTGATGCGGCTCTGTGGCCTGATAATACATGGACTCCCCTTTTTTAGCTGAATAAACAGTTTCACCCAATAGCAACGAAACAGAGCCGTCAATGACATAGACAAAGGTTTCAGATAAAGAAGGCTCAAACATTTTATACTCACCGTTTTTATCAAAGGTTAAAACAATCGGTTCCATTTCTTTCTCATTTGATTCCGGAATCAGCCATTTTAGCTCATAGCCATTTTCTTCATCATAATAAAGCGTACTATCTTCATCTTTATACACCACTTTTTGTTCAGAGGTCTGTTCACTAAAAAACTGCTCCGGGGTAATCCCTAGCACCTCTAAAATATTGAAAAAGGTTTCCATGGATGGAGAACTTAAGTCACGTTCCAACTGCGAAATATAGCCTTTTGTCAAATCTGTTCGTTCGCCCAATTCTTCCTGCGTTAAATTTTTTTGAATGCGTAAATTGCGCAGCTTCTCACCAATCTCCATACTAACACCTCTCAACAAATTTTTCGAAACTTCTGCAAAAGTTTTCTAATACTAAACTTACAGTTTAGTTTCACCTTTTCTAGTATACGAACTTTTCAAAAAATAGCAACCGATTTTTATCAAAAAATGCGACTTTTTTTCTTCCAATAAAAAAAGTGGACGAAACAAAACTAAAAAACAGTTTTGTCCTGCCCACTACTTACGAATAAACGGTGACCGAAGAACCTAAACGACTTTTGGCTCAACCTCTTTAAGGATTTATTGATTTTTCTTTTGAAACGGGTACGGCTTTTCGTTGTCTTAACGGAATAGCAAAGTTAACTAACAAAGCAACGCCCATTCCCATAAAGCTGTCGATAACCCGATCAAAGGCATAGCCATAGGTTTGATGTGCCGGAATCATAAAGACAATGGTTAAAAGTGTAGCACAGGCTCCCACCGTGCCTTCATGATAGCCCAAACCAGCCAGAATCGCGATCATCACCATGATAATTAAGGGCATAAACAACAGCTGTACCACCTCGCTGCGACCCAAAAGATCAAAGACCGTAATGACTGCTAGCGACATAATCGCACCCAAGACATTGCCGATAATCCGATGCTTACCATATTTCACTGTATTCTCCAAATCTTCTCTTAAGGTAAACACCGTTGTAATGGCTGCAACCACATAAGTATCTCTTTTTAAAAGAATGCTCAGTAAAATACAGAAAAAAACGCTGAGCCCTGTTTTAAATGTTCTCATACCAATCTTAAATTTCAACTGCGAAAATCCTTTCAGTTTGTTCATTATCTACAATTTTTTTGTTTCATCTTGTCTAAAATGCTTACATTATTCATTCTACCTTATTTTTCTTAGATAATGAAGAGCTCTTTAAGAAGAATTTCCTAAAGAAAAAAAGAGAATATGTTATGATAGTAAACATAATATACAATAGTACAAGGAGAGCAATTATGGAAAAATTTTCTGGATTAGTCGTAAATAAACAAGAAGATACAGTCACTTACACAGTCGAACCCTTGACTGTCGATCAACTTTCACCCGGCGAGGTACTGATTGAAGTCGCCTACTCTTCAGTCAATTTTAAGGATTCCTTGGCAGTGAAAGCCAATGGCGGCGTGATTCGTCAATATCCGATGATTCCCGGTATCGATCTAAGCGGAACAATTGTTTCATCTACAGATGAGCGGTTTGCTGTTGGACAAGAGGTACTGGTCACAGGTTACGGTACAGGCGTTTCTCATACAGGCGGTTTCGCTGAATATGCACGTATTCCTGCAGATTGGCTGGTACCGCTGCCTCAGGGACTGGATTTAAAAGAGGCTATGATTATCGGAACTGCGGGTTTCACAGCTGCTCTGTCCATTGATCAGTTAGAAAAGCATGGTTTAGTTAAAAACAAAGAAGCTGTGATTTGTGTAACTGGTGCTTCAGGTGGTGTAGGCAGCTTAGCCATTGCCATGCTGAGCCAGCTGGGCTATAAAAATATTATTGCTTTAAGTCGTAAAAAAGCAGCCAGCGAGCAGTTAAAACAATTAGGTGCCAGCCAAGTGCTATTGCTGGAAGATTTTTTACCGGAAAAAAGTAAGCCGCTTGCTAAGCAAACCATTGATTTTGCCATTGATGCGACGGGTGGTGAAGTAACGAGCGCTCTGCTAGCTCAGCTTCGCTATGGCGGCAGTATTGCACTTAGCGGCAATGCAGCCGGCGTTACATTAAACACTACCGTCTTACCGTTTATTTTACGCGGCGTTCATTTACTGGGCATTGATTCAGTCAATGTTTCAATGGAAGAGCGACTGCAGATCTGGTCACGTTTAGCTACTGATTTAAACATTTGTCAACAAGCACTCACAAACGAAACAACTTTAGCAGAACTGCCCGCAACATTGGCACAGCTTCAAGCTGGCACCCATATCGGCAGAACGATCGTAAAATTGAAATAAAGGAGCCTTCACTCTCATGGATATTCTAATTACCGCCGGCGGCACCTCAGAAAAAATTGACAACGTCCGCTCTATCACTAATCATTCAACAGGCCGTCTAGGAAAAATAATTGGCGAAGCCTTTTTAGCGCAGGGTCATCATGTGACCTACGTTACAACAGCGCAAGCGGTGCGCCCGAATGAGCAGCAAGCTTTGACTCTGCTAGAAATTGAAACAACCAAGGATTTAGAATCAACCTTAATCAGGCTTTTTGAAGAAAAAAATTATGATGCCATTATTCACAGTATGGCTGTCAGCGATTTTACAACAGAAACAGCTTTTTCAGAGGAGCAGTTTATCCAACAGCTAGCAGAAAAATTAATGATTGATTCTTCAACTAGTATGTCTGATTTGGAGCAAACCCTAAAAACAGTCATGAATGAGGTTGGACAAACTAGCCAAAATCAAAAAAAAATCCCTTCAAATACAGATCGCTTATTGCTTTTTTTGAAAAAAAATCCTAAAATAATTGCAATGCTTCGCGAAAAACAACCACAAGCTATCATCGTTGGTTTTAAATTACTTGTTGCTGTTTCTGAAGAAGAGCTAATCACTGTCGGTCAAGGAATACTTGAAAAAAATCACTGTGACTTCGTTTTAGCCAATGATCTGACAAAGATTACGCAGGACCAACATGACGGCCTGCTAATTGCTGCAGACGGCAACCTGCAAAAAGCACACACGAAAGCCGAGATCGCTCAGCTGATTAGGAAAAATATAGAAGAAAAATGGAGGAATAATAGATGAAAACCATTCTATTAGGTGTATCTGGCAGCATCTCCGCCTATAAAGCAGCTGATCTTACCAGCCAGTTCACTAAACTAGGCTATAATGTTGAAGTAATCATGACCACTAACAGTACCAAATTCATTACTCCGTTAACCCTGCAGTCATTATCCAAAAATCCGGTGCATACAAATGTTATGGAAGAAATAACGCCGGATAAAATCAATCATATTGAATTAGCCAAAAAAGCCGACCTCTTTTTAGTGGCACCGGCTTCTGCCAACATTTTGGCAAAGTTGGCAAACGGCATCGCAGATGACATGCTTTCTACGGTGGCTTTAGCATTAAAAGAAGAGGTACCGAAATTTATTGCGCCGGCTATGAATACTTACATGTATCAAAATCCGATTACACAACGCAATTTAGCAACCTTGAAAAATTATGGCTACAACGAAATTCAACCCAGAGAAGCTTTATTGGCATGCGGTGATTTTGGCAGAGGTGCGTTAGCAACTGTTGAAGAAATCGTGACAACCATTAATGATGCTTTACTGAAATAACTATTAGGAGTTACTCATGAAAAATACAAAAACCTTTACTCTTACCGCGATGTTTTTAGCGATTCTGATACTTTTGTCCGCCGTGCCTTTTTTGGGCTTCATTCCGATCGGTCCAATCAACGCGACAACCATGCATATTCCGGTGATTATTGCCTCGATTTTGTTAGGCCCTAGAATTGGCGGTTTTTTAGGCGGTGTGTTCGGTGTCATTAGTATGATTCGCAGTACGATTATTGTTACGCCGCTCTCTTTTGTTTTCTCTCCGTTTATTCCAGTTATCGGAACTACTCACGGGAGCTTAAAAGCCATCATCGTCGCCTTAATTCCGCGAATTTTAATTGGCGTGATTCCTTATTTTGTCTATACTGGTTTAAAAAAACTAACTAAAAACAAACCAACGTCGCAATCAATCAATCTCTTTGTCGCTGGTTTTATCGGTTCGGCTACTAATACTATTTTGGTTATGAACCTGATTTATTTTCTTTTCAAAAATGACTACGCTCAAACGATTGGTGCCAGCGGTTCGGCGATTTACGGCGCTATTTTAACCGTGATTTTCAGTAGCGGAGTAGTCGAGGCGCTCGTTGCTGCAATTGCAACAGTTGCTGTAACGACCGTCCTTTTCAAGCTGATTAAAACAAATGCAACCCAAAAATTGTAGAAAATGAGGTTGAGCCAAAAGTCATTTAGGTTCTTCGGCCACCATTTATTCGTAAGTAGTGGGCGGTACAAAACTGTTTTTTTAGTTTTGTACCGCCCGCTTTTTTATTTTTTTTGTTTTCTTAATTTATACGCATATTCACTAGCTTTGAACAGTAAACCGTTCACCGGTAAATCAAATTCACCGATAAATTCATTGATGGTTGGATTAAAGTTTGACTTGAACTTAATTAAGCCATCATTCAAGCTGCCCTCCAAGCCGCCCATATTACAAGAGTCGCAGCCGCGTACAAAGCATTCATTAATCGCATCATACCAAGTTAGATAGGCTGGCATATAGCGCTTGTAGCGCTCGTCCATTCCCGCATAAAGAATTTCACTTGTCGAACCAAAGGTAATGGCTAAAGCGCCTGCTACCACGGCTACGTCACCTGAACGGGCGATATTTTCTTCAAGCTCATTTTTTTCACGAGTAAGCGAAAAATCCAATTCTTCTAAATTATGGCGTTTCTTCACTTGATTTTCTTTCAGATTTGCCAAATCTGCTTTATTTTTTTCATAACGCTGCAGCGTTTCTTCATAACGTTCCTTCAAATTTACTTCCGCCAGCATGATAAAGGATGAGTCCGGATAAATATTCAATAATTTTTTAAAATACTCACTATTTCTTAAAGAAATATTTTGTCGTTCTGTCGTCAGTTCAATCACTTTGGCAAAATCATCCACTAATTCGGTATGGCCCATCTTGACCGTAACACCTTTTTTCTGTGCTTGCTTCATCATTTTTTTTGTGCTTTTCGGTAATAGCTCGTCACTAAAATCTTCTTTGTAAATATTCGCTTGAAAACGCGGTTGAATCGTCGCATCCATCGCCATAGTCAACCCTTGATGCTTAGCACCGCTGGCAGCTAAGCTATCAATAATCATCTGCGCCTGCGGATTCAGGGTTTTTTCTTCGCCTAAATGGAAGTCATTATAATGAATGGTTGGATCCATTTTCACAAACAGTGCTCTGTGTTTTTTACCGAATTTTTTCAACTCTTTTAAGAAAAAAGCGACCAGCTCTTTATTTGTATAGTCCATAACGGGTCCTCTTGGGGTATATAACATGGAAAATTTTAGCGGCAATGGTCGGATCAGCACTAAGCTTGATGCGATCAAGATTCCGTCTTCGTACACACCAACGATTTCTGAACCCCAATTATCCTTGACCTTTGCCCACGATGATGACTGCAGCAAATTACATAAGGGATGGTTTTGTACAAATTTATCATGCTCGTTGGCTGTGACACCAATTTTAAATTCAAACATTGCTTAAAAACTCCTCTACTTTTATGCTTCTGTATTACCATATCATAATTTATGCAGGAGGAACAGTAAAGTTTTTCACTACAATAGCAAAAAACAAAGGATGCAGGAAAATGTCATACATTTTTCTACATCCTTTGTTTCTATTATTTATAATCTGTTTTCAAAATGAACAGACTTGTCAATCCAATACATTAATGGTGCTGCGATTGCCATTGTAACAAATTCACTTAAAGCTAGTGAAGCATAATTTCCCCAAAAAGCGGCTCCACCATTTGGTGACAGCATATAAGCGATAATGCCCATCGTCGCAGTAAAAAACAACGTGTTTAAGGCTAAACGAGCGACCACGCTTCTCACTCTTTTTTGCAATAAAGCGGTCAAGCCAAGTGATATAAAGGTTTGCATCCCGCCAAAAAAGGCATCCATGGCGCCAAAGCCCCAAAAGAAATTAAAGACAATGACTCCGCCTAAAATCCCCCACATTAATTTACGGTTAAAAACAACTAAATGATTCAAGCTTTCAGAAATCCTAAATTGAATCGGTCCTGATGATACGGGTGCGACTAAGATAGTCAGCCCCAGATACAACGCCATGACGATAGCATTCATCGTCACTGTCCGTACTTTACTGTCCTTCAAAACAGTGTGTTGCATATAATCTCCTTCTTTCTCCGAGTTTTTTTACAAGGGATGGTTGATGAACCTTGTTGAGGAAAGTCCTCAAATTTGATACTAAGGCATTATAGCTTATTTTTCTTGTTAAGACAACATCTAAATGAACCTAAGCATTCAGCATTCTTAAAACTGTCAATATCTGCTATAATAATAACTCGTACGGGGAGGACAGTCATGAAGAAACATTTTTATCTTGTCGTGAACAAAAATGCCGGCAGCGGTACAGGCGGCAAGGCTGCGAAAAAAATCATCAAACAGCTTACGTTGTTAAATATTGATTATACAATTTTTTATACAGGATATGCCGGTCACGAAATTGAGCTTACGCAAAAATTAGCTGCAGAAACCCTCATTCCTTGGTCAGAAGAAATGACTGTAGAGTCGTTTCCTTTGCTGGTCGTTCTCGGTGGAGACGGCACGCTGCATAGTGTAGTGAATGCTTTGGCAGACTTTGATGCAGCCATTCCTTTAGGCTATATTCCCTGTGGCTCGGGAAATGATTTCGCTCGCGGCGCGGGTATCGATAGACAAACAGAAAAAGCCTTTTTACAGCTGCTTCAAGCAGAAAAACCGCAGGAAATTCAGTTAATAACGTACACCGAGGCAATTCAGGAAGAACAAGGACTTGCCACTAATAATGTGGGAATTGGTTTAGATGCCGCTATTGTTCATGCAGCGAATACTTCTAAATCTAAATTTGCTTTAAATAAATTTAACTTGGGTTCTTTCGCTTACATCTTCTCAATTCTAAAAGTTCTTTTTACGCAAAAGGGTTTTCCAGTTTTAGTGGAGATGAACGGAAAAAGTTACGAGTTCGATCGGGCTTTTTTATGTACAGTAACCAACCATCCCTATTTTGGCGGCGGTGTGGCTATCGCTCCAGCTGCTGATGTACGAAAGCCGCTGTTGGATTTTGTTTTAGTTGAACGAATCAATTTATTTAAAATTTTTTGGCTGATTATTTTATTGATTCAGAAAAAGCACATGAGCTCCAAGTATTTTCACCATTTTCAATCCAGTAAGATTCGAATCGTTTCTACTGTGCCGGAGTATGTACATGCTGATGGCGAAATTTTAGGTAATAGAAGTACCGATTTTTCCTTTAATGTTGTCAGCAGAAGCTTTTGGTTTTGATAAAAACTAAAAATGAGTGTGGTGAAAAACACCGCGCTCATTTTTTGATTGATTTTTATTTTATATACTCAAATGCTTGTTTTAAGTCCGCCACTAGATCGGCTCCTGCTTCGATCCCAGTAGAAATTCTTAAAAGATCAGCTGTTAATCCATAGGCCTCTCGTAAAGCTTCCGGAATATCTGCATGGGTTTGCGTCGTGGGATAAGTGATTAAGCTTTCCACACCGCCTAAGCTTTCTGCAAAGGTAAAGGTTTTTAATTGACGCAGGAAATCCTTAATCAAGCGTTGATCTTTTATTTTAAAGCTTAGCATGCCGCCGCGTCCCGGATACAACACTTCTTTTACAAGTGGACTTTCCTTTAAGAACTGTACCACTTCTCGTGCATTCGCTTCATGTCTGGTCATCCGCAGCGATAAGGTTTTTAGTCCCCTAATCAATAGCCAACAATCAAAGGGCGCTAAGACTGCACCTGTCGTATTTAACTGATAGGATAATTTATCGCCGACCTCTTGTGATCTAGCAATAACTGCACCTGCCAGTAAATCATTGTGGCCACCCAGATATTTCGTTGCACTGTGTAAAACTACATCCGCACCTAAATCCAACGGCCGTTGAATGAGCGGCGTATAAAAGGTATTATCCACGATTAACTGCGCATGGTGCTTTTTTGTCCATGCCGCAATTCTTTCAATGGATACTTCTGTCATCAAAGGATTTGTCGGTGTTTCAATAAAAACCGCCGCTGTTTCTGTTGAAATCAGCTGTTCAAAATCGGCTTCAGTTGCCGCATAAGTAAACTGATACATCCCTAGCTTTTCTAATTCATTGAAATAGCGATAGCTCCCACCATACAAATCTCTGGAAGCCACAATCTGACTGCCGGCTGGAAATTGACTAAAAATCAGCTGCAGGGCGCTCATTCCTGAGCTTGTCGCTAATCCAACCGCTCCATGTTCAAGCTCAGCTAATGCCTGCTCTAAAACTTCTCTCGTCGGATTTTTGGTTCTTGTATAATCATAGCCCGTCGACTCGCCCAATGTCGGATGCTCGTATGTCGTCGAAAAATAAATCGGCGTGTTAATAGAGCCTGTCACTGGGTTTTGATGATTACCAATCTGCGCTAAAAAAGTGTCTGTATGAACATTTCCCGAATTTGTTGCCTTATTCTGCATTCCATCCCCTCATTTCTACCAAAATAACGAACCTTATTCAACGAATTCTGTAACTTCGTTGTGGTTTATTATATACATCAATCAAATTTGAACGCAAGTACTTATTCGCCTGCAGACGCTTCTTCATGAAACAGAACCACACGTTCATTCAGCGGCTGAACATTACGGTTATTCTCTGAATACAACTGTTCAAACGCTTTGATTTGCCCTTCAGAAAGCTCTACCGGTGTTTTCATTATATACCATTCAACATTTTCAGTGAGCGGCGGCGTTGTCAAAGAACCTAAATAATGATAATAGCTTTGATTGTCAGGCAGTAAATCAGCCAGCTTCGTTAAAGTCACCTGCTCCTCATTTTCAACGTTCCTTAATATTTCTTTAAAACCAGCATTTTCCTTACCCACTTCAAAGAACACCCCAATCACTGCTATGCGTCCATTCTGAGCCAAATGAACAAAATGCGCCTCCAAAGGAAAATGCCGCTGATCAATCGTATGCTCACTTGGCGCATGAAAATGAAATTGAGTCAGCTCGAAATGGCGTTGATTGATTTGCGCATGACCGCTTCCTTGAACTTGTATGCTGTGTCCATTATCCTCAATCCTCAACTGTTCTTTTTGGTAATTTAGACTGATCTCACCGACATCAGGGGTCAGCTTTTGAATTTTGTTTGTTTGAATATTGATCGGTGACTGCATTTTTCCAGAAACCGGCACCCAGCTTTTCTGGTCCGCATAATCAAAATGATCATCGTGTTTTGTCGCTGCCGTAGATTCGTTTGTTAAATCCTGCGTAGAGCAGCCCGCTATAACCAAACTACCAAAAGCGATGAAAAGCCAAAACCATAGTTGCTTTTTTTTCATTTTTTCGCCCTCTTTTTTATTATATATATATATATATTACATATTATAAAATTAACTATACTATCAATTTTATCTTCTGACAACTCCCCAAACACAAAATACACCAAAGAAAGTGGAACGAAGAGTTCGCTTTCTTTGGTGTATTTTGGTTACTTCTATGGCATAAAGTCATACGGTGTTGTTTGTCCCATGCCGATCATAGGATCAACAGTATTTTGCCGAATCAGCTCTGGCGTTAGCAGACGCTGCATTTCAGCTGCGACCTCTTCTTCAATCAGCTCTTCAGAAGCTTCACTAAATAGTGACATTTCCTGTGTTTCTGATGCAACCTTGTCCTCTGATTCTTGCCCTTGTGACGGTATCCGTTTTTCCTGCTGCTCACTTTCACGAGATACCGGATCACTTGTTTCTGAAAAAGGCGATTCCTGATTTAAACCTTCTTCATACGCTTCCAGCTGCAAGCGAGTAGTTAAAGATATTTCTTCTGCATTCGTGATGCGTTCCTTCAGCATCGTCAAGCGACTCGCCGATTCATGCGTGACACATGTTGAGAACGCCTGTACCTCTCCCAGTAAAATCAGCAGCTCTTTACTTCTTGTCACGGCTGTATACAGCAAATTCCGCTGTAGCATACGATGATATTGATGTACCATCGGCAAAATGACCATTTTAAATTCACTACCCTGTGCCTTGTGAATCGAGCAGCAGTAGGAAAGTGTGATTTTATTCCATTCATTCCGCTTATAACTAACCTCATTATTATCAAATTGGAGAATCAGTTCGTCCACCTTATCTTCAGAATCCTTTGCCAGCACAATACCGACAACCTCACCCATGTCGCCATTAAACACATTTAATTCCGGTGTATTCACCAAATGCAGCACTTTATCGCCAATTCGATAAACCGATTCATTCCACTTCACTTCTTTTTTCGTACCGTCATTCGGATTAAAAATTTCCTGCATCATCTTGTTCAGCGCATCGATGCCGGCTGCACCTCGATACATCGGTGCCAATAATTGAATATCCTGAGCAGTAAAGCCCTTCGCTTTGGCTTTTTCCACAATTTGACGAACATAGCTTTCGATATGATAGACATCACTTGGAAAAAAGGAGCGGTCCTTTTGATTTACGGTAAAATCCTGTGGTAGCTTTCCTTGTTTAATTTCATGAGCTAACGGAATAATACTGGAGCCATTTTCCTGCCGATAAATCTCTGTCAGCTCACGCTGAGGAATCTCTTGAATTTCCAGCAGATCATGCAGTACCTGACCAGGTCCCACAGACGGTAGCTGATCCTTATCCCCTACGAAAATAACTTGCATGTTTGTAGGGATGGCTTTAAATAAAGTGTTCGCCAGCCACGTATCCACCATGGACATTTCATCCACAATCAATAAGCCGCCTTCTAATTCTTTTGCCGAGACACTGGGATTTTTTTCACGCCCAGTTAGCCCCAGCAACCGGTGAATCGTGCTGGACGGCAAACCAGTCGTTTCGTTCATTCGTTTCGCTGCTCTGCCAGTTGGTGCCGCCAAGAGAATAGGAAACATGTCCTGAGTATAATCTTTTACGTCTAAAGACAAGCCATTCAGCTCAGCAAATACCGACACAATCCCATTAATTACGGTTGTTTTTCCTGTTCCCGGCCCACCTGTTAAAATAAATAACGGCGCTTTGATCGCTTCTTCGATCGCGGCCTGCTGTGAATCGCCATAGACAATTCCCAAGCGTTTTTCGATCATTCGAATATTTTTTTGAATATCCTTTTTTTCGTATTTAATTTGCTTCTTGCGGGAAAGGAGTCGTTGAATCGAGGTGCCAATGCCCCACTCAGAAAAATATAAACTATTTTCAAAAAGCTTAGTTCCTTCCTGTTGAATTTTCCCTTCCTCAACCAAATGAATAATCTGCTCCGCTACCTGATTCGGTAGTATTTCCACCGGCCGACTTGTTTCTAAGGTTCGAATGGTTTCATTAAGCAGCAGCTCTGCTTCAACATAGGTATTACCGGAACGAATCGAATGCTGGAAAATTTCATGCGTAATCGCTGCGCGCACTCGTTTATCTGAATCTGCACTAATCCCTAGTTGTTCGGCAATATTATCGGCACGCTTAAACCCAATCCCTTCAATGTCTTCCACCAGCTGGTACGGATTTTCATGAATGATATCCAGTGTTTCTTCTTTGTATGTCTGGTAAATGGAAAATGACAGCTGACTGCCGAAGCCATATTGATTTAATCCGACAATGACCTGCTCCATTCCATGATTCAAGCGAATCGTGTCAATAATCGTTTGGCGTTTTTTTTCATTGAGCTGCGGAACTTCTTCCAGTACAGCCGGATTTGCAATAATTTGATCAATTGCGTTTTCGCCAATAATTTCGACAATTTTTTCAGCCGTCCGTTTCCCAATACCGGGAAATTTTTCACTGGAAAGATAGTTAACCACTCCATTGGCAGAAGTCGGTCGTTCTTGCTGATAGCTGTCAACCTGAAATTGACGGCCATAGCGCGGATGATCCACAAATTTCCCATAAAATCGGTATAGCTCTTCCTCCTGAATCTGGCCAAAGCTGCCGGTTGTAACAATCTCCTTTTCCAAATAATCTGTATTCGTATCCGTGATTTTTATTAACAGTACTTTATAAAAATTGCTGGGATTTTGAAAAAAGATCGCTTGGACGTGACCGACAATATACTGCTTTTCTTCCTCTGATTGAAAAAGTGTGTCCACTAAATTTCACCTCACTATCCGTAAACTGGCTTTTTTATTGTAAAAATGAATCATCATTCCACAGCGTTAATTGATAAGGCGGTTTGTGCTGCGGTGCTTCAGTTTCTAAAATGGACAAGCTATTATTTTTAAGTCCGCCCATACTCCGCAGCTCCGCCAGGCTTTTGCCTGACATGGCCTGAATTGCAGCCGTTAATGAAGCCCCGTGCCCCACAAAAAGATAAGGTCCCTCACCTGCTGTTACAGCCTGCTCTACAACTGCTGAAATCCGTGCAATCGCCTCTTCAATAGGCTCACCGTTAAAGCGCTCAGGATTGTACTTATCCAGCTGATAACGCATATGATCCAGCTCAGTGCTGTATTTCCCACGCATTTCATGAATGAGCTGGCCTTCTAATTTACCCAGCCCTAGTTCCTTCAGCTGATCCGTATAAATGATCTCCGCTGGCTGTACCAATTCCTGATTGATGTGCTCCGCAGTCGTACGCGCACGCTTTGAGGTACTGGCGTATATTTTAGCAAAAGGAACATCCTTAATCGTTTGCCCCAATAATTTAATTTCCTCATAACTGCTTGGTAATAGTGGTGAATCGCCACTCATCCCTTGAAACCGTAATTCTTGATTCCATTGAGTTTTGCCGTGGCGCGTAAAATATAGTTTCATGAAATTCTCCTTAGTTCTAGCTTATGAATCAGTATCCAGAAGTCTTGATTCACTATCCAGTCTAGTTTATCATTTCCACGTAAAAATTGCCATTTGACTTTAATCGACCAGCACTTTCTTTTGAAGGAAACCAGCAATGCGCTATAATGAAACAGCCAATTATTTTTAATGAGGAGGAACTCCATTGTTTTTTCAACAAATTCATCATATTGCTATTAACTGTTCTGATTATCAAAAAGCGAAGGAATTCTACGTTGAGAAGCTAGGCTTTCAAGTAATTCGGGAAAATCAGCGTCCGGAAAAAAAGGATATAAAATTAGATTTACAGCTGGGTGCTTATGAGCTGGAGCTTTTTATTGCGAAGGTTTTTCCGGAAAGACCCTCTTATCCAGAGGCTTTGGGCTTACGTCATTTAGCTTTTAAGGTAGAGAATATCGAGGCAGCTGTTCATTATTTGGCTCAGCGGGAAATCCCTTGTGAACCGATTAGAACCGATGAGTTTACGGGTGAAAAGATGACCTTTTTCTTTGATCCGGACGGTTTGCCCTTAGAATTGCATGAATAAGTTTCTTTCTATATAGAATCACTTAAAGCGTTAAAAAAAATGGACGGTTAACCGACAATTGGTTAACCGCCCAAATCTTTTTAGTCTAATTTATCATTGTCGTAGTGATGAGCCAATTCCAAAGACGGAAAATCCTGCTGACGCAAGGCTTCATACACTATCAGTGCTACTGTATTAGACAAATTCAACGAACGAACATGGGTATCATCCATAGGAATACGCAAACACTTTTCCTCATTTTCCCGCATAAATTCCTCAGGCAGACCGGTTGTTTCTTTGCCAAACATAAAATAATGATCTTTGCCATCAGCATAATTTACTTCACTGTAGGTTTGATTGGCAAATTTTGTAATCAAATGCAGCTGGTTGTTCCCTAAATGCGTCAAAAATGCAGCTAAATCCTTGTGGTAAGTAATGTTTACATTATTCCAGTAATCTAAGCCCGCACGTTTCAAGTGCTTGTCATCCGTTTGAAAACCTAACGGCTCGATGAGATGTAGTGGCGAATTAGTCGCAGCACACGTTCTGGCAATATTACCAGTATTAGCTGGGATTTGCGGTTCAAATAATACAATATGATTCGTCATGACGGCAGGTTCCTTTCGATTGAATAGGTTCTGTTATTTTCATTTTAGTTTATTTAAAATTCGCATAAAAAAAACGTATCAACTCGGTGTCAAGCACAGCGAGCCGTTACGTTAGTGAAGCTCTTTTCACTAACTTTTATCAGAACAGGAACCTGATAAAAACCAATGAAAAAACAACTTGTATGTAATATAACACCAATACCGCAGCTTTGCAATACTTTTTAGTAAATTAACTTAATGTAAGCGCTTTTTTACCTTTCCTTTTAACACACGAACGTCAATTGTGATTTCTGATAATGGATTTTCCTGTACAGCCGCTTTTACCTGCTCTGAAACGCCCCACTCAAGCGGTGACATTTCTAAAAGATCCAAGCGATTTTCTTCCGGAATAGCAAAAGTATATGTCACCCGTTCATCTGCGATGCACGTCATTTCTTCAGCAAACTTGGCTACAACTTTTTCGTTGGAATATACTTGTTTGGACACATCTTCCGGATAAAATGCTGCCCGCAGTTCTTTTAAATAACCAGCTTCGGGCACCACCTTTAGCACAGTGCCAGATTCTTTTAGCACACGCTGAAATTCCTGATAATGCGAAGGCGAAAAAATATTCAAAATCGTATCCATGGAATGATCGGCAAATGGCAAATTGGTCAAATCAGCAACACACCAAAAAGCCTCAAGCGGCTGATTACTCGCTAAATAAATGCCTTCCTTGGAAATGTCAAACCCGATGCTACTTCCTTTTAAGCCTAAACTTGATAATTCCTTCAAAAAGCTGCCTTCGCCGCAGCCAACATCCAACGTTCGACCAGTTACATCAAGCTCGGAAATCAATTCTTCCAACAGTGGCTGATACATGCCGCTTTGAATCATTTTTCCACGATGCTGCAGCATTTTTTTATTGTATTCTGTTTGAATACTGTGTGTTAAAAAATAAATCGTTCCTTTTTTGGATAAATCAAACCGATGATTCTGGACACAAATTAGGCTATATTGTTCTACATGGCAAGCACCTTTACAAACTGGACATTGAAAGAGAGCTGCATGGTGTTGAATAAATTGTTGAGCTGTATCAATTTTTTTTAGCATAGCGACACTTCCTACCTTTGATCGTTAAATATCTCGTCGTTTTTCATCTTACCTTGTTATCTGTACTTTGGCAACTAGCAGAAATATGATACAATGCCTGTGAAGTAAAAACGAGGAGTGAACACCATGATTAAAGAATTTTGCGCCGAAAATTTTACAGATATTCCCAAAGCTATTCGTAATGGTGCTAATCGGATCGAATTATGCGATAATTTAGCCGTTGGCGGAACTACCCCCAGTACAGGTGTAATTGAGGAAGTCATTGCTTATGCGAACGAAAAGTCTGTACCGGTTATGACAATCATCCGACCGCGTGGCGGAGATTTTGTTTACAATGATATTGAACTAAAAATCATGCATACCGATCTGATTGAAGCAAAAAAAATAGGAACAGACGGCGTGGTTTTAGGCTGCTTAACTAAAGATAACTGGTTGGATGAAGAAGCTCTGGAACTGCTTATCGAAACTGCTGAAGGCTTACAGATCACCTTCCATATGGCTTTTGATGTATTAGCAAAGGAACAGCAATTTAAGGCAATCGACTGGCTGGTTGCCCATGATGTACAACGGATTCTAACTCATGGCGGACCTGCCGGCACACCAATTGAAAATAATTTCGAGCATTTAAAACAGCTCATCGACTACGCAGCCGGACGTATTACTATTTTACCCGGCGGCGGTATTTCTGACCAAAATCTCGACGCTGTTGTTCAAGCATTAGGGGTTAATGAAGTACACGGCACGAAAATTGTTGGGTAAACAAACGTTGATAGATTTCATAAATTTACCAAAACCCTGACTTTTGATGACTGCATATTTACAACTAAAGGCTGAGGCAAAACTATATTTTAGTTTTACTTCAGCCTTTTTTCACAGTTAACACAGCCCTTTATACAAAATACTGCATAAAAAGAGCCGCGATATTAAAATAAATCAGTACGCTGGTTAAATCGCTTAAGGTCGTAATGAAGGGGCCGCTGGCAACGGCTGGATCAAAGCCCAGCTTATCCATCAGCATAGGTATCAGACTTCCTGCCAAGTTGGCAACCGTAATCGCGCAAAGCATTGCCATACCAATCACAAAGCCCAACGGAAAATTATGTTGCCAAACGCCAACTACGATAAAAATCGCTAGCCCAGTTATTGCTCCAGTCACTAGACCAGTTAAGACTTCACTCAAAATTAATCGAGTAAAGCTATTATCCTTCTCATCAGAAACAGCTAGACGCCTAACCGCCACAGCCAATGACTGGGTACCAGCATTACCTGCTGTTCCGGTAATCAAAGAAATAAACACAGCCAAAATACTCGCTTGACTAACCAGCTCCTCATAATGACTAATTAAGGTTGCTGTCGACATGCCCAAAAACAATAACGTAATCAGCCAGGGTAAACGCTTGGATGCCGCCTTAATCGGATTCTCACTGACCTCTTCCACGTTAACCCCGGCAAGCCCAGAATAATCACTTGCTGCTTCATCGTCAATAACATCAATGATATCATCAACGGTAACAATTCCTAAAAGATGATCATCATAATCTGTTACCGGCACTGCCAAGAAATCATAATCACGAATCGTTTGCGCAACATCTTCCTGATCATCGCCCACATGAACGGAAATAACCCGTTCACTCAAAACATCAGAAATCATCGTGTCATCATCATTGACAATCAAGTCTCTTAAAGAAATAACGCCGACCAAGTGATTTTCCTGATCCACTACATATACATAATAAATTGTTTCAGCGACATCCGCCTGATTTTTTAACACATACATGGCGGAACGAACCGTTTGATTAGCAACGATGGAAACAAATTCCGTCGTCATAATCGCTCCTGCAGTATCATCCTCATAATGCAGCAGTTCTTTAATCTCACCTGCATCTTCAGAACTCATCAAGCTTAAATATTTAGCCTTTTGACTTTTATCCAGCATGTTCAATAAGTCAACCGCGTTATCGGTATACATTTCCGACAGCATTTCCGCCGCATAACTTGGACGCATTTCTGCCAGATAATCCTTCATGTTTTCATTGTCTTCTTCGATGACGTCAAACATATCTGCCAGCTCTTTCGGAGAAAGGTAACTATAAATTTGTTTTCTATCAAACTCACCAACTGATTGATAAAATTGCCCTTGTTCATAAATATGAAGCGCCAAAAATAATTCACGAAATTCAGTCATTTGCTGCTCTTTTAATTTTTCCAGCAGCAAAGCGAAATGCTCTTCCATTTCCTGTCCTTCATTCACTAGTACCTCTCCTTTCTATTCGTATTAGTCCATTATCTGTTGCATATCCTGTGCTAAAGGAGAAGTTAAATGCACGCTCTTTTTGGTAAACGGGTGTGTAAAATTCAACTGCCAGCAATGCAGTGCCTGCCTTTCAATCCCCCGCTCCAGTGTGCCACCATACAGCTCATCGCCAAACAACGGACAACCCAACGCTTCAAAATGCACACGAATCTGATGAGTTCTTCCAGTATGTAAGCGTATATTCACAAGCGCCCGATCCGCTTTTGCTTGCAGCAGCCAGTACTCTGTTTTAGCTTCTTTACCGCTGGCTAAAACAGTCCGCTTTAACAAAGAGGTTTCATCTCGGCCGATAGGACCATTGATCTCACCGTGCGCTTGCAATTTATGAATGGCGCCGCCCACAATTGCCTGATACATCTTTGTCACCGCTTTTTTACGCAGCTCCTGATCCAACAGTGCATGAGCAAAGCCATGCTTAGCAAACAGCATCAAGCCGGTTGTATCACGATCCAGACGCGTCACAATGTGAATCACCTGATTACGGTAGTTTTGGGCTTTGTAATAGGCCTTTACTCGATTGGCCATCGTTCCATTCGGATGATATTGCGCTGGAATAGATGCCACTCCAGCCGGCTTATTTACCACTAAATAATGTTCGTCTTCAAACACAATATCGAGCGGCTGATCATCCACTAAAAGTGTTTCATGCTCTCCTTCATCCGGTATGGTAATCGTCACCCGATCGCCAGCTTTGACTTTATACAATACATTTTCTTTCTGGTCGTTGACTTCAATCCGTCCGCCCTGAAATTTAATTTTCGCTAAAAGTCCTTTGGAGATGCCCTGCTCTTTTAAAAAATACTTCACCTGCTGTGCTTCTTTTTCAGCCACAGTCCAACTAAATTCCATGAAATTTTAATCCTCACTTATAAAGGCATCTTTCACCCGATGCCAAAAATGCATATGTCGATAGGAGGCAAAATGAATACGGTCATCCGCAATCCGATAATAAATAGAATCAATATCATCTTGATAAATATCCAGCTGATCTACCGTAATTAAGTAATCATTACTTGCCTGCAGCTTGATTTCCACCCACTCAGTATGAGCAATCACAATCGGTGAGCCGAGCGTTCGGAAAACCCGATTATTCAAAGACGCAATTTCTGCTAATTGAAACGCATTAATACTAGGATGAATCACCGCGCCGCCAATACTTTTATTGTAAGCCGTTGAACCTGTCGGCGTTGATACCGAAAGACCATCTCCCCGAAAGCGTTCAAATAGCTCATCCTTTATGAAAACATCCGCAACCATTGTCCGATTCGCACGCTTAATCGTCGATTCATTCAATGCCAAAAAATGCTTGTCCGGCTTATTATCACGAAAGCTGATTTTTACATCCAACAGTGGATAACTGATGCTTTTTTCTTGATGAATCAACAAACTCTGTACCAGCTCTTCCAGTTCATAATCCCGCCAATCCGTGTAAAAACCTAAATGTCCAGTATGTACACCTAAAAAGCTTACTTGATCCAAGCGGTGGCTAAAACGATGAAACGCAGATAACAAAGTGCCATCTCCGCCGACTGAAATGACTAATTCAGGATTTTGTTCATTGACTTCAATATTATTGGCTTCTAAAAGCTGGAGTAAATGTTTTGTAACCTCATTTGATTTTCGTTCATGATTATGAACAATTGCAACCTTCATTTTACTCCTCCCGTTCCTCTGACCATTCATTCTTATCCGTTATCTTCTGATAATAATTATCCTTAGATTTGCCGCGGCCGTGAGAAAAAAGATGCTGTGCTTCTTGGATTTCTTCACGAATCGTAGACATTTCTTCATCTAAAAGATAGGCCGCTTCTGCAGCACGCTGCAGCCGTTCTTTCATTTCTTCAGGAAAAACACCCTGATATTTGTAATTTAACGAATGCTCTATCGTTGCCCAAAAATTCATCGCCAACGTCCGAATTTGAATTTCCGCAAGAATTTTCTTTTCTCCGGAAATCAATTGAACCGGGTATTCGATAACTAAATGATAGGAACGATAGCCGCTTTCTTTTTTATTAGTAATATAGTCACGTTCTTGAATAATCTGCAAATCTTTTCGATTACGAATAATCGTTACGACTTGGTGAATATCTTCCACAAACTGACACATAATTCGAAGTCCAGCAATATCCTGCATCTCTTCTTCCAAACGCTCAATAGGAATATTCCGTAATGCCGCTTTGGTTAGAATGCTGTCAACCGGTTTCACACGTCCAGTTACAAACTCAATAGGCGTATGCTTGTTTTGTTCTCGAAACTGCTTGCGGATACCGCGCAATTTAACTTTCATTTCTCCAACAGCCTGTTCATACGGTGCCAGAAAAAGCTCCCACTCTTTCTCCATCCTTATCCCTCTATTTCTTTGAATTTGATTCACAGCTTATTTTACCATAGAGCAGGGAAAAATAGGGCAATATAGGGCAATTTGCAAAATTGTTGCATTTTTTGCAACAATTGGCATTTTTTAACCTCCAGTTCACTTTTCTTGACGTAATTGGGTAAAGTATGTAAAAATTGAATTAAATTAAAGAAAGTGGGTCCAAAATCAGTGAGCGAGAATTTAGAGATCGAATTTAAGACGTTATTAACTGCGACTGAATTTTCGCATGCTGTGAGCTACTTTCATTTAAAAGAAACAGATTTTTTCACCCAAAACAATTACTATTTCGATTCAGCTGACTTCCAGTTGAGAGAAAAGCGTTTTGGCTTAAGAGTTCGAACACTAGCAAATAATGCTGAAATTACTTTAAAGATTCCGGCTGCAGATGGCCTGTTGGAAATTAATGATTCATTGTCCGTTGAAACAGCACAGCAAATCGTTGCAACTCAGACACTTTTGGATCATGGCAATGTATACGGTAAGCTGAAAAGTCTAGGTATCGATAAAGATAATTTACATTTAATTGGCAGCTTGACAACGAAACGAGCAGAAAAAAAACTTCCCCAAGGTTTACTCGCGCTAGATGAAAGTTGGTACAATCAAGAGCATGATTTTGAGCTGGAATTAGAAGTGGCTGACGCCATTGTTGGTAGAAAGGAATTTCTCTTTTTATTAGATACTTTGAACATCAAAGAAACTCCGTCTCCAAACAAAATCCAGCGAATGATGCTAAGCTCAAATGAAAACATTAAGAAATTATAATGTAAAAAACAAATCATTTCATTTTTACAAGTTTTTCTGCTAAATTAGGAACACTTAGTTGAGGAAATGATGTCTAGTCGTAACCAGAGTCAAATTGGAGGAAGTATGAATGATTGAAATCTATCTGTTCGTTAATCCTTTAGGGGGCATTTGTCTCAACGTAGAAAAGGATATTTTAAAATTAGTTGAAACTGAAAACAAAAAGATTCAGTTTCGTTTTATTCCATTGGTCAATATGCAAACGATTAACCATTTGCTTAAACGTTTTAATATACCAGCTAACGATATTAAACAACGCAACCAATTGTTCGAAGATGTCTACTCTGCCGCTTTAGATTACAAAGCAGCGCAATTACAAGGAAAGAAAAAAGGACGTCATCTTTTGCTAGGCCTGCAACAAGCAGTAGCAATTGACAAAATTCCTTACTCCTCTGACTTAGCAGAACAGCTTGTTGTTGAAGCTGGTGGAGATTTAGATATGTTCATCGCAGATCGTCAATCTGAATTTGTCAAAGAATCTTTTCAAACCGATCAACAAATTGCTCGAGAGATGAATATCGTAACACATCCTTCCGCAGTAGTTTTTAACTATACTTGTGATCGGGACTTCGGCGTTTTAGTTGAAGATTGCGAATCAATGGATGAAATAAAACAGCTTTGTGAAACCTCTGAAGAAAGCCTTCAATATTTTCACAAGGAATTTAAAAGAAACCATCTTAAGGAACAACGTGTCCCCCATGGTCATTTACATCTACTTTAAGATGATAAAGCGAATATTAAAAACACACTCAAAACTGAATGTTTTGAGTGTGTTTTTGTTTAACCTTCTAAGGTTGCAACTAATTCTTCTAATTCTTGCAATCGAGCTTCGAAAACAGCCATAGCATCTTCGATATACTCTGGTTGCGTCATATCTACACCGGCTTTTCTCATTACTTCAATTGGAAAATCACTGCTGCCGGATTTTAAATACGTCAAATAATTCGTTAAGGCATCCGGTTCCCCAGCTAAAATATTTTTGGCTAAAGCAGAAGCAGCTGAAAAGCCTGTTGCATATTGGTAAACATAATAATTATAATAAAAATGTGGAATACGTGACCATTCCAACGTAATTTCAGGATCCTTTGAAACTTCTGGACCATAATATTTTTCGTTTAATTGACCATATTGTTCATTTAAATATTCACTCGTCAATGGGATTCCCTTAGCATCTTCAGTGTGGATAAAATGTTCAAATTCCGCAAATTGCGTTTGGCGGAAAATCGTTCCCTTAAAGCCATCAAGATAATGATTCAAAATATACGCACGGACGCGCGGATCCTTTTCCGTTTCCAATAAATACTCAGTTAAAATATTTTCATTTGTCGTGGAGGCAATTTCTGCAAGGAAAATTGAATAATCACCGTAAACATATGGCTGATTATTGCGCGTAAAATAACTATGAACACTATGCCCCATTTCATGGACTAACGTAAAGAGCTGATCCAAGCTGTCATGCCAGTTCATCAGAATATAAGGGGCAGTATCGTAAGCACCAGAAGAATAGGCACCGCTGCGTTTGCCTTGATTTTCAATAACATCAATCCAGCGATCATTAAAGGCGGTTTTGACAACCTTTAGATATTCCTCACCCATCGGCTGTAGAGCCGCCAGAGCTTTTTCCTGCGCTTCTTCATAAGAATATTTTATAGAGGCTTCTCCTAAAATCGGCGTATACATATCATACATATGCAGCTCTTCTACCTTCAGCAATCGTTTTCTAAGCGTCACATAACGATGCAGCAACGGCAAATTTTTATTCACGACCTCCACCAATGTATCATATACGCTTTCAGGAATATGATTGCCACTTAAAGCCGCCGCTCTAGCTGAATCATAATGACGTACTTTTGCTTTATAATTATGAGCTTTCACATGCGAGCTTAAGGTTTGGGCAAAAGTATTTTTGAATTGCTCATAAACAGAGTACAAGCCCTTAAATGCTGCTTCTCGGACAGACCGATCGGTACTTTCCATTAATTGACCGTAAACACCATGAGTTAACTGAATGCTTTCGCCTTTTTCATCCTTAATTACCGGGAATTTTAAATCTGCATTATTCAAGACTGAAAACGTATTGCTGGATGCCTCAAAGATTTCACTTGCACCGGCCAACAACGATTCTTGTTCAGCAGACAAAATATGCGGACGCTCACTTAAAATATTTTCGATGAAGTGACGGTATACTTCAAGCTGCTGATTCTCTTCAAAATACCCCCAAACGGTTTCATCGCTTAACGAAAGAACTTCCGGTTCAAACCACGAAACAGCTTCACTTGCTTGCGATAATAACGTGCTTGCCCGTGCATATAAGGCTTGGTAATCAGGATTAGAAGTATCCTGATCATTTTTCAAATGGGCATAGACATAAATCACTTCAATTTTGCGGTACACATCTAAAAGCATTTCAATACTACGTAAAAAAGCAGCGCTTCCTTTGGCTAAAGTCCCCTTAAAGCTATTGACTTCTTTCAGTTCATCCGCCAGTACTTGATAAGCATCATTAAAAGCTTCATCGTCTTTAAATATTTTAGTTAAATCCCAAGTCATTTCTCTTGGTAAACTCGAACGTTCTGGTAATTGTTTTGCTTCGCTCATTACACCCGCTCCTTTATATTTTCTTTTATAGTTTATCATATCACATTTTTTATTGGAGTAGCACTGATTACACACTTATTTATGAATCTTTCCACCTGATCTAAAAGCTTTGTATCACTTGATATTGTGACAATCCAATCCTGTGTCTGCCTTTTTAAATGACCACAGGTAATCAGGCTTTTTATTAAATAGTGCAGACAGTACTCCTGCAGCTGTTCAGCTGTTATATTCGGCAAAGGATAGAATAATTCCTGTGCCTGCTGAATTTCACTTCTCAAAGCCGCTAAAAGCTCTGCGGCGCAAACAACATTCTGATCAAAAAACCGGACAACTGTCCAAATTCTGTACTTAAACAAAAGATCGGAATGCCTGCAGCAAAAAACATTCAGTCCGGGCGCATAAAACCAATAAGGCAAATTTAAAATATGGAGCTGCTTGTTATATAATACCGACTGTACACTTCTAACTCTTTCATCTCTACGAATCAGTCTTTTTTCAAGTTCACCGTAATAGGCTTTAACTAAATGACCACTCTCATGTTTTCTCTGCAGGTGCAGCATCGCACGTGATGGATAATTAAAAATAGCCAAAAGGTCTTTTTGATAAAACTTCCATGTCTTTTTAGCTGCATACAGCTTTTTTGACCAGTCCTCTTCCAAATGATAAAAAAGAATCAATTCTTTCTCTTCAACATCTGCCGTCCATAAATAAAAACCTAATTTTTCGCTATAATAACAAAGATTTTTCGTAAGTTCACTTAATTTATTGTAAGTGACACTTAATTTTTTTCCACAAATCCAAAGCGGCTGATAGCCATGTTCTTGATAGCATTTGGTCCGCTCAATCAAACGCTGTATACTTAGCGGACTGCATTGAATTTCAATGGCTAAATTCCCTATTAAAAGATCCGGCCGCTGATTTAACGCCGGCAAAAATTTTTCTACCTCATAAGGAAGCTGCTGCTGCTCACACCAGTTAGCAAACATCAGCTTCAAAGCTAAGTGTTCTTGGGTTTCAGCTTCTGTATAAAAGCTACAGCTACTTTCCGCAAAATGAGCAAAATGCGGCAGCTTGATACGACCATTCTTTATGTATACCGGCTGCTTGCAGGCTGGGCAAAAGTATTTGTCTTTCTTTAATGCTTCTATAGCTTCAGAAGGCATAGCCAAAAGAGTAACGCTATTTTTATTACTTGAATAAGCATTCAACATTTTTCTCACCTCATTAATAAGCTACGCATTCTTTACAAAAAAACATTAAAAAAGTCTGAGATAAACAAAAATTTGTTTATCTCAGACTGATGCTTTTTATATTTAGAGGCTTAATCAAAGTAATACTGTGTTAGTTCCAATGCGTTGCGTTCCATAATACAAGTACCATACTCATTCAACGTTTCCGGTGTAACTGTAGATAAATCAGCAAATTCTAATAACTGTGCTAATTCATTTTCTACTGTGTTTTTACCGAGCTCATCCATTAAAAAGATAGTTTGCAAATAATACTTGCCTTTAAATGTATATAGATTTGCTATTACAGACTGTAAATTTACTTGATTTGCCAGTTGAACCATCGCTTCGAAGTCATTTAACTCAAAAACTAAGTTCTTCACTGAAGTATCAGAAAGCTCCTGCGGTTCATCAGCAAAATCATCTTCGATTTGTCTACGGATTAAATTACTCACTTCTTCAGCATTTAAGTCATTGAATCCTTCAAAATTTGACACATCTTCCATCGATGCATTTTTACTGATAAATAGTTCTAACCCGTCACTTTTTGGCAGAACCTGAAAGGTAACAGCTTCACTGCCCTGAAATTCATCCTCCACATCAACTTCTTCCAAAATACTGTAGAAAAAGTTCTCTACCTCTTTGTGATTGCCAAGCAGATCTAAAAAAGTAATTCCTCTGTCAGCTAAGTCTTCATTGCCAATCAGTACTCGTATGGTATTTTCATTGATATGTTCCATTTCCATGTCGCTACACCTCACTTTTGCTCTATCAGGAAACTTATTCTTACGTACATTGTAGCGGAATCACACCAAATGTAAAGGAAAAAGTAATAATATTTGCAAATAAAATCGGCTCTTAATTAATTCATAACCACCTGCTTTTACTGCCTACTTTCTTGCTTGCTGCTACTTTTATTTAAAGAAAAAAGAGAACCTTTGTCACAAAGACAAAGGTTCTACATGTTCAATTTCATAAACCCGCCATCAATTGTGCTTGACGCAATTCCAACTGCCGAACACCACGAGGCAAGAAACGACGAATTTCATCCTCATTAAAACCAACCTGTAATCTTTTTTCATCAATCATTATTGGTCGACGCAACAATCCAGGATTCTCTTTTACTAACTCTAACAAGTCTTGCAGTGGAAGTTCATCCAAATCCATATTAAGTTTTTGGAAAACCTTAGAACGAGTAGAAATGATCTCCTCAGTTCCATCTTCTGTCATTCGCAAGATCGCTTTCAATTCAGAAATATTTAGTGGTTCTGAAAAAATATTCCTTTCTTTAAAAGGTATTTCATGTTCTTGCAACCACGCACGAGCCTTGCGGCAAGACGTACAACTTGGGGAAGTATAAAGTGTCAACATGTGCATCACTCCTTTGTGTGATTTTCATCACTTTTTTGAAACAGGAAAACGAACTGTTTTCCTATCTGTTCTAAGTATAACCAATTTTGATTAAAAATACTAGCTCTTTTTTAAAATATTTCATAGTTTTTGGTAATTGTACTTGTTTTTTTTTAGATAAAAAAGAGACAGAACGCTTTTCTATTCATTTACTAACAATTATAATTCATAATAAAAAAATAATACAGATATGCACAAAAGGGCCATCTGTACTAGTTCAAAAATTCTGACATTTTAGTTTTTTTCAGCATAAGTCTGTTTTTTTTTATTTTTAGCTGTATAATAGTAACAATGACTTTTATTAAATATTTAAGGTGGTCTACTTATGGAAACTATTTTTTCTGGCATACAGCCAAGCGGGATACCAACAATTGGCAACTATATCGGCGCAATGAAACAATTTGTAGCTTTACAAAATCAGTATACCTGTTATTTTTGTATCGTTGATGAACACGCTATCACTGTGCCACAGGATCCTCAAAAATTAAGACAACAGATTCGCGGATTAGCGGCTCTGTATCTAGCAGTCGGACTTGATCCAAAAAAAGCAACCATTTTCATTCAATCTGAAGTATCAGCACATGCTGAAGCAGCTTGGATTATTCAATGTAATACGACAATCGGCGAATTGGAGCGCATGACTCAATTCAAAGATAAATCACAAAAAAACGGCCGCACAGGGGTCAGCGCCGGTCTTTTGACTTACCCTCCTTTAATGGTTGGTGATATTATCTTATACAACGCAAACTTAGTACCTGTCGGCGATGATCAAAAGCAACATCTAGAATTAACCAGAGACTTTGTTGAACGTTTTAATAAACGCTATGCGCAAAAAAATCAGGAGATTCTAGTAATGCCTGAGGTTAAAATTCCCGAACAAGGCGGACGGGTAATGAGCTTGCAAGATCCGACAAGTAAAATGAGCAAGTCCGATAGTAATCCGAAAGGCTTTATTTCAATGCTGGACGAACCCGCCGTTATTCGTAAAAAAATCAAGTCAGCGGTCACGGATTCTACCGGAATTATTGAATATGACCCGGAAAACAAACCGGGAATTTCAAATCTGTTAAGTATTTTTTCAGCAGTAACCGAGCGTTCGATTGATGAATTGGTCACAGCTTATGAAGGAAAAGGCTATGGTGATTTTAAAGGCGATTTAGCTGAAGCAGTGGTGGCATTATTGGCACCGATTCAAGAACGCTACAATCAGCTGCTTAACTCTGATGAATTAGATGACATTCTTGACAACGGCGCAGAACAAGCTCGTTTAGTAGCAAACAAAACCTTACAACGCATGAAAAATGCAGTTGGACTAGGTCGCAAAAAACGCAGATAAAAAAGCAGGGATTGAATAAAAGTCAGCTGACTTTTATTCGATCCTTGCTTTTTTTAATCTCTAAATTGTGCATCATGCAGACGCCGGTAATGCCCGCCCTTTGCAAGTAATTCTTCATGCGTGCCTTCTTCTAAAATGCCTTTGTCGCTGACTACTATGATCCGAGTCGCATGCTTGATCGTTGCTAGACGATGGGCAATGATCATCGTAGTTCTACCTTTAGCTAATGAATTTAAAGATTCTTGGATCACTTGTTCCGTTTCAGTGTCCAAGGCAGACGTTGCCTCATCTAAAATTAAAATCGGCGGATTTTTTAAAAACATCCGTGCGATCGCCACGCGCTGCTTTTGCCCTCCGGAAAGCTTCACTCCTCGCTCTCCGATCATTGTATCCAGACCGTCAGACATTTGTTCGATCACTTTTTCTAAGTGAGCCAGCTTCACAGCTTGTTGAACTTCAGCTTCAGTAGCATCCAGTTTACCGTATGCAATATTTTCCCGGATCGTGCCCGGAAATAAGAACACATCCTGTTGCACAATCCCAATTTGACTTCTTAAAGAAGCTAATGTCATGTCTTGAATATTGATCCCATCAATTGTAATTTCTCCGTTGGATACTTCATAAAACCGCGGCAGTAAATTACATAAGGTGGTTTTTCCGGAACCGCTTTGCCCGACAAAAGCCACTGTTTCGCCAGGAACAATTTGCAAGTCAATGTGATTTAACACCTTCGTAGAATCCGCATAGGCGAAGGATACATCCTTGTAGTGAATTGCTCCGGTCAAATGCTCCACTGTCACCGCATTAGGCTTATCCTGAATAGCAGG
The DNA here is from genome assembly GCF_044909655.1 of Enterococcus sp. UD-01. Taxonomy (NCBI): domain Bacteria; kingdom Bacillati; phylum Bacillota; class Bacilli; order Lactobacillales; family Enterococcaceae; genus Enterococcus; species Enterococcus sp. UD-01. The sequence continues at coordinate 176,545 of NZ_JBIYEU010000002.1, read as the reverse complement.
CTTTTTATCAATTTCTTCTGTAAAGCGTTTAAAGCCGGCAATTCCTTTTGGATAGCTTTCAATCATATTATTTACCTTTTCGATTGGTCGTACAAAAACATTGGCCAACAATATAAACCCAACAAAATCGCCGTTGGTGATTTCACCTTTCATCGTATAATACGCGCCGAAAATTAAGGTAAACAAATTAATCAAACGAATCAAAAAATAATTATAAGCAGAACTAATCCCCATGACTTTATAAAAAAGAATCTTTGATTGTCGATACGCTTGATTCAGCCCTTCAAACCGTCTCCGTTCAAACGCTTCATTGGCAAAAGATTGCGTCACACGAATTCCACTGACAGAGGCTTCTACCCCCGCATTAAATTCACCGAGATTATCATAAATTTTCGTATTTACTTTAGTCATCTTTTTATTAAAAAAGACCAGTGCAACTGTGATAAACGGCAGTAAAACAAAGGTTGCCAATGCTAATTTCACGTGAATCCGCAGCATCAAAAGAAACGATCCAACTAAAGTCATCACAGTAATAAAAACATCTTCCGGACCATGGTGAGCCACCTCAGAAATTTCAAATAAATCAGTTGTTAAGCGACTCATCAGCTTCCCTGTTTTTTGATTATCATAATATTCAAAGGGCTGCGTCTGTAAATGTCCATACAACTCCCGTCGCATATCTGTTTCAATATTTACGCCTAGCTTATGCCCAAAAAAGACCACAATATACTGTAAAATAGTATTCAATACATAGAAAAAAAGCAAGCCGACACATGCTAAAGCAATCAAACGAAAATTACCTTTTGGCATGATTTTGTCAATCACTTGATTGACCACAATTGGAAAAGCCAGCTCTAATAATCCGGCTATAACCGCACAACCAAAATCTAAAATAAATAAGTGCTTATACGGACGATAATAACTAAAAAAACGTTTTAACATAGTTTCCCCCTCTAATGCATACTTCCTACATTATAAGCAAAAAAATAAGTTGCTGTAAAGCTTACTGAAAAACAAAAAAACCGTTGCAAACAGTCAACTGGTCATAATTATATATACAAATATGAATTATATAAAACATTTCTAAATTTTCAAAAACAACTTAGTTAAATACCTATAAAAAAAAGGGCATTTACTTGAAAACAATTTCCTATTTTGCTAAATTATATATATACATGTACATCATAAAAACACCGATATCTAGCTTAGTTCTTGGGGAAGATAGGCTTTGTCGGTGTTTCTTTTTTTATTATACTAAATGTAGTATTTTTTTGCTACTTCAAAAAACTACATTCGATAACACTTTTTTGAAGATAATAATAGTTATTAAATAGACTATACAAAAAAAAAACGATAAATGACTCAAATCAAAACTATTTTTTATCTTTCGCTTACACTTTATAAAAATGCTTATTTAAAATATTCATGAAATTAACTACCTTTAATCTACACTATTTTACTCAAAACTACAAATAATATGGTAAAAAAATATTATTTAAATTGTAATTTTAATTATATAGTTTTCTGATAAACCCTTTTTACATCCATATGATTCTATGTCTAGCTTATCCGAAAAATGCAAATATTATCAACTAATATTTGTATTTTCTAACAAAAAGAATCTAAATTTTTGCTTTTATTTATTATCCATTTTATACTTAATTCTACTTTTGAAAGGAGGAAACAATGATGAAAGCATTAGATTCAGTTGCATTGATATTGTTAATAGTTGGTGGTTTAAATTGGTTGCTAGTCGGTTTATTCGAATTTGATTTAGTAGCTACAATTGCCGGCGGTTCAACCTCTATTTTAGCTAAAATTATCTACATTCTTGTAGGTATCGCCGCAGTATATTGCTTGAAATTTTTCACTCTTATTTCTCATCGTGATCAAGCTTAAAAACCTGAAAAGACTCTGCAAAGAGTCTTTTTTTTTGGATTATTCTGTTTAATTCATCACAAGTGAGGTTGCTCTGCAATACTTTCAGCTCGTTAAGAGAGTAGTCTTTCTAATTTACATTAAAATTTTCTTTCTGTTCATTTGTGAAATAATTCGCTACAATGGAAACGGATGTAGAAAATTTTTGTGAAAATTACTAAGGAGTGCAGTTTGTTAAATGAAAACAATTGTTTTTGATGTGGATGATACTATTTATGACCAGCAACAACCGTTTAAAAATGCAGTAAATCAAGTCTTTCCTTGTGTGAAAAATGAAGATATGCATCAGCTTTATATTCGTTTTCGTCATCATAGCGATGTCACGTTTCCAAAAGTGATGGCTAATGAATGGACACTGGAATATATGCGTTACTACCGGATCGATGAATCCTTAAAGGACTTAAATTATTCAACTGTTTCACAAGAGGACGGCTTAATTTTTCAAAAAATTTACGAGCATGAATTGGATAATATCACCATGCACTCTGAAGTGAAAAAAGTCTTGAACTTTTTAAAAGAACAAAAAATACCTATGGGCATTATTACAAATGGTCCTACCGATCATCAATATAAGAAAGTTAAACAGCTTCGTTTAGAGGATTGGATCCCTACGAACAATATTATTATTTCCCAAAGCACTGGCTTCCAAAAGCCGGAAAAAGAAATTTTTGAGCTTGCTGCTAAGGAATTCAATATGGACGCTCAACATACTCTTTATGTAGGCGACAGCTTTGAAAATGATATTGTCGGAGCTAGAAATGGCGGCTGGAAATCTCTATGGTTTAATCATCGCCTAAGAAAAATGCCGGAAAATGAAACTGCCTGTCATTTAAAAGAAGTACGCTCTTTTGACGGATTATTGCCAGCCATTCAAAATCTGCTTTCATAAAAATTTAATAGGAGATTGAGCCGAAAGTCGTTTAGGTTCCTCAGCCACCGGTTATTCACAAGTAGTGGGCGGGACAAAACTAAAAACAGTTTTGTCCCGCCCACTCGCTTTTTATTCTCCAATACTTAAAATAGTCCGAATATCGTCTTCTGTTAATTTAGCCAGTTGTTCTTCGCTTCCCTGAATTACCTTCTGGAAAAGCTCACGTTTTTCCTGCTGTAAAGAATCCATTTTTTCTTCAACCGTTCCTTCAGCAATCATGCGCCAAACCTCGACCACATTCTTTTGACCGATTCGATGTGCACGTCCGGCCGCTTGCTCTTCCACTGCCGGATTCCACCAAAGATCATATAAAATTACGGTATCCGCCCCGGTCAAATTCAATCCAGTTCCGCCAGCTTTCAGCGAAATTAAAAAGACATCCTTTTCGCCATTATTGAATGCATCCGCCATTGCCATGCGTTCCTTAGGTTTGGTACTGCCTCTCAAATAAAAGGTTTCCAAGCCAAGCTCATGTAATTCTGTTTCAATCAGCGACAACATACTGGTAAACTGTGAAAACAGCAACACTCGCCGCTTGTTCTCTTTGGCTGCGACTAGCAAATCCTTCACTTGCTCCAGCTTTCCGGAGCCTCCAGTATAATCTTCCACAAACAGCCGCGGATCACAACAGATTTGTCTCAAGCGAGTCAGTCCCGCTAAAATGCTCAAACGATTCTTCTTAAAGACATCCTGATTCATGCCTTTAACGTCTTCCTGCATTTGTTTCAAATAAGCTAAATAAACCGTTTTTTGTTCTTCCGTCAAAACACTGTAAAGATTACTTTCAATTTTTTCCGGTAAATCATCCAGCACGGTTTTCTTATCTCTCCGTAAAATAAACGGCTGAATCATTTTAGCCACTTCTTCCGGCTTCATCGCTCTAAACAACGTACGCGTTGGAAATAAACCTGGCAAAATCATTTGAAAAATGGACCACAACTCATCCAAATTATTTTCAATCGGTGTTCCGCTTAATGCAAAACGCTGCGGTATCGTTAAACTTTTCAACGCCTGTGCCGTTTTTGTGCTGCTGTTTTTAACCATCTGTGCTTCATCTAAAATTAAATAGCCCATATTTAGAGTTTGATACAGCTCAACATCTTGTCTTAAACTAGCATAAGAAGTAATGATCACGTCTAAATCCTGCTGTGCAGCCAGTCGTTCTCGCTCATTTTTATTACCTGCTACTACCACAGCTTTCAGAGTCGGAGCAAATTTCTTCAATTCAGCTGACCAGTTATAAATCAAGCTGGCCGGAGCTACAATTAAAGCAATACCCTGCGCCTGAGCTTCTTTTTCCGATAATAGATACGTGATCGTCTGCAAGGTTTTCCCTAAACCCATTTCGTCGGCTAAAATTCCGCCAAATTGATAATGACTAAGCATTTTCAGCCATTTGAAGCCCTCTTTTTGATAAGAACGCAATGTCGCCTGAATTCCTTGGGGCAGCTCCGCTTGAAATTTTTCGGGATGAGTCAGATTTTCAACCATTTCTTTAAAAGAAGCGGAAAAATGCGCCTGCTGATGATCCTCCAACAGATTTTCCAGCATTAAGCCCTGATTTTTAGGTATTTGAATATGTCCCTGCACATTTTTCATGTTTTTACGCAATCTTGCCAGCACTTCGCTTGTCTGCTGAAATTCTTCAGAATCAAATGACAGTACTTCTCCGGACTCCAAGGTATAAAAGCGATCATTTCGCAATAGGCTAGCCAACACAGCATCAATTTCATGCTCGTCAATCCCGGTAATATCAAAACGGACATCTAGCCAAGAATCGGAATCTGAAACGGCAATCTGCGGTTGGTGCTGATCTGCATCAAGAAATAGCTCTCTTAGCTTATTTCCCATCCGAACATCACCTAAACGACGAAACGCGGGAATTTCAGCTTTAAAAAAGTAGTACAATCTTTCACCCACAGGCAGCTTCTTCTCATAACCGTCTTCTGTCAGCTGATAGCCAAAGGTTTGCAGCTGCTCCAATACCTTTTGTTCTTTTTTGATATTGCGTACAACCTCTTGACCATTGGCAGAGGGTACAGAATGTTTTTTGTCCGTTGAAAAAACGACAGAGCCATAGGTAAAATCGACCCTTACCTTAATCATGCCCTTAATCTTGCGAAAAATAAACATCGTTTCCAGCGGGTAAGTAACAACCTCTTGTTCTACCTCTTCACTGACAGTAACAGAACCGATTTTTTTCAATAAAGGAACCACAGAACTGAATAAATCGGACACACTTGCTTTTTCATAGATAATTTCCGGTTTTTCCACTCTTTTCAGCAGCTGCAGCAAGGTGGAATATATACTGACCTGCTCTTGGTTAAAGCGATAAATCGTTTCTTTTTTAAAGCCCCAGCGATAATGAGATAGAAAGGTCGTCAGCTGATCTTCGATGGTTAATTGATAGTCCTCTGCACCTCTTTTGCTTATAGCAAAATGAATGGGCAAGGCTTCTTCACTAAAGGTCAGCGTACGGTATTTTTTTTGCCCGTCATTAAACTGAAAAGCAGCGGTTTTACTCATTTTTTCCAACAACGGACGACTTTGGTCAATCGGCAAAATCACATAACGTTTGTCTATTTTCCCTTTTACCTGTAGTCCGTTTGAGCCTAGCAACTGTCCCGTTTGATAAATCTCGGCTAATTGCTCCAGCACCTCTCTGGTGGTCAGCTCAAAAGCGGCCTTTTTCAATTCAAAGCGGTGCTGCTTATTAATGAGGAAAACACCTTCCTTTTGAAAGGTTTGAAAAAACTCGCCAATGTTTTTTATAATGTAGGTTTTAGGCTTAATGCCCTGATGTCCAAGCCTTAGCGATATCCCCAAAACAGACAGATCCGGATAAAAATTATTTGTTTCGATTACATCAACAACAAATTCTACCGCCAACGGCAAAATTCGTTCCTCTGCTTCTGTTTGCGCCAGCTTGGCAAAGCCCTTGGTAAACATTTCCGAAACAGAAACAGCTCGTTTTTCAAAAACCGACTGATCTTCTTTAATAATCCGAGAAAGGCCTTTTTGCCGTAGAGATAATTCTACCGCAACAGTATGTTTACAATAGCCATGATCCTGCCAGTAAGGACATTCACACCGGTCATTTTCCTTTGTCGTTCCATCCAATTCTACATGGTAAAGCTCTTTGCCCAATACTTCCGCGTGCCAAAGCTTTTGTTGTGTATCTTGATCAATGGAAAGCACCCGGCCTTCCTTCATATACTCACGGCCGCGCTCTACAATTCGTTCTGGAATACTCCATTTCATTCGTTTCACCTCCTGCCTTTTAGGTTGTTTGATAGGCAACCTTACTTTGCCCATTTCCGTTTGTCTTAATTTTAAGTTGCTGTGGAATTCGTGCTTTTAATTCATTCACATGACTAATTATTCCGATCATTCTTCCTTCACTTTCGATTGTTTCTAAGGCCTCCATTGCCATTTCCAACGCTTCATCATCTAAGGAGCCAAAGCCTTCGTCGATGAAGAGTGCTTCAATCAGTACACCGCCGGCTTGCTCTTGAATCACTTCCGCAAGAGAAAGTGCCAACGCCAAAGCCGCAATAAAGCTTTCGCCACCGGATAATGTATGCGCACTGCGACATGTTCCCGCATTGTCATCATAGACATTAATCTCCAGTCCTGTCTGGTTTTTATAGCTGCCGGAATCCTGATTTAGCTCAAACTGATACCGATTTTTCGTTAACAGGCTTAAGCGCTGATTCGCAACCTCCAGTACTCCTTGCAGATAAGTTTGCAGCACATAACGCTCTAAGCTAGTTTTGCGCGGATTATCCCCGTTCACAGTTGTAGCTAATTGATGTAGCGCAGTCACTTCTTCCCATTGTTCATCTATAGCGGCAATCAATGCTGATACCTGCTTTTGAATGGCAGCATTGGTTTGCATTTTTTCCTGCCGTTTATAGTAAGCCGCTTCTTTTTGTTCAATTGTTTCGGTCAGCTCTTTAATTTCGTCATTCAGATTCGCAAGCTCCGGCAACTCTTTATTTTTTAATGAGGCTGCTAAATCTGTTAATTGAAACGTTAGCTGTTCATACTTTTTATCAAAAGCCGCTAATTCCGCTTGTTTATTTTCCAAAGTAACCAGCTCATTGATCCGTTGGCGCAAAGCTGCTTCATCCAATGCAACATCAGAATTCGCTAAAATTTTTGTCAGCTTTTGTTTCAGCGCCTCCTGTTCTTTTTGATTGCTTTGTCGCTCTTTTTCAAGATGAGCTGCACTATTTTTTAAGACTAATTGTTGTTCATTTAAAACGGTCAGTTGCTCGCTAATTTCCAGCTTGGCTGTTTCCCACTGACTAAGTTGTTGTTCAAGCTGCTGCATTTTCGTTGTGACCTCTGCAAGTGTGCTATCCGGTAATTGTTGAGAAAGTACTTTTTCTTTAGTCAAACGATTTTGTTGCGCTTGACTTTGTTCGGCCACCAGTGTGTCCTGTTCCGTAATTTTAGCTTGCAACTGGGTTAATTCATCCTGAACGGTATTAATTTCGGCTTCTGCAGCGGTTGTATGCGCAAGCTCTTGAACTAAATCGGCTATTTCTCTTTTCAGCTTAGCAAGGATTTGTGCAACCTCTTCCAGCTCTGTCGTAAAAGTAGCGGGAAGCTCTTCTACAGCTTTGATTGTCGTCAGCTGTGCTGCAATTTTTTCAGCCTGCAGCTTTTGTTCCTGAACCAGTTCTTGCTCTGAATGCTGAAGCTGCTCCAGTTGAGCCTGTAGCTTGGCAAGCAGCTGTTCTTGTGCTTGAACCAGCGCTTCTGTTGCATTCAGCTGTTCTTCACTCTCTTTGATTTCTTCAAGTGAAAATTCATGCGGCTGACTTTGCTGTGGATGCTCTAAAGCGCCACAAACAGGACAAGGTTCGCCCTCAACCAAGAGCAAGCTCAACCGACTAATCTGCATTTTAGCCCATAAACTCTTTTGTTTTTTGACTTTTCGCTGCAGCTCCGCTTGCCGTTTGGTGGCTGCTGCTTGCTCTGAAGCGGTCGCTGTTTGCTGTTTTTTTAACATCTGCATTTTGTCATACAGCTGCTCTTGCTGCTGTATCAACTCAGCCAGCTTCAACCATTGTTCTTGCTGCTTTTCTAACATTAGCTTTTGCTTTTCAAGCGTCACCTGATTTTCAATAATTGCTTTTAATTTTTGATATTTTTCAGCTAATCCTTGCTGCTGTTTCTGCAAAGCAGTGCGTTGGTTTGCAGCTTGCTCAAGAGTAACGGCGGCTTGAGTGATTTCTAGCTGCAGCTCTTCTTTTTCTGCGAATAAAGGTAGCTGAAACTGGATTTTATTTACTTGTTTTTTCATTTCTTCGATCGTTGTTGCTTGTGCTTGATGCGCCACTTGTTTTTGCTGCCATTGCTGTAGCTGCTGTGACAAAGCTGACTGGTCTTTTTCGTTATCTGTCAGCTGCTGTTGATAAGAATGAACCAGTGCCGCTTTTTCATCCATTTTTTCAACAAGCGCCTGATGACCTTGGCTCCATTCCAGCTCCTTGATTTCAGCACGTAGCTGATCAAATGCTGGTTTTTGCTGTTCCAGTTTGTTTTTTTCTTCTTTCAATTGTGCTAGTTTAGTAAAGCTGTTGTTTAATTCGTCCAATGCATATTTTTCCTGCTCCTTGGCTTGTTTTTGCTTTTCCAATTGTCGCAAGTCTTCTTTTGCTTGGCTTTGTTGAGTCAGACGCTGGTTTTGCTCTGTTTCCAACGCCTTCAGCAGCTCTTCTATCGTTGCCTCTTCCGGCTTGGCTGCTTCCCACGTTAATTGATCAAGCTTGGCCGAAATCGTCTGTCTGGTTTTTTCAATTTCTTTATTTAAGGTTTTTAATTGTTCTTTTAAGCGCTCCGTTACTTCTTGGTATAACTGAGTACCGAACAAATTACGCAGCACTTTTTCTTTATCATTACTGTTGGCAATTAAAAAAGTCCGAAACTCACCCTGCGGTAAAAGAACGATTTGGGCAAACTGATTCGCATCCAAATGCAGCAGCTCTTCAATACATTGATCGACTTCCCGTCTTTTCGTGTATTCTCGCAGTTCTTTTCCATTGCAATCCTTAACCACTAATGAAATCTTGGCGGCCTGTACGCGCGTACCAGCACCGCGCTTTTTGAATAAGGTTTGCTCCGGCTTACGACTAATTTCGTAAATGTGATCACTATGGGAGAAGGTTAAGCATACCTCTGTCGGTTCTGAAGGGTCGGCAAAGGTTGAGCGCATTTCCTTTCCTTGTCTTAATTTTCCAGAGCTTTCGCCAAACAAAGCATAGCTCATTCCATCAAAAATCGTGGTTTTTCCCGAGCCGGTTTTACCGCTAATTAAAAATAATGAAGCCGCATCAAATTTATTGAAATCAATGGTTTCATTAATATACGGACCAAAGTTTTTTAAGGTCAATGTCAATGGCTTCAACTTATTTCCCTCTTTCTTCTTGATGAATCGCGGCTAAATGCTCCTTTAGCCATGATTGCTGCTGCACGCTTAACACTTCACCGGTAACCTCTGTAAAAAATTGATCGACCAGTGCCACCGGCTCTAAAGTTTTAAGGGTCTGTCTGGCTTCTCCTTGAGACTTCGTTTCTCTGCCAAATAAGCGCTCCACACCAATAATTCGCGGATAAATCTGTCTTAATTGATTCATCATATTCGGGATAATTGCGCGGTCCGTCAGTTGAATATGCAGATAATCCTCCCGATTGATTGATTCATAAAAAGCCGGTGCTGTTATTTCCTTAAACGCCCCTTCAATTTGAACAATATCTCTGAAAGGTGTTAATTCTTTAAACGTAAACTCCGTATGGCCAGGCGTCACGTCAACAATAAAGACGCCCTTTTGCTGATTTTTTTCCGACAATGAAAATTTTAGCGGTGAACCACTATACCGCGCTTTGGGTGCCTGCAGGGCATTTTTTCCATGTAGATGACCCAATGCAGTATAATCAAAGACCTCTAAAAGTGAAACCGGTACAGTATCTAAACCGCCGACCATTAATTTCGTTTCAGAATCGGATTTCTCACTGCCAGCAACAAAAAAATGACTGACCAGTACATGCGCCATATCAGGTTTAAATTGTTTGGTCATTTCATTAATGACTGCTTTCATTGCTTGCTCGATGGTGCGGATGGCTTCATTTTCAAAATAGATACGTGCCGAAATTGGTTCAAAATAAGGCAATAGGAAAAACTGCGTGTTATTCATTTCAATAGGCTGAAACGCTTGTATCAGCTGCGTATTCAAATGAAAATTCGACTGCGCAAACCAAGGTCCCCCTGTCTCCAGACGCACGCTGCTATCATGATTTCCGGAAATAGCCAAAACAGGATATTTCTCCTGTAAATTCATTTTAATAATCATTTGATTAAAGACCTCAATCGCTTCAACAGCCGGAACAGAACGGTCATATAAATCGCCTGCGACAACGATCGCCTCTACTTTTTCCGCTTTAGCAATTGCCAGAATTTGTTCAAAAGCAGCCTTTTGTTCTTCCAATAAATCATAGCCGTGTAGCTTTTTGCCGATATGCCAGTCTGCTGTATGTAAAAAACGCATGATTCCACCACCTAAAAAAGTCCTTCTTACTATTATAACAAATTTACAGCAAAATATATCCCTGAAAGGTATTATATTTTTATAAAAAAAATGTATCTTAACAAAAAAATCAACGAATGATTTTTCAGTAAGATACACGTTTTATTTTTTTGTGCTTAAGCTTCATATTTAAAATTTGGATCAATTTCCTGATCCAGCTGGTTAAAGGCTGTCTGCATTCTACGTTCGACTTCAGCGATGCCGTCCTTATCCATCTTTTGAATGTCACTGACATCAATCGGTGCGCCAAATCTGACTGTCACTCGACGACGTTTAAATAAATCCTTCAAAGTCAGCGGTCCTTGATAAACTGCTGGAACAATTGGTACCTTAGCCATCTTAGCGATCAAAGCAACGCCGCCTTTTAATTCAGAAGAATGGCGCGTACCGCTTGGAAACATAATTAAGCTCAATTCCGTATTTTTTAATAATTTTACTGGTGTTTTAATGGCACTTGGACCAGGTTTTTCACGATCTACAGCAAAGGCATTGGCATGTCGTAAAATAAAGCTCAAAATGGGATTTTTGAATAATTCCTTTTTGGCCATAAAACTGAACTTCTTCGGTGAACCGCCAACTGCTAAATACAATGGCTCCCACCAAGTTCTATGCGGCGCCACTAATATGTAATTTTCATTTTGAGGAATGCGGTCTTTCTTTTCATAGTGCGCATTACCATTGATTATAAATAAAATCACTCGGACAATTCCGCGCATAAATGTAAAAAACATAGCTTTCTTCCTTTCTTTTTCACTAGCTTTAAGTATGCCGAAAATGAGGCTTTTTGACAAGTCTTTTTCAGAGGTTTCTTTTAATCTTAATCGTAGTATAATACAACGACGCCCGAGCTTCTACAAAAGAGCTTTTTATTTTGGAATAACTGCTATATAATCGAAGGAAAAGGAGAAGTCTTTATGCTTGAATTCAAACAGCTGACTCTTGCCGAAAATGAAAAACGTCTTATCGCGTTGCTTTCTGAACAGCAGGAGGCAGAAAAAAAGGTGCCCGCCGAAGAAAATACCAGCTTTTCATGTGCTCTTTATGAGGATGGTCATTATATTGGTGGCATCACAGCGAATAAGTGGATGAACACAACACACATTTCCTTGCTGGCATTAAACAAAGAAGCTCGTTCAAAAGGCTATGGTACCAAACTCTTGCAAAAAGCCGAGGCTTTTGCTGCAGATTGCGGCTCTAGCCAGATTACTATTCATACGCAGGACTATCAGGCCAAAGCCTTTTACGAAAAATTTGGCTATCGTGTGTTTGGGCAATTAGCGGACACTCCCTTTGCAGGAACTACTAAATATTACTTAGTCAAGCAACTACTAATCGATTAAAGGACTGAAATAAACATGCTACTACCAGGTGAACGGATTGATCAATTATATGCGGATGCTATTCAAATCATCCAAAGCAAGGAGGTTTTCTCCTTTTCAATAGACGCGGTTTTACTTGCAAATTTTCCAGCTTATCCCAAAAAAGGAACTATTGTTGATCTGTGTGCCGGTAATGGTGCTGTTGGTTTGTTTGCCAGCCGCAAAACACAAGCACGTATTATTCAAATCGAACTGCAGGCTCGTCTGGCGGATATGGGCAACCGTAGTATTCAGTTGAACCAGCTGGAGGAACAGCTGAAAATGATCGAACTGGACTTAAAGCAAGCTGCAACTGTCGTTAAACCTGATTCATGTGATCTCGTTCTTTGCAATCCTCCTTATTTCAAAGAGCTGCCGGCTAGTCAAAAAAATCCGAATCCATATTTAGCTATTGCCCGCCATGAAATTCAGACAAGCTTGAATGAAGTCGTCGAGGTTTCGGCTAAATTACTTAAAACTAATGGACGTCTGGCCATGGTTCATCGTCCGGATCGTTTTCTAGATATTCTTCAGGCAATGGCAACCGCCGATATTGCCCCTAAACGTGTACGCTTTGTTTACCCCAAAATCGGCAAAGAAGCTAATACGTTATTAATAGAAGGTATTAAACAAGGCAAAAAAGCCGGCTTTCGTGTTTTACCGCCGCTATTCATCTACGATGAACAGCAGCAATATTCTCCGGAAATGCAGGCGATGTTATATGGCAAATAGTCATTACTTTTACGTGCTCTATTGTAAGGACCAAACCTTTTACGGCGGCTATACGACTGATCCTGATCGGCGCTTAAAGGAACACAATGATGGCATCGGTGCAAAATACACTCGCTTGCCTTCACGTCGTCCTTTAGAGATGATTCATGTCGAGACCTTCGCCAGCCGCAGTGAAGCAACCAAAGCCGAATATGCCTTTAAAAAACTAACACGCCTACAAAAGATTGCCTACCTAAAAGAAAAAGGAGCACACTATGACCATTCAAATTAGACGTTTTCAACCATTAGATGCTGCTGCGGTTGCACAGCTTTTACATCGTAATTTTCTTGAAGTGAACAGCTTGGATTATCCCTTCGCACAGATGGAAAAACTGGTCGCAGAATACACTCCAGATAAGCTTTGTGAGCAGGCTCGTTATGCACATACCTATGTTGCAGAAAGCCGCGATCAGATTATAGGAACTGGAACAATTTGTCCGTACTGGGGTTCAGTTACAGAAAGTATTATTTTAAGCGTATTTGTTCATCCTGACAAGCATCGTAAAGGTATCGGTTCATTACTTATGGACATGCTCAAACAAGATGAATTTTTTCTTAGAGCCGATCGTATCGAAGTTCCAGCCTCAAGAACAGCGAAGCAATTTTATCTTAACCAAGGCTTTACCTTGAAAAACCAGAACGAACCAGAAGATGAGCAAGGATACATCCGCATGGAAATATATCCAAATAGACGAGCGTGAGACAAAAGTTAATAACACTTTTGCTTCACGCTCTGAGTACGAATAAACGATGACCAAAAACCAGATTTTTCTACTCTGCCATTTCTCGTTTCACTTTATACAGGAAGAATAATAAAAACAAAATAGTAACTATCATAAATAGCCAAACAATCTCTTGAATCAACAAACTTAGGGCAATCCAAGCGATAAAGAAGAGAATATTTTTACTGATAAAGGCCAAATAATTATGCTCCCTTTTACTATAAATAATCATATTTATAATTATTCCGCCTAAAAATAGCGCTAGGCTGAGAGCAGCAGTTATTACAAAGAACAAGGACTGAATGGTGCCACTAAGGTATTTTTCATAAAGAACAACGATTAAGCCTAAACCGATAAAAATAAAGTAATGCGAATAAATTAAGACTAACCCACCTGTATGACTTTGTCGATCTATCCCGGTTTTATAAATTGTATGATAAAAAAGCAACAATCCCAATATCATTAAAAAGAATAAGATATTTCCTAAACCGATTTGATCAAAAATAATTGTCTGCCCTACAGCAATCACTGCTGCTCCAAATAAAAACAACGTTGCTAAACTATATCTTTCCGTCAAATCGCCAAAATTAACCGTTACCTCCGCCAGCATCTTTTTTAATGTAATGGGAAAGATCGCGGCAATCAGGACGGAAAAACCGTAAATTGAACTCCTGGCAGTAAAACCTCCCCAAGGGAAAATAGTGATAAACCCAATTCCGCCAGTAAGACTAAGCATAATAACTAATTGAAAACAAAGATTTTTTAAAGCGACATCATTAGTAGTCCGCATTTTTAAATAATACTGAACAGCCATACTAAAGAATAAAATTGAAGTTGCGCTTGCAAAGGTTACATGTGTTTGTGCCATATCCATGCTAAGCGCTTGGGATAAGACCAACACCCAAAACATGTCAAAAAATAAAAATAACGGAGTCAATTTATTCTTAACCGAAAACCGATTGGCAAACACAATCTGATAAGACCAGATTGTCCAAAAAACAAGGGACACCAGCAAAAACTGACCAATACTCTGAAAAGTTATGAACTGATTTACAGGAACCAGCATGACTGTTGCCACTCGGCTGAATGCATAAGCAAAAATCAAGTCATAGAGCAATTCAAATTCTGAAATTTCTTTTTTATTAACCATTCTTGGTCACTTCCATTCTTCTTTGATTGCCCCTTTTATCCTTCCTGTTTATTATAGCTTTGAACTCTTGATTAATACAAAAATAGCGACCTTTTAACTACTCTTTTACGCAAAAAAACTGACTGTCCGCTAGCTTTTTTAGCGAATCCAGTCAGTTTTTGTTAATTATTCGACGATAGTAGCACCCAACGTCTGTTCAAAATGCTTTAACGCCCACTGATGCCCTGTACCGTCAAAGCTGGCAACTGCATCTTTATGGATAAAAAGCTGATAGCCTAAATTATAAGCATCAACCGCCGTGTGTAAAACACAGATATCTGTACAAACACCCACAAGATGCAGTTCAGTAATTCTCCGCTCACGTAAACGTATATCCAAATCAGTACCGCTAAACGCTGAATAATGACGCTTGTCCAGCCAATAAACATTTGCTTGCCCTTTACTCTGTTCATAATAGTCGGCAAGTCTGCCGTAAAGCTTTCGCCCGGCTGTTCCAGCCAGATTATGCGGCGGAAATAAGCGGTTCTCCGGATGATACGAATCATCAGCTTCATGTCGATCAATTGCATATACAACAAAATCATTATTTTGAGTAAACAATTCCGTAACAGCCAATAATGCTTTTTCAATGGCTTGTCCGGCTTCCCCTGTTGTTAAAGCACCATTTGAAGCCACGAAATCATTTGTATAATCAATTGAAATTAAGGCTTTCATCGCTGTTCCTCCTGACTAAACTAAATGCTCGACAAAATGAATCACCATCTGTGCCGATTTTTCACCCGCTTCTTCAATAAATTCATCAAAAGTTTGAGAAGCCTCATGATCCGCTGTATCGCTAATTGCCCGTACCACTAAAAATGGAATATTAAACTGCGCAGCCGCTTGAGCAATTGCAGCCCCTTCCATTTCACATGCTAATGCATTCGGAAAATCCTGCAAAATACGGTTTACTTTTTCGCGGTCGTTAACAAAGGAATCTCCTGTAACAATTAAACCGGAATGTGTGGCAATGCCAGTCTTTTCAGCCGCTTTTTTAATTTCCAGCTTCAAATAGTCGCTTGATTCATAATACAAAGGCATTCCCGGCAGCTGTCCCGGTTGATAGCCGAAACCTGTCACGTCTACATCAAAGTATGCAAGCTTTTCACCAATGACTAAATCACCTACGGCTAACCCTTGGCCAATACCGCCGGCTGATCCTGTATTAATCACCATATTTACGCCATATTGATGAATCAATAAAGTCGTCGTTACCGCAGATAGCACTTTGCCGATGCCGGAGCGTACGACAATCACTTCATGACGTCCTAAAGATCCGGAGATAAACAATGCTCCAGCGCGTTCCCACGAACGTGTATCCGTTAAATGCTCCTTTAAAATTTTTACTTCTTGATCCATTGCGCCAATAATACCAATTTTCATGATAATTTCCTCTTTTCTATAGATTCAAAACAATAAAAATTACAATTGCCAGTAAAATCGCCACCACAATAATTGCTTTAGTCAGTGTATGGCTGCGTTCGCGAATTCTACTTTGCTCCGCTGAACGTGACTTCGTAATTTCTTTTTGTTTTTTGCGCTCTTTTCGATAGAAACTTGAAATTTCTTTTTCTTTCTTTCGGTACTCTTTATCAGCTGCTTTTTGCTCTAATTCCAGTTGTTTTTGAGCTTGCTTTTCAGCCTCTTCACGACGTTTACGTAAGTTTGCCCGAGTAACCAGCGGACCTTTACTCATTCCTTATCCTCCTTAGCTGCTTTTAACTGCTGCAGCTCCCAGTACTGTACCGCAAAAATCGTTTTTGCATCACAGATCAAACCGCTAGCGATGGCTGCTTTGGCTTCATCGAGTGTAACCTTATGTAATTCTAATACCTCATCATCATCTTGCGGACGAGGATTTGGAACCTTTGCCAATTGCTGCGCAAAATAAATATGCAATAATTCATCCGCAAAGCCAGGCGAAACATACATAGAAGCAACATAAGAAAATTGTCCTGCCTGTAAGCCTGTTTCTTCTTCCAATTCTCTTTTAGCCGCTGCTTCCGGCTGATCATGTTCTCCGGGATCAATTTTACCAGCTGGAATTTCTAAGATTACTTTTTCCATAGGCTTTCTGAATTGCTTAATCATAATCATCTGATTGTCATTAGTAATCGGAATAACTGCTACCGCTCCCGGGTGAAAAACCAGCTCCCTAGAAGCCGTTCCACCGTTTGGTAATTGCACTTCATCTACAACAACTTCAATGATTTGACCTTTGAATATCTCTTTTCTGGAAATTGTTTTTTCTTCAAAATCCTCAAAATTCATCATACAGTTCACCAATCTTTCTATGAATATAATACAATAATCTTTGTCATTTCGCACTTATATTTCCGGATTGTGAAGATTTTCTTAACGACCCTGCCTTTCATAAAGAGCTGTTCAATGATTACTAAACTTTTTTTGCGCTGAACCAGCCTGACTGTTTATTGTTCCTATCGCAGCATAAGCTTAAAGCAAACATTGTAAATTGTTCGCTTCAAGCTTATGCATTACTTTATTCCGGAATTTCAACTAATGATTTCATCAATTTTATTAATTCAGCTTCATTCTTTTGCTTATCACTGTTTAAAGTCCAGCTTATACACTGTAAGTAATGATCGCTGCCTTCCATCAGGTCATAAATATAATAAACTTCTACGTTGTCTTTTTTGGCCGTAAAGGTTCTGCGTTCACCTGTTAGAGTGTTATAATTAACCTCTTCTGTTTTCTCATCGGAAATTTCTCCCAAATCAGAAAGATCAATCGTATTTTTGAAGCTCTCAAAATCTTCAAAATCGTCTTTCGATTGACTAAGAACCATGTAATAGGCTTGTTTCGCTTCATTTTTCAAGCTTACGTCTGCATTGTCACTCAATTCTTTTGCTGCAGTTTTTTTCCAGCCGGAGGTTAAATTCACTTTGAAATTACCGTTTTTTGTTTTGACAACTTCTAACTTTCCTTTTGATTCATCCGTTTTTTCTTTGGTTTGCTCTGTTTCTTTAGTACTTTCAGCTTTTGTTTCACTCGTCGTGCTTTCTAAGGGCTCGTAAAATTCATCATTTCCATAAGAGGTTGATTCCTCTACTGTGGAACTTGGTTCATCTATGTATACGTCTTCTATCTCATCATCAACAACCTCACGTTTCGAGCATCCAGTGAGCACCAAACCCAAGAATAACAGAGTAATGACCTTCTTATTTTTCACGCTGTTTCTCCTTTTATTCTTTTTATTTTCTACTATTATAACGCACGATCCACTTTTTTTCTCACCTTTCTTTCAATTTTTTTTAAATGAACGTTATCAGCACCGTCTACATCGCAAGTAGGAAAAATTCACTGATTTTACTCGATAATTCTTATAATTTTGCTAAATCTTAAAATCAACCTTTGGACTGATATTCTTTCTGGGTGAGATTGTGCTAAAATACCTATATAGCAGAAGTGACTTTCGATGACTGATTGGAGGGAATATAAATGAAAATTGGCAATACAATTAAAATAATTGCATGCATCGTTTTAGGGGTTTTCTTTTTAACCTGTTTAATGCACACTAAATTTGTCGCTGCAGTATTTTTCGCTGTTCTTTTGGTTGTTCTTTTCTTTACTGGTTCAAAAAGAACAACCAAAGAAGAGCAGCTGCCTGTTCTTACAAAAACAAAAGAAGAACATTACACCCAGCTGGGAATGTCGGAACAAGAGATTACTTTTTTCCGTGATACCATGAATACTGCGAAAAAACAAATTGTTCAACTACAAAAAAATATGAATGCCTCTACTAAGCTACGTGCAATTGACTTGCGTAACGATACTCTGCGTGTATCAAAAGCGATGTTCAAAGAATTAGTAAAAGAACCGAAAAAACTGCACTTGGCGAATCACTTTCTTTACACACATTTGCCGAACTTAGTTGATTTAACTGGTAAATATTTAGAAATCAATGACCACGAAATTAAAAACAAGCAAACATATGAAAAACTAGAAGAAAGCTCTCAAGTAATTGATCAAGTCTCAAAATTGATTAAAAAAGACTATGAACAATTTGTGGCTGATGATTTAGAGGACTTGGATGTTGAGATATCCGTTGCCAAAAACAGCTTAAAAAGAGATAATGAACCAAAAGAGGATGCTTAAGAACTTTCTCATTTAAAATGGTTGTCAGCAAAATAGGTCAAGCATGTGAAAAGTAGTGAGCTTACAGCATGTTTGCCTATTTTCTATTAAGTATTTATTCTTCGAGCAGCTTTTAAAATAATGGAGGAATTTTTATGGAAGATAAAGTAAAAGACATTACCCCGGTAAATGATACCTTAGACGATTTATTAAATAATCCGTTTGCGACACCGGTTGATTCGTTGACGGCCACTCAGCAAAGTGAAATTTCTGCGCTGCAGGAACAGCAAAAAGCCGATCGTTTAGTCGATAAGCTACCTGAAGACCGTCAGGCTCAAGCAAGAGAATTAGCTGCAAAAATTGACACTCAAGATGCTCAAGCGGTAATTACCTATGGATCTGCTGCCCAAACTAAACTAAGTGAATTTTCCCAATCCATGTTAAATCACGTACAGGCACAGGATATCGGTCCCGTTGGTGATTCTTTAACTGATTTAATGTATCGCCTGAACGAAGCCAACCCAGATGAACTACGTGCCGGTGAAGGAAATATTTTTCAAAAGATGTTTGGTAAAGTAAAACAATCCATTTACGAAATCACGGCCAAGTATCAAAAAATCGGCGCACAAATTGACAAAATTGCGGTCAAACTGGAAAAAGAAAAAAATGGGCTATTAAAAGACAACCTTATGCTTGAACAGTTATATAATAAGAACAAAGATTATTTTGATGCGCTGAATATTTATATTGCCGCCGGCGAACTAAAAATGGAAGAAATGCAGACAATTACGATTCCTGAAGCGATGAAAAAAGCTGAAGAAACCGGTGACCAGATGGACGTTCAAATCGCCAATGACTATACTCAATTTTTAGATCGTTTGGATAAACGAACCCATGACCTGCGTTTAGCACGTCAAATTACTATTCAGCAAGCACCGCAAATTCGTTTAATTCAAAATACTAATCAAGCTTTGGCAGAAAAAATTCAAGCGTCCATCAATACAGCCATTCCGCTTTGGAAAAACCAAGTGGTCATTGCGCTAACTCTTTTACGTCAAAAGGATGCTGTTACCGCGCAACGACAAGTTTCTGAAACAACCAATGATCTTCTTAAGAAGAATTCTGAAATGCTGAAAATTTCAGCTATTGAAACAGCGAAAGAAAATGAACGCGGTATTGTTGATATCGAAACCTTACAAAAAACGCAAAATGACTTGGTTGAAACCATCCAAGAAACCTTGCGTATTCAACAAGAAGGAAAAGAAAAACGCCGTGCTGCTGAAATTGAGCTGGGACATATGGAAGAAGATTTAAAGAACAAATTATTAGAATTAACGCAATAAAAGAAAAAGCAGGTTCAAGAGTAATGGTTACTTTTGAGCCTGCTCTTTGTTTTAATTGACCTAGGTTAACATTTTGGATAGACGTTGGGCAATGAGCGCTGCTACAAATGCCTTAATAGCGTCTCCCGGAATAAAAGCCAAACTACCCGTCAAGCTTTGTAAAAGCCCTACTCCTGACAGTACGCTGACACCTATAGCACCACAAATATCTATAAATAAGGCTCCAAATACAAAGGTAATAATAAAACCGTACCCTAAATGTTGATTTTTCACATTAAACTTTTCACTCACCCAGCCAATGAGAAAGACCGAAAATGGATAAGCATAAATATAGCCCGCAGTAATATTAAAAAACACCGCCAGTCCTCCCCGACCGCCGGCTAAAATCGGCAAGCCTAGGGCGACCAATAGTAAAAAGAGCAGTACAGCAATTGTTCCATTTTTCTTTCCGAGCAATAAACCGCACAGCATAATGCCTGCGTTTTGAATGACAATCGGTACCGGCAAAAGACTAATCGGAATTGGCGGAAAAAAACCTAAAACAATAATAATACTAACCATAAGGGCAATTCGGGTGATTTCTTTTGTTTTCAATACTTCCACTCCACATCTAATTTTTTTCGTTGTTATCAATTAAAATACAATTTATCAAGGAGTTTGTCAACCTGAAAATAAAACAAGTTAACCAAAAGAACAATCCACTCTTTTCTTCAATAGATTTTTTTTAGTAAATGAAGTATTAGGTTGTTTTTCTAGCTTATAATGATACAATAAAGTAAAAATTACTTTTATCTATACAAGAGAGGATGAATCACTTTGCGCCATTTTAATTCTAAGGAAGCAGAAAAGCAGTATTATGAACAAGAAGCAAGTGAAGCCGACTTTTTAAACTGGTATCATCAACAAGAACTTCCTGAATATGAAAAGCCTTCTCTCACGGTAGATATTGTTTTGATGTGTTATAACAAAGAAGAAGATCAGCTAAAAATTCTATTAATTAAAAGAAAAGGCCATCCCTATAGAAATTCCTGGGCCCTACCTGGCGGCTTCGTTAATCGAAATGAATCCACAGGAGAAAGTGTGTTACGTGAAACCAAAGAAGAAACTGGCGTAATTATTTCTAAGGACAATATTGAACAGCTCCATAGCTTTAGTCGTCCAGATCGCGATCCACGCGGCTGGGTCGTTACAGTGAGCTACTTGGCTTTTATTGGGGAAGAGCCTTTAATTGCTGGAGATGACGCGAAGGAAGTACGCTGGGTTACAATGGAACGGAAAGCAGACACGCTCTTTTTGACCAATGGTGAAGTAGAAATTATTTTAGACTTAAAAACCAAACAATCGACTGGCAAAGATACGCTGGCCTTTGACCACAGTGAAATTATTTTAAAGGCCTTCAACCGCGTAGCTAATAAGATGGAGCATGATCCTCAAGTCCTCCAAGTCCTAGGCAAAGATTTTACCATTACTGAAGCACGTAAAGTGTTTGCAAAATTTTCTGGCGTTGATTATAAGACAATTGACCATTCTAATTTTAAAAAGGCAATGCTGCAGCACTTCGAAGAAATTGGAGAACGGCCTGTTGGAATTGGGCGACCATCAAAAATTTATCAGTTAAAACCTGAAAACCATCAATAATATGAAAGGCTGATTGTATGGCTACCTACTTAAAAAAAGCGGAACAGTGTGATTTAACAGCAATCATGGCGATTATTACTGAAGCACGGCTGCTGCTGCAGGATAATCAGGTGCCTCAATGGCAAAACGGTGAAGGCCCCAGCGAAACTGTGATCAAACAAGATATTCGGCTCGGGCGCTGCTACGTGTTGGTTCATGAGGAATCAATTGTCGGCTTAGGTGTAATATCCACAGAAAGCGAGCCACCTTATGAAGCGTTAAATAGCTGGCAAGTCACTTCGAACTCTTATGCAGTCTTTCACCGCATAGCACTTGGTTCGGCCTTTCAAGGGCAAGGCTTAGCTGTACTCTTAATAAACCAGCTGCTCACTGCCGCCCGACTGGCAAATCATCTCGATATTCGGATTGATACACATCCGAAAAATAAAGCCATGCAGCGGCTGATTAAAAAGACTGGCTTTTCTTTTCAAGGAGAAATTTTATTACCGGTTCCTGACGGCGAACGCTATGCTTATCAATTGATTTTAAAATAAACAGCGGTAGCATCTGCTTACGCTGTTTATTTTTTTTTATGCACTTGCTCTTTTTAAATAATTAAACTATCTCTGAATTCGATAATTGTTCCTTCCGGGGCTTTTATTTTAAACAACGCTCCGCCCTCTACGTAATAAATTGCTTTATTTTGTTTCTTTAAAAAATGGGCGCCCTGCTTTTCCAGCTTCTGCTGTAGTTGCTGCAAGTCCTCCACATAAAAACAAATATGAGCAAGCCCCTCTGTTTCTTTGTTAAAAGAAGCGAGCTGCTGCGTTTGCTTGCCAGTTTGCAGTTCTATGTATAAATCATCATGCTGAAGCCAAGTATTATACTGACGCTCATGAAAATTTTTCGTCTCATTAACTAATTTAAAGCCTAGAAGCTCTTGATAAAAAGTAAGACTCTTTTCATAATCATTGGTTTGAATACAAAAGTGATGCACTATCATGTTCACTTCTCTCCTCCTTTTTTATTGTTATTATACACTAAAAAAGAATCAAGAAGAACGCCCTTCATTAAGCGTTGCCCCTGATTCTTTATCAGTGAAATCAATTGTCGAAAATCCAACCTACATTTTATCAAACAGCAAGAATGAACTGTCTCTTTACACGTCTGTTCCTTAAAGAATTATTTTACTAACTGCTTTGCAATAAAGCTTGAATACTTCACTTGACCGTCTACATTAGGATGAACGCGATCATCGTAAAACCATTCGTCGTGAGCATTACTGTAGTCATACCAATTAATGACTGTTAAGTTCTTATACTTCTTCTTCATATTCTCCAACATGCTGTTCACTTCATTTTGCCAGCGCCTTGTTGGAACTCGAACATTGATCCAAAACACTTTGCGCTTTGAACCGATTGCCGCCATAAACTCATCAAATTGAGCCTCTGTAAATGATCCATTTGTTCCTAAACCTACCAAAACATTATCTTTTAAAAGTTTATCTTTGTTTAATTTTTCAATTATAGGTGAGCTTGTATAAAGCTGTCTGCCGACCTCGCCATCTACGATCATTTTAGGAAAAATTTCCTGTAAACCGGCGGCGGCATCCAAAATTACTGAATCACCAAATGCTGTAATTTCCATCGATTGCGCTTTTTTGTTTTCTGCTGGCGTCAAGTCAAAGTTCGCTTCCGGTGCGGTAGTTGACTGATTGGTTGACTCAACAGTTTTTCCTTCGTTTTTCGCTTTTTCAGCTGCTTTTCGTTCGTCGGCTTTTTTCTTATTTTCTTCAATACTTTTTTGTAATTGCTGTTGTTGAGCGGTTACTTCATTGGAGGGTGCAACAGCTAAGGCATAAAGCGCAAAGCAGGATAACACGACGCCAACGACTGCGGTTATTTTATTAGCGTTCAGCCATGGCTTTTTCAGGAAATCTTTTATTGCCAGCCAAGTATATTTGTAGTAAAACTTTCCCAATGGTTTTTCAATAAAACGATAAGAAAGTTCGCTGATTCCCAAAATCAAAGCAAGTTCAATAATCGAATGCAATAAGACATAGTCGCTCAGATTAGTAATTTTTGCTTCGTAAAAGATCATCACTGGAAATTGATAAAGATAAATGCCATAACTTCTTTTACCGATCCAAGTGAAAACCGGATTGGTCAACCAGCGATTCAGATCAGCGCCAGGATGAGCAGTTACGGCGACCAGTAAAGTAGCAAAAATACTAACCAAAAAGATACCACCATAATAAACAAATGAGTAATGATCAGCTAAAAAGAGAAAGCTGAGCAAAAGAATCACTAATGAGCCAAGACCCACGCCGTTCAGCAAATTTTTTGCTTTTAGCGGTATCTCACTTTTTAAACGGGAGCTTGGCCATACAAATGCCAGACCTGCACCCATTAATATAGAAAACAGACGCGTATCCGTTCCATAATAAACTCTGGTCGGGTCAGCGCCCGGTGTATAAAGAGCTGCCATTAAAAGAGCTGAAATAACCGTGCCACCCATGACCAAGCCAAAGATTTTGCCGCTGTTTTTGACGTAACGTTTCAGTAAAATAAAAAGTAAAGGCCAAATCAAGTAGTTCTGTGCTTCCACTGCCAACGACCAAATGTGGGTAAACGGCGACTGGGAAGTGAATCGATCAAAATAAGAAAAGCCTCGGAAAATCTGCCACCAGTTATTATAATACAAAACACTACTGGCAACTTCACTGCGTAAATTGTTCAATAAATCTCTTTGAAAAAGTCCAATGTAAGCCGATGCGATCACCAGCATAGCGATCAAGCCTGGATAAAGACGTTTCATTCGACGAATATAAAAGCCTTTGATGTCAATTGTTTCATTTTGAAGCCATTCTTGCCTCAATAAATCGGTAATTAAATATCCGGAAACTGCAAAAAAAATGGGAACGCCAAGATAGCCCCCGCGCATTATGTTAGGAAATAGGTGATAGAAAATGACGCCGATCACAGCAATTGTCCGAATTCCGTCAAATCCGGTGATGTAGCGGCGATTTTCCAACCTTTTTTTATTATTCATTTATATTCCAACTTTACTAATATTCTAATGTTTATGTTTCGAGTAAATTTTGAACAAAGAAATCATGACTTATAAATGTTCGAGGATAGAAAAATGAAAATAACTGACCGAAAAAAGGTGGTCATTTGAAGTGAAAAAATTTCTATCTGGCTCATGTTCTTTGACAGTCGTAGTTGTTGTTTGACTGATTTAATGTAGTAAATTAAATATACGTTCTTTCCGCTCAAATGGCAAGAACTCTCTCTTCAATTTTTTACATTTTAAGCAAATTTAAGATAATTTTATACAAAAAAAATCGAGGAACTGCTAAAAAATATTTTCTTAGCAAGCTACTCGATATTTTTATTTTTTTGGTTGAAAAATTATATTAAACCAATAAAGCATATAACGAAGGATTTTGACTTAAATCAATATAATTTGGATCGAAAGTTGCAATTTTTTTCAGTAAGTTAGGTAGCTCTTGCCTTTCTTTTAATAAAATTCCCAAAATTACCGGTCCAGTCCCACGATTAACTTTTTTTGTATATTCAAATCGGGTAATATCATCATCCGGCCCCAAAATATCCGTTACAAATTCTCTCAGTGCGCCGGGGCGTTGTGGAAAATTGATGACAAAGTAATGCTTTAAGCCTTCGAAAATCAAGGAACGCTCTTCAATTTCTTCCATGCGATTAATATCATTATTACCGCCGCTGATAATACAAACCACATTTTTGCCTTTGATTTCTTCTTTCATTTGTTCTAAAGCAGAAACACTTAATGCCCCTGCAGGCTCCACTACAATTGCTTGCTTAGTGTATAAATCCAAAATCGTTGTACAGACCTGACCTTCATCCACTGCCAGCAGCTGATCGACATATTCCGTTGCATGCGCATAGTTAAGCTCCCCTACCTGCTTTACTGCAGCACCGTCTACGAATTTTTCAATTTTCTCCAGCATTACTGGCGCTCCTTCTTTAAAAGCTGCCTGCATGGATTGTGCGCCTAAAGGTTCAACGCCAACTACCTTAGTATTCGGACTTTGATTTTTTGTATAGGCAGCCACGCCGCTGATTAAGCCGCCTCCGCCAATCGCTGAGAACAGATAATCCACTTGAAATTGCCCACGTGCTTCCTGAAAAATTTCTACCGCTACAGTTCCTTGACCTGCCATGATATCCAGATCATTAAACGGATCTATAAAAGCCTGCTGTTGGTTTTGAGCAAATTCTTTTGCCGCTTTGGCGGAGGCATCAAAGGTATCGCCAATTAATTGAACCGTTACCTGCTCGCCGCCAAAAAACTTCACCTGCGACACTTTTTGCTGTGGAGTCGTCGTCGGCATAAAAATAGTGGCCGGCACTTTCATTTCGTGACAAGTGTAGGCAACTCCCTGCGCATGATTGCCAGCACTAGCGCAAACTACACCGTTTTTTAGAACTTCCGGCGCCGTTTGCTTAATAGCATAATACGCGCCTCTTAATTTAAATGAACGAACCTTCTGTAAATCTTCCCGTTTTAAATACACATTGCACTGATATTTTTGCGATAATTGCAAATCATATTGTAAAGGTGTTTTTGTCACCACCTCTTTTAATACGTCATACGCTTCATCAATTTTTTCTTTCGTCAGTTTTAACAAATGCTTCCCACCTTTCACTGAAACTGCTGTTGCGATTTATATAGTGAGGCTGGGACAGAAGCGTTAAACTCCGAGAACCAAGAGAAGGTACGTTCGTCATCGAATCACTTCACTCTTCGTGGTTGTCAGCACCAAGTAGGTACTGTCAAGCATCGAATCACTTCACTCTTCGTGGTTGTCAGCACCAAGTAGGTACTGTCAAACATCGAATCGCTTTACTCTTCGTGGTTGTCAGCACCAAGTAGGTACTGTCAAGCATCGAATCGTTTTACTCTTCGTGGTTGTCAGCACCAAGTAGGTACTGATAAGCATCGAATCACTTCACTCTTCGTGGTTGTCAGCAATTTCGGCTTATTTCCGAAGGCCTTCAATTCTTAGTGCTTTAGCACTTAGAGATTGATGTGATCGACGCGCAGCTAGAGTTGCTTCTGCTTCCGCCGTTTATTCGTACTTAGAGCGTGAAGCAAAAGTGTTATTTACTTTTGTCTCACGCTCACTACTTACGAATAAACGGTGGCCGAAAGTCAGGTTCTTCGGCAATTTTATAAAAGCCGATCAATATAAAAAGCATATTGGTCGTCTTTTACTCCACTTGCTCGAACCTAAACGACTTTTGGCTCAACCTCCTTTTCAGCACTCATCTATCTTTGTGATTGAGACTTGATTTAGTCTTCTCTTGAAACAAATGGCATCATTTTACGTAATTCCGCACCGACTTTTTCAATTGGATGTCCAGCGTTGTCTTTGCGCATTTGCTTGAATTCTTTAAAGCCGTTTTTATTGTCATCGATAAAGCCTTTGGCAAATTTACCATTTTGAATATCCGTTAAGACCTCTTTCATATTCGCTTTTGTTTCGGCTGTAACCACACGCGGTCCTGAAACATAATCGCCATATTCCGCAGTATTTGAGATTGAATTGCGCATTTTCTCAAAACCTCCTTCATAAATTAGATCTACGATTAGTTTTAATTCATGACAAACTTCAAAGTAAGCCAATTCCGGCTGATAACCGGCTTCTGTCAAGGTTTCAAAGCCTGCTTCGATTAAGCTGGTTAAGCCACCGCACAAGACAGCCTGCTCGCCGAACAAATCTGTTTCTGTTTCTTCTTTAAAGGTTGTTTCCAATACGCCTACACGTGTTGCGCCAATCCCTTTTGCATAGGACAACGCTACATTGCTGGCATTACCAGTAGCATCCTGATAAATACCAAAGAGTGCCGGTACCGCAAAGCCTTCAGTAAAGGTACGACGTACAAGGTGTCCTGGCCCTTTAGGAGCAACTAAGAAAACATCCACATCTTTTGGTGGCTTGATTACATCAAAATGGATATTGAACCCATGTCCAAAGGCTAAAGCATTGCCGGCTTCCAAATTTGGTGCAATTTCGTTATCATAAAGCGTCCCTTGAATTTCATCCGGCGCTAAAATCATAACGATATCTGCTTTTTTAGATGCTTCTGCTACTGTAAATACGTCGAAACCGTCATTGCGGGCGGCTTCCGCGGATTTTCCTTCACGAATCCCAATGATGACTTGATTGCCATTGTCCCGCAAGTTTTGCGCATGTGCGTGCCCCTGCGATCCATAACCGATAACTGCAACTGTTTTCCCTTCCAAATGATTTTTTTCTACTGAGTTGTCATAATATACTTTTGCCATGAATAAAAACCTCCAATTTTTTTATGCTTATAAGCGATTGCTTTAAGACCTGTTTTTAGTTGTTGCCTCTTGTAAATCCTGTAACGCCGGTTCTTGCCAGCTGTTTGATGCCATAAGGAGCGACGACATCCACAAATGCACTAATTTTTTCGCTCGTGCCGGTCACTTGAATGACGACTGTTTTGCTGCCGACATCGATGACATTGGCTCTAAAAGGATCAATCACAGAAAATAGCTCAGCCCGAACAGCAGCCGGAGCGTTTACCTTGACTAGCGCCAGCTCTCTTTCTAAGTGTGGCTCATCTGTAATATCAGATACCTTAATCACGTCGATTTGTTTATTTAACTGCTTGGTTACCTGTTCACTTTCGTTTAAGTCTGCGACTTGCACAATGACAGTTATTCTGGAAACATGCTCATGCTCAGTCGGACCGACAGAAATACTGTCAATGTTGACCTGCCGTCTAGTTAACACGCCGCTAAAGCGATTTAAAACACCGGAATTATTATTGACTGTTGCTGTAATGATTCGTCTCATTTACTCCACCCCCAGCATCTGATAATTTGGCTTACCGGCCGGAACCATTGGCAATACGTGTTCTGACGGAGAAACCATTACCTCAATCAGGACAGAGTCTTCTTCTTTAAAAGCCTCTGTCAGATCTGCTTCCACAGTAGCTGGGTTAGAAAGTCGAACCCCTTTAATGTGATACGCTTCCGCCATTTTAACAAAATCCGGCTGTGTTGCGAAAACTGATTCTGAACAACGACCGTTAAAAAAGCTTTCCTGCCATTGACGAACCATTCCTAATGACTGATTATTCAAAATAACGATTTTGATGGGAATATTATAGTGATTTAAAATAGCTAATTCTTGATTCGTCATTTGGAAGCCGCCGTCGCCTACAAACAAAACAACTTCTTTATCCGGACAACCCAGCTTTGCACCAATCGCGGCCGGTACGCCGTAGCCCATGGTTCCCAGACCGCCGCTGGTTACCAGTTGATTGGCATTTTTAAACGGATAAAATTGTGCCGTCCACATTTGGTGCTGTCCTACATCGGTTGCGACAATCGCCTCACCATTCGTTAGTTGACCAATAAATTCAATGACCTTTTGCGGTTTGATTTCTGCTTGCTGTTCTTTATCGTATTTAAATGGATGACGATTCTTCCGCGCTGCATTAAGCTTTTTCCAATCCGTTGTATCTGTGCAGGTAATATTGGTTTTCAACATTTCCTTTAAGGTTTCTTTGGCATCCGCCACAATCGGAATTTGGGTATCGATAATTTTACCGATTTCGGCCGGATCAATATCGATATGAGCAATTTTCGCATTCGGAGCAAATTCCTGCGGTGCACTCGCTAGACGATCATCAAAGCGAGAGCCAATATTTATTAGCAAATCACAATCCGTTAAAGCCATATTTGCCGCAAAAGAACCATGCATTCCTCCCATGCCTAAAAAAAGTTCATTTTCAGTTGGTACTGCCCCTAAACCCAAGAGTGAGCTAAGTGCGGGAATTTCATATTTATTGATCAATTCATTTAATTCCTGAGTAGCATCTGCATGCAGGACACCTGCACCTATTAGAAGCAGCGGTTTTTTAGCTTGTGCCAAAGCCTGCATCAGCTTTTTAACCTGCAGCTTATTTGGTTTAATCGTCGGCTGATAGCTAGGCAAATGCAGCTTTACTTCCTCTTTTACTTCTGCTTCTTTAATTGTAATATCTTTTGGTAAATCGATAACCACAGGTCCTTTGCGGCCGGTTGTTGCAATGTGAAAGGCTTCTGCGATAATTCGCGGCAAGTCACTGGTACTGCGAACCTGATAATTATTTTTTGTGATCGGCATTGTCAGTCCTACTACATCTGCTTCTTGAAATGCATCCTTGCCAATCCCATCTGTTATTACTTGTCCAGTGAAAATGACTAACGGCACCGAATCACTCATTGCATCTGCTATTCCGGTTAAAATATTAGTTGCACCCGGACCGCTGGTTACGATAACTACGCCTGGTTTGCCGGTTGCTTTGGCATATCCCTCCGCTGCATGAACAGCCCCTTGCTCATGTCTAGTCAAAATATGTTTAATTTCGCCATCGTAAAGCGCATCATAAAGTGGAAGCACAGCACCACCGGGATAACCAAACACCAAATCAACCTCTTGCTTCAATAATGCATCAATCAAAATTCTTGAGCCATTTTTTACCTTTTTTTGCTGTTTTATCACAAGCTTCCCTCCTTAATCTAACAAATCTTCAGGAATCTGCATGATTCCCCCTGTATGTGCAGACGTTACCAATGCCGTATAACGCGCCAAGTATCCTGTTTTTACTTTCGCTTTAAACTTGGGCAGCTGGTCTCTTCTTTTTGCTAATTCTTCTTCTGTTACGTGCAGTTCCAATGTTCGATTCGTCAAATCAATCTCAATTTCATCACCGTCTTGAACCAACGCAATGGGTCCGCCAGCAGCTGCTTCCGGTGAAATATGCCCAACAGCAATGCCTCGAGTCGCCCCTGAAAAACGGCCGTCAGTAATCAGTGCCACATCTTTTCCTAAGCCTCTGCCGACAATACTTGAGGTAGGTGCCAGCATTTCCGGCATGCCTGGACCGCCTTTAGGTCCTTCATAACGAATAACGACCACATGCCCTTTTTTAACTGTATGGTCATCGATCGCTGCTACAGCTTCATCATGTGAGCTAAAGCAAATCGCTTTTCCAACGAATTTCTTGATGGAAGGATCAACTCCGCCAACTTTAATGACGCTGCCTTTCGGGGCGATGTTACCGTAAAGAATAGATAAACCGCCAACTGGACTGTAGGGGTTTTCCTTAGGATGAATGACCTCCGGATTCTTAATGACCGCATCCTGTACGTTTTCACGAATCGTTTTGCCGGTAACCGTGATCCGATCCGGATGAATCGCATCACCTAAATCCACCAGCTCTTTCATAATTGCCGGCACACCGCCAGCTTCATGAACATCGTGCATGGAGTAAGCAGAAGATGGAGCAATTTTGGATAGATATGGAACACGTTTAGCAATTTCATTGACTTCTTCCAAGTTATAGTCAATTTCCGCTTCATTTGCAATCGCCAAAGTATGTAAAACCGTATTTGTCGAACCGCCCATTGCCATATCTAAAGCAAAGGCATCATCAATCGCTTCTTTAGTAACAATGTCTCTTGGCTTGATTTGCTTTTTCACTAAGTCCATTAAATGGAAGGCCGATTTTCTAACCAGTTCTTTTCGTTCTTCAGAAACAGCTAGAATTGTCCCGTTACCCGGCAGTGCTAGACCTAAAACCTCCATCAAGCAATTCATTGAATTCGCCGTAAACATCCCTGCACAAGAACCACAAGTTGGACAGGCATTTTGTTCCATGAAGTTAAACTCTTCTTCGGTCATTTTGCCTTCTTTAAAGGTGCCAACTGCTTCAAACATGGAAGAAAGAGTCGTGGTATGCCCTCTTGGATCAACACCGGCTTTCATTGGACCGCCTGAGCAAAAAATCGCTGGAACATTTGTCCGAACACTAGCCATCAGCATTCCGGGAGTGATTTTGTCGCAGTTTGGAATGTAAAAAACACCGTCAAACCAGTGAGCGTTAATGACTGTTTCTGCTGCATCAGCAATAATTTCTCTGCTGGGTAAAGAATAGCGCATTCCAATATGACCCATAGCAATCCCGTCATCTACGCCAATCGTATTAAACTCAAAAGGAATACCGCCTGCTTCTCTGATTGCTTCCTTGGCAACATCCGCCAGCTCTCTTAAATGGACATGCCCCGGAACAATATCAATATACGAATTACAAATTGCGATAAAAGGCTTATCCATATCCTTTGCATTTTTTACTTGCCCAGTTGCATACAGTAAACTTCTGGCCGGTGCCGCTTCAATTCCTTTTTTTATTTGGTCACTACGCATGTTCATCCACTCCATTTTCGTCATTTTCAGAAAAAATTGTACGTTATTTTCTAAGATAATTTTTCCCTTGGCTATTTCTTTACTAAAGTTTTCTACAAAAAAAGCATCCCATCAATAAATGGGATGCTTTAGTAAGAATCCCATTTACCAAAGACAAACAGGACTCAAACATCTGCGAAAAATCTCAGTGTTCTAAGTCCTATACGATAAAATAATGACTAATACATGATCGTTTATCTTCTTCATGGCAATGGTCTCCTCGTCAAAAATCTATAAAAGATTAAAATAGCATGTGATATTCAAAAGCTTTTGTTAACTATAAACCTAAAAAATGAGAATGTCAATAAAATTTAATAAAAAAGTTCAGAAAATTCAAAAAATAGAGTACAGAAGAATTGGGCTCTATTAATATAAAAAACTGTGTATGCTCAAAATGAGTTTACACAGTTTTGATTTTATCCTTTTTGGAAGTAATACAATGGTTTGTTGGACAAGCGTTTCATTTGACTTTTTTTATCTTCAATCGTCGTAAGCAGCTCTTCTGAAAAGTTTTCTAAAATAGCTCTGCCGCCTTTATACGTGCTGCCCCCCATAGCAATCACTTCATCAGGAGTCAAAATAACTTTTCGATGGGCAATTTTTTTAAAGAATTCTTCCACCAGAAATGTTGGTAAGTAAAAATTATTTTGTGCCGAAAATGATTCTAGATAAATAAAATCATCAATGCTAATATAACAATCATCCATTGAAATAAAATTTACTGATTTATCTACATAAATATCTCTTTTTTGTAAAATTTCATTGATCTTCTTATTTAATAAATTCAATGTTTCGATCTCTTTTACGTAATGTTCCAACTCACGATACTGGACGGCTTTGCGCTCTTCATAAGAGACACGTAAAGCAACTGCTACAGACACAATCGCTGCACCAATCAGTACACCTGTCATTCCTGCAATAAAAACAAACATTCTGCATTCCTCACTCCATTCAATTCTTTATTTAGTATAACACAGTCACGTCTGTGAACGAAAGAAAAACAAAAATGAAAAAGATACTTTTACACAACTAGCTCTTTCTGATAAGCTGTTTCTTCTGCATCGCTTTTTGGTGCATTGAAGTTGACCTTTTTTGACCAATGAAGTATACTTTTTTTAAGCAATCCCATTTGCTTTGTGATAAAATGATTTAAGAGCTTTTATATAGGAGGAATATACTATGAATTTAATACCAACAGTCATTGAACAGTCATCTCGTGGAGAAAGAGCTTATGACATTTATTCACGTTTATTAAAAGATAGAATTATCATGTTAAGCGGACCAATCGACGATAACGTCGCTAACTCAGTGATTGCTCAATTATTATTTTTGGATGCACAGGACTCTGAAAAAGACATTTACATTTACATTAACTCACCAGGCGGCAGCGTTTCTGCTGGTTTAGCAATTTTTGATACAATGAATTTTGTGAAAGCCGACGTGCAAACGATCGTTTTAGGAATGGCAGCTTCAATGGGCAGCTTCTTATTAACAGCCGGTCAAAAAGGCAAACGCTTCGCTTTACCGAACGCTGAAATCATGATCCACCAACCACTTGGCGGAGCTCAAGGTCAAGCAACGGAGATTGAAATTGCAGCCAAACATATCTTAGACACACGTGATCGCTTGAACAAGATTCTCGCTGAACGCACAGGCCAACCCTTAGAAGTCATTGAACGTGATACAGATCGCGACAACTTCATGACTGCGCAACAAGCGAAAGAATATGGCTTAATCGATGAAGTTATGGAAAACAGCAGCTCTTTAAGCTAATAAAAACAACAAGTGCCTAAATTTCTTAGCGAATTTAGGCATTTTTATTTAAACTTAAGGCAAAAAGGTCTAAACTAATATTAAAAGAAGTGAAAGGAAGGTTTATAAATGGATATTTCAGTTATTGATGCTCAAAAAGTAACAACTAAAAATGGATTAAACAGCGGCAGTGACGAGGCACCCATTAAAATGGTGGAATTTATGAATGTGCGCTGCCCTTACTGCAAAAAATGGTTTGAAGACTCTTTTGAGCTTTTAAACGATTATGTCAAAGCTGGTAAAGTGCAACGGATCATCAAGCTTTTTGACAAGGAAAAAGAAAGCTTACAACGCGGAAATGTCATGCACCACCATATTAATTATGATTTACCCGAAAAAGCTTTAACAGATCTAAAACAAATGTATGATACTCAAAATGAATGGGGCGATCTTTCTCTAGAGGATGTCGCAGTCTACGCTGAAGATAATTTACAACTTCCAGAAAAAGGTGATGCAGCTGTCAGCCAAGCAATTATTGCAGAAGCACAGGCTGCAAACATTAGATTCGTTCCAACAATTGTGATTGGCGAACACATTTTTGACGAATCAGTTACTAAAGAAGAACTTATCAGTTATTTAGAAGGTAAATAAAAAAATTCTTGGAAGCTCGAGTAGGGCTTCCAAGAATTTTTTTATTAAGCACTTTTCTCGCGCAGCTTATCAGCAAATTCATTGATTTTGCGAATACGGTGGTTTATACCAGATTTTGAAATAGCTCCGGAAGGAATCATCTCTCCAAGTTCTTTCAAACTAACTTCCGGATACTCCAAGCGCAGCTCGGCAATTTCCTGTAATTTTTCCGGCAAAGCAGTCAGTCCTACCGTTCGTTCAATATACTGAATATTTTCAATCTGTCTGGAGGCTGCATCAATTGTTTTATTCAAATTTGCTGTTTCACAGTTCACAAGCCGATTAACCGAATTCCGCATATCACGAACAATCCGTACGTCTTCAAACTTCAACATAGAATTTGTGGCGCCAATCAGAGTTAAAAAGTCCGCGATACGTTCAGCGCCCTTCAGATAAGAAATATAGCCGTTGCGCCGTTCCAAGGTTCTGGCATTCAAATCATAATAATTAAGCATTCGGCAAATATCCTCATTATGCTCTTCATAAATAGAAAAAATCTCTAAATGATAGCGGCTAGTTTCCGGATTATTCACTGACCCGGAAGCCATAAACGCTCCTCTTAAATAAGAACGCATCTTTTGCGCATTCCCCATAATATCGTCCGACACTTGCGTATTAAAAACCAGATTATCCAAAATATCTAAATCCGCCAGCACATCTTTGGTTCCTTGTTTTAAACGAACGATATACACGTTATTCTTCTTCAGCTTCATTTTTTTGCGCACCAGCAATTCCGCTCGAACGTCATAATGATCTTTCAAAAGTGAATAAATACGTCTGGCAATGGCGGCATTTTCAGTCTGCACATTGAGTACAAATTGCTGATTCACAATACTTAAAGAGCCGTTCATCCGAATCAAAGCGGCCAACTCTGCTCTTGCATGCTCACGATGAACCTCCAAGGTGGTCAGCTCTTTTTTTACGTCTGAGGCAAAAGACATTTTGCCTCCCCCTTTCTAAAAAACCTAATACTTCGCACCAAAAACAATCCGAAAGAGCTCATCGACGACTTTATCTCCGTCGTGAAAAACGCCGCCATCTCTCAGCTTTAAAAAGTCCGTCGAAATAACGCGGCAGCCCTCATCCCTCAGCTTTTGGAAATCATGCTCCACTTGTACAAGGTATTCGTCATAAATCTCCGGATCCATGTAGCCCTCCGGCACCTTTTCCGTATTAACTAAAACCGTATCAACAAATTTATTCTTTAAATGCTCATGCAGTACACAAACATGATCGGCATCACTAAAATGCTCGGTTTCCCCTTTTTGCGTCATAATATTACAAATATAAACGACCTCACCAGTCGCATTGATGATCGCTTCGCCGATTTCACTGATGACCAGATTCGGCAAAATACTGGTAAACATACTTCCCGGTCCTAATACAATCATATCTGCTTCTTCAATCGCTTTAACTACTTTGCGGGCCGCTTTCGGCTGTTCTTCATCATTAGTATTAGTCACAAAAACATGATCGATCGTTTTACGGTCAACTGCGATATTTGATTCACCGACTGCAACAGTGCCGTCTTTGAAAACAGCATGCAGCGTTAAAGGTCTTTCAGAAGAAGGATAGATATGCCCGTCCACATGCATCATTTTTGACAAGAGCTGAATCGCTTCATATGTACTGCCGCGCATTTCTGAAACAGCGGCAATAATTAAATTACCGATGGCATGATTGGCAAAATATTTATCATTTTTGTTGAAACGATATTGAAAAATATCCTCATAGAGCTGCGGCATATCCGAAAGCGCCACAAGAACATTTCTTAAATCGCCCGGCGGAGTCATATTCATGGACTCTCGAATAGCGCCGCTGCTGCCGCCATCGTCAGCCACGGTTACAACAGCAGTGATTTCAGCACTTTGATTGCGCAAACTTTTTAAAATAACAGGTAAACCCGTTCCTCCGCCGACTACGACAATTTTAGGCTTGCGAATGCGGTAAGTTTTCATCTTCATGAACGGTTCACCGTCTCTTTCCGCTTTCCTTTATCGCGATGTGTGATATTGACATGGTAATCTTTTTTCAGCTCGTTACCAACACGCTCTGTCAAGGCAACTGAACGATGCTGACCGCCAGTACAGCCGATGGCAATCGTTACGCTGGATTTTCCTTCTTTTTCATAGCCGGGCATGACATTTTTCAGCAAATCAATAAAGCGGGTATAAAAGGCCTCCGTTTCAGGAAAGCTCATTACATAATCATACACCGACTGATCCTGTCCAGTTAGAGGTTTCAGCTCTGGAATGTAATGCGGGTTTGGTAAAAAGCGTACATCCATCACGATATCCGCATCAATCGGCAAGCCGTATTTAAAGCCGAAAGACACCATTTCAACACGAAATTCGTGAGTATCCCTTGTTTTAAACTCTTCATTAATTCGTTCTCTTAATTGTCTAGGCGATAACCTCGTTGTATCGATGACAACCTGAGCATCCCCTTTAATTTCTTCTAAAATCGCACGTTCCTTACGAATCCCTTCGGTAATTAAACCGTCCATTGCTAAAGGATGCGCTCGTCGTGTTTCCTTATAACGTGAAACTAATTCTTCGTCGGTTGCATCTAAAAACATGATTGTAGTATCTATTAAATTCGTATTTTCTAATTCAACTAGCATATCTTGAATTTCCCGGAAAAATGTTCTTGAACGCAAATCAATGACTAAAGCAATTTTTGTGACTTTGCCGGACTCTTTAATTAGTTCCCAAAATTTAGGAATTAAACTTGGCGGCATATTATCAATACAAAAATATCCCATATCTTCAAAACTTTGAATAGCTACAGTTTTACCTGCTCCGCTCATTCCAGTAATGATAACTAATTGTAAATTATCAACCATAGTATAGCGCTCCTTTTTACACATTTTATTTATTATAACATTCCGGGCGTATCAAAGAAAGCTTTTAAAATACTTCTTATTTTTTCCATAAAAAAAGGATCGCAATCCTGCAGAAAAGATTACATGATCCTTAATTGACAATTATAATAAACGACGTTACTTCCTCGTATTCATTTATTTTGAGTTATCTTCTACTTCAAAGGCTCACATCGTTCCGATTGAAACCTTCATTTGCTGAGATTTTTCAATAATAATAACTTTTAAAGAGGTTGCTTGCTTATTCGCAAGCTCACTTAATATCCCTTGTGCCTGTTTTTGACTTTCTTTAAATCGTTGGGCGATTTTTGAAGCTTCTGTTTCCGTATACCCCAATTTTTTCCAAACGTTTGCCTGTGTTAAAGCCTGCTGCATATTCTCTATATTTTGTACGTCTAAGGGAATATCTGTCGCCTCCTGCAATTCTGTTTTTGATAGACTTGAGATCTTGCGGCTTGTTCCAAACGTAATTGTTTTTGTTGGTATAAGCTCCTTAATAGCAAATGAAACAAGTCCAACTACTAAAATTATCCCTATGACCAGTAGCGCTTTTTTATTATTTTTCATAAGATCCTTTTCTTCCTTTTTGGTAGTTAGCTCATTGTATAACATTGGGGCTCGATTGTAAATAACAGCTGTCGGGCGTTGATTTAACAAAAAAAGAGCCGCAGCTCTTTAAAATTAGGCATCTTCAATTACATTTAAATAATCCAAATTTAAAATTGGATCATCACTCTGAATACTTGAGCGATCAGAAGGGTGGCACTTAATGACTCTTACTTGGACATTTTTCTCTTTTTTGGAAATTGCTTCTCCGACAAAAAACCACGAAAAGTTCGAACCATGACAAACATAATGGGTGCCAATTTTAACTTCTCTTTTTTCCATAAAAAATCATTCCTCCAGATTCTTTTCGTAGGTATAGGATAGCATGATTTTTATTAAATAAATATTAAATACGACTAAATAAATTTATTTTTATCGTTTTTTTCAGATATTCTTAATAAAAACTACCAAAAAAGCACAATTACATTCACAATTCATTTTATTTTTTCATCTTTTTTACAAAATTGCATTAAAAAACACAGCCTTCATAATTTGAAGGCTGTGTCTTTCCCTTTTTGAACGGAATACTTATAGGAAGAAAGATATATACCAATTAGGTTGAACGATATATCTATCTGTCTGTGATTTTACTTCAAAGAAGAATTGAAATCAATAGCGTTCACTAAAATAGTTCTAAATTTCAGGTTTTCTTTACTTTTGTTGAGAATAGTTCTGAAAAGGAGTAGACCAATTAGAGAACATTTTTCAAATATTTTCCTGTATAACTATCTTTAATCTGCGCAATTTCTTCTGGTGTACCGATTCCGACAATAGTGCCGCCGCCGTCTCCGCCTTCCGGACCTAAATCAATCACATGATCTGCGGATTTAATAACATCTAGATTATGCTCAATGACTAACACCGTATTGCCAGCATCGACTAATCTTTCTAAAACTTTTAGCAGCCGGGCAATATCATCCGTATGCAACCCGGTTGTCGGCTCGTCTAAGATATAAAAATTCTTACCGTTGGAATTTTTGTGAAGCTCACTAGCTAGCTTCATCCGTTGCGCTTCCCCACCGGAAAGAGTTGTGGCCGGCTGCCCTAAAGTGACATAGCCCAAGCCGACATCCACGATTGTTTTTAGTTTTCTGTGAATTTTAGGAATTGGTTGGAAAAACTCAACCGCATCTTCCACCGTCATATCTAAAATATCGGCAATATTTTTCCCTTTGTAGTGAACTTCCAAAGTTTCGGAGTTATAGCGTTTGCCATGACAAACCTCACAAGGAACGTACACATCAGGTAAAAAGTGCATTTCTATTTTGATAATTCCATCGCCGCGACAAGCTTCACAACGGCCACCTTTGACGTTAAAGCTAAAGCGACCTTTTTTGTAGCCTCGTACTTTGGCTTCATTAGTTTTAGCAAAAAGATCACGGATATCATCGAAGACACTAGTATAGGTTGCCGGATTACTTCTCGGCGTCCGGCCAATAGGGCTTTGATCAATATCGATAATTTTTTCAATGTTATTGTATCCCGTAATGCTTTTATGCTTACCTGGTTTATTAGAATTACGATTAATTTTTTGAGCGAGGGCTTTTTTTAGTATCTGATTGACCAAGGTACTTTTCCCTGAACCAGATACACCGGTAACAGCAACAAATTCACCTAATGGAAATTCTACCGTCACATTTTTCAAATTGTTCTCAGTAGCGCCGGTAACTTTGATTTTTTTGCCGTTGCCTTTGCGTCTTTCTTTTGGCACAGGAATGACTTTTTTACCGGAAAGATACTGTCCTGTCAATGACTCTTTGTTCTTAGCAACCTCATCCGGCGTTCCATGAGCCACGATTTCTCCACCTAAATGGCCAGCGCCCGGACCGACATCAATCAGATAATCTGACGCCCGCATTGTATCTTCATCATGTTCGACGATAATTAAGGTATTCCCCAAATCACGCATTTTTTTCAATGATTCAATCAAGCGATCATTATCGCGTTGGTGTAGCCCAATTGAAGGTTCATCTAAAATATATAAAACGCCAGAAAGATTAGAACCAATTTGGGTAGCTAAACGAATCCGCTGGGCTTCTCCCCCGGAAAGTGTTCCCGCCGCCCGGCTTAGCGTCAAGTAATCCAAGCCGACATTTCTTAAGAAATTCAAACGGTCTTTGACTTCCTTTAAAATGGGTTTGGCGATGGTCTGCTCTTGTTCAGATAAGTTAAGGGTTTCAAAGAAATCAATAGCCTTTTTAATCGCTAATTCAGTTACTTGACCAATATTAGTGTTGTCAATTTTGACAGACAAGGCTTGTGGATTTAAGCGGTAGCCATTACAGGTTTGACACGTTAGTTCAGTCATATATAAACGCATTTGATCTCTTGTAAAGTCACTGTTGGTTTCTTGGTAGCGACGTTTAATGTTTAGTAATACACCTTCGAACGGTACCTCTACGTCCCGAACTCCGCCAAAATCATTTTCATAGTGAAAATGGAATAGCTCTCCGTTCGAGCCGTTTAAAATAATCTCTTGATGTTCTTCCGGCAATTCATTAAAAGGCGTATCCATATCAATATTGAAGCTATTTGCTGCTTGCTCCAACATTTGTGGATAATATTGAGAGCTGATAGGGTTCCAAGGAAGGATAGCTCCTTCACGCAAGGTTTTTGTTGGATCAGGAATCACTAAATCACGGTCAACCTCTAGCTTCATGCCTAAGCCATCACAATCCGGACACGCTCCAAATGGCGCGTTAAAAGAAAACAAACGCGGTTCTAATTCGCCCACAGTAAAGCCGCAATACGGACAGGCATAGTGTTCACTAAAGAGCATTTCTTCGCCGTCAATCACATCAACCAGCGCATAGCCGTCTGCCAAACGAAGAGCCGCTTCAAAGGAATCAAATAAACGAGAACGGATACCTTCTTTCACGACGATTCGGTCAATAACAATCGCAATATCATGCTTTTTATTTTTTTCAAGCTCAGGTGCTTCACTCACATCATAGGTTTCGCCATCTACCCGCATGCGAACATAGCCTTCCCGCTGAATCATTTCAAAAACTTTTTTGTGTTGACCTTTTTTCTTAGCAACCACAGGCGCAAGAATCTGAACTTTGGTTTTTTCAGGTAAATCCAATACCTTATCGACCATTTGTTCCACGGATTGACTGGAAATTTCAATATGATCATTCGGACAAATCGGATGCCCTACTCTTGCAAAAAGCAGGCGTAAATAATCATTAATTTCTGTCACTGTTCCCACGGTCGAACGTGGGTTTTTACTGGTTGTTTTCTGGTCAATGGAAATTGCCGGACTCAAGCCATCAATACTGTCTACATCCGGTTTATCCATTTGCCCTAAAAATTGTCTGGCATAAGCAGACAAGCTTTCTACATATCTACGTTGTCCTTCCGCATACAAAGTATCAAAAGCCAATGAGCTTTTACCTGAACCAGACAAGCCTGTAACAACCACCATTTTGTCACGCGGTATTGTCACATCAACATTTTTTAGGTTATGTGCACGCGCGCCGTGTATAACGATTTTATCATTTGCCATTATTTCTCTCCTTCTAATACATACCCTTGCAAATCACTTGTACTTCCGATTTACAGCAACTATTCTGCTGCTTTTAATTCTAAAATTGTATCTCTAAGTGTAGCTGCCGTCTCGAAGTCCAATGCTTTAGCAGCATCTCTCATTTCTCTTTCTAATTTCATTAGTAAGTCCGCTTTTTCTTGACGACTTAACTCATGATAAGACTTATCAAGCTTGAAGCCTTCTTCTTTATCAGCGGTTTTAGAAATCGAAATCAAATCTCTAATTTCTTTAATGATCGTTTTTGGTACAATTCCATGTTCTTCATTATACTGTTCTTGAATGGAACGACGACGCGCAGTTTCGTCCATCGCCCGTTGCATGGAATCGGTAATCTTATCGGCGTACATGATGACACGGCCATCTGAATTACGAGCAGCTCGGCCAATTGTTTGGACAAGAGAACGCTCACTTCTTAAGAAGCCTTCCTTATCTGCATCTAAAATGGCAATTAAGGAAACTTCCGGCACATCCAAGCCCTCTCGAAGCAGGTTAATACCAATCAGCACATCAAATTCACCCAAACGTAAATCACGAATAATCTCGGTACGTTCCAAAGTCTTAATGTCACTGTGCAGATATTTCACTTTGATGCCCAATTCCTTAAAGTAATCGGCCAAATCTTCAGCCATTTTTTTGGTTAAAGTGGTGACAAAGACCCGCTGATCCTTGGCAACCCGTTCATGGATTTCTCCGACTAGATCATCAATTTGTCCCATAATCGGACGAACTTCAATCAATGGATCCAACAGACCCGTCGGACGGATAATTTGTTGAATTACTGTATCGGTTTGTTCATGCTCATAAGGTCCTGGTGTTGCTGACACATACACCACTTGATGAACATGCTCTTCAAATTCTTCTAAACGTAACGGTCGGTTATCCAGTGCACTTGGCAATCGGAAGCCATAATCCACCAGCATTTGTTTTCTCGCCCGGTCGCCATTATACATCCCGCGAATTTGCGGCATAGTTACGTGTGATTCATCAATAACTAACAAAAAATCATCCGGGAAAAAGTCCAGTAGTGTATAAGGTGGTTCCCCTTCAGAACGGCCATCCATATGTCGGGAATAATTTTCGATGCCTGACGTATAGCCCATTTCCCGCATCATCTCGATATCATAATTGGTCCGCTGCTCTAAGCGCTGTGCTTCAAGCAATTTATTTTCACTACGCAAAACAGCCAAACGCTCATCCAGTTCTGCCTGAATCTGGGCAATCGCATGCTCCATATGATCTTCATTCGTCACAAAGTGAGTGGCCGGAAAAATCGCAACATGCTCTGTTTCTCCGATAATTTCACCCGTTAATGCATCCACTTCTCTAATTCGCTCAATCTCATCGCCGAAAAACTCGACTCTTAACGCATGCTCGTCACG
The DNA here is from genome assembly GCF_044909655.1 of Enterococcus sp. UD-01. NCBI lineage: Bacteria > Bacillati > Bacillota > Bacilli > Lactobacillales > Enterococcaceae > Enterococcus > Enterococcus sp. UD-01. The sequence goes on along the minus strand of NZ_JBIYEU010000002.1, from coordinate 133,819 downwards.
CGATGCCGGAAAAATCTCGACTACATCGCCACGCACACGGAAACGGCCACGTTGAAAATCTATATCATTTCGTTCAAATTGAATGTTGATTAAACTAGTCAACAGCTGGTTCCGTTCCATTTCCATCCCAACACGAATTGAAACCACTTGTTCGCTATATTCCTTCGGATCTCCTAAACCGAAGATACATGAAACCGACGCGACCACAATAACATCATTGCGCTCAAGCAAAGAGCTAGTTGCAGAGTGACGTAGCTTATCGATCTCGTCATTGATACTGGCATCTTTTTCAATGTAGGTATCACTGGAAGGCACATAGGCCTCCGGTTGATAATAATCATAATAACTAACAAAATACTCGACCGCATTATTGGGAAAGAATTCTTTAAATTCTCCATAAAGCTGTCCAGCTAGGGTTTTGTTATGAGCGATGACTAATGTTGGCTTGTTCACTTCTTTAATTACATTAGAAATCGTAAATGTTTTTCCTGTTCCTGTAGCACCCAACAAAATCTGAGCTTTTTCGCCGCCTTCGACGCCTTCAACCAAGCGATTAATCGCTTCCGGCTGATCGCCGTCGGGCTGATATTTTGATACTAAGTCAAACGTATTGGAGGTTTCTCTTTCTATCATCTGACGTCCTCCTTCTTTACTAAAGTTCTTTACAGTAATCAAAAAAAGGATTCAAAAAAATTTGATCACTTCTTTGTTCATTTTAACATACCGAACATATTTTCGCTAGTTTTTGAATTAATTGCGTATGTTAAATTTTTAAGGGTAATTTTTTAGTTCTTTCCTATATATAAGCTGAACGTTCAAAATGATTCCGTGTTATATATGCTAACATAAGATGTAAGGAATAATGGTTTTTTTTAATTTTACATAGCTAAAAGCTTGTATTCCTCCTGATTTTTACTATATAATTATTCAATATGCAAATAGAGGAGGTATTTTATGAAAAGTAAACACTTTTTACTTTCATTCGTTGCCGTAATGGCAAGTCTACTGACATTTACACTGGGGCAGTCGGCTCACGCTGAGGAAAAAACATATAATATAGGAACTGATTTAACCTTTGCTCCTTTTGAATTTCAAGATTCTGAGGGAAAATATATCGGAATCGATATTGACTTACTTCATGCTATTGCTGAAGATCAGGACTTTAAGGTGGTCCACAAACCACTAGGCTTTGATAGTGCAATTCAAGCGGTACAGTCAAACCAGATTGACGGAATGATCGCAGGTATGAGTATTACCGATGAACGCAAAAAATCATTTGACTTTTCAGAACCCTACTTTGACAGCGGTTTGCAAATGGCGGTCAAAAAAGGCAATGATCAAATCAAAAATTATAAAGATCTAAAAGGAAAAACGGTTGCTGCTAAGGTTGGCACCGAAAGCGCGACCTTCATTGAGAAAAATCAAGACAAGTACGACTATAAAATTAAAAACTTTGATGATGCCACCGGCTTATACCAAGCCTTGGAAAACGGTGAAGCAGACGCCATTTTTGACGACTATCCTGTCTTAGGCTATGCCATTACCAATGGACAAAAGCTACAATTAGTCGGTGATAAGGAAACCGGCAGCTCTTATGGTTTCGCTGTGAAAAAAGGGCAAAACAAAGAATTATTGAAAAAATTCAATGCTGGCTTGAAAAACTTAAAAGAATCCGGCAAGTATGATGAAATTATTGCAGACTACATTTCTACCGGCAATGAACCAGCCGATGGAAAAATGAAAAAGATTCAACCTAAAAAAGATAATTACGTTATCGCAAGTGATTCAACCTTCGCTCCTTTTGAATTTCAAAATTCAGATGGTGAATATGAAGGTATTGATGTAGATTTAGTGAAACGAATCGCTGAACTCCAAGGCTTCAACATTGAATTCAAATTTATCGGCTTTAGTTCAGCAGTACAAGCAGTGGAATCCGGTCAAGCTGATGCAATGATCGCCGGCATGACCATTACCGAGGAACGGGAAAAATCCTTTGATTTCTCTACTCCATACTTTAACAGCGGTATTCAAATCGCAGTGAAAAAAGGCAACGACAAAATCAAGTCTTATGAAGATTTAAAAAATAAAAAGGTCGGGGCAAAAATCGGCACCGAAAGTGCAGATTTTCTTGAAGCGAATAAAGATAAATACGGCTATTCTGTGAAATACCTTGATACAACAGATGCCTTATACAGCGCACTTGAAATTGGTGAAATTGATGCAATGATGGATGATTATCCAGTCATCGGTTACGGTGTTGCCCAAAAGCAGCCGCTAATTACTCCCATCCCACGTGAAGAAGGCGGAAAATATGGCTTCGCTGTAAAAAAAGGTAAAAATCCAGAATTGATCCAAATGTTTAACGAAGGTCTTGCCGAACTAAAACGAACAGGCGAATACGACAAAATCGTCGGTAAGTATATTAAAGACGGCAGTGAAGAAAAAACGGTCGACGAATCAACCTTTGTCGGTATGATTCAAAATAATTGGAAACGTCTATTAAACGGCTTATGGATGACGATTCAATTAACCTTGATTTCATTTATCCTTGCACTGATTGTCGGTGTTCTTTTCGGCTTGTTCAGTGCTTCTCCATCCAAAGTGTTGCGTATGATTTCAACCGTTTATGTCGATATTATTCGCGGGATTCCATTAATGGTGTTGGCCTTCTTCATTTACTTCGGTTTACCGGGGATTTTAGGCTTTAACATTCCTGTTTTTCTTGCCGGAATTATTACTTTGACCTTAAACGCCAGCGCTTATATTTCGGAGATTGTCCGTGGCGGTATTAATGCCGTACCAACAGGACAAATGGAGGCTTCTCGCAGCTTGGGACTTTCTTATAATCGCACGATGCAAAAGATCATTTTACCGCAAGCAATTAAAATTATGCTGCCATCCTTCGTGAACCAGTTTGTTATTTCATTAAAAGATACGACCATTCTTTCAGCGATCGGCTTGATTGAATTGCTGCAAACAGGGAAAATTATCGTGGCACGTAATTTGCAAAGTACCATGGTTTACTTTATCATCGCTATGATGTATCTCATTTTAATCACAGCTTTAACCAAATTCGCAAAAGTTTTAGAAAAGAAGGTGAAGTAAATGGCTGAAAAGATCTTAGTTGAACATTTAGTCAAAAAATATGGTGAGCATACTGTCTTGAATGACATTAACGTATCTATTCGTGAAGGAGACGTAGTTTGTATCATCGGCCCTTCCGGTTCTGGAAAAAGTACCTTCCTGCGTTGTTTAAACCAATTGGAAGAAGCAACCAGCGGCGACATCATCATTGATGGCGCGAACTTAACAGATAAAAGCACCAATATTAATAAAATTCGCCAGCATATCGGCATGGTTTTCCAGCATTTTAATCTATTTCCACATTTGTCTATTATGGAAAATATTGTCTTGGCACCAACCGACTTAGGTCGTTTGTCAAAAGAAGAAGCTAAGGAAAAAGCACTTAAGCTTTTAGACAGCGTTGGTTTAGCAGATAAAAAAGACAGCTACCCCGAATCTCTTTCAGGTGGTCAAAAGCAGCGGGTAGCGATTGCCAGAGCCTTGGCAATGAATCCGGATATTATGCTGTTTGATGAACCAACCTCAGCGCTTGACCCGGAAATGGTCGGCGATGTGTTGAATGTAATGAAGAAGCTAGCGAAGCAAGGCATGACGATGGTTATTGTCACGCATGAAATGGGCTTTGCTAAGGAAGTGGCTAATCGTGTCATGTTTATTGATGACGGTAATTTCCTTGAGGATGGAACGCCTGAACAAATCTTCGGCAATCCGCAAAATGAACGAACCAAGGACTTCTTGGATAAAGTACTTAATATTTAATTGGATCAAAAAAATGAGCGAAAAGTTGCCACGCACTTTTCGTTCATTTTTTTTCAACGAATCTTACTTGCGTAATTTTTCGTTATAAAGTACATTTGTAAAGGAGTTTTATCTTTTTGGAGGTGAGTTTATCAAGCGAATCAGCGCATATTTTAAAAATGACTGGCTCTTTACTATTGCTTTTTTTGTGGCTGTTCTCAGCTGCTTTTTTGGAACGTTCAGCTTGGCTTCGATTGATTTTAAAGTAATTTTTTGTTTGTTCGGCTTAATGCTATTAGTTAAAAATATTGAGCAGCTTGGTGTTTTAACTTACTTTGCTGAAAAATTGATTGATTTATCGAAAACGACCAGAAGCTTGATCAGAAATATTACTTTGCTGGCCTTTTTTAGTTCGATGCTTTTAACCAATGATGTGGCCATTCTGACCTTAATGCCAATTTATTTAATGATTACTCGAAAATTACCGATGCTTAAAAACAAGGCCTTTGGGGCTGTCATATTGATTATTGCTGCAAATTTAGGCAGCAGCTTTTTCCCCGTCGGCAATCCGCAGAACTTGTTTCTATTTTCTTATTATAAGCTGTCAGCTGGAGCATTTTTTCGTTGGGCTTTGCCTTTACTGTTGTTTTCTCTGCTTATTTTAAGTCTAGCTTTTTTCTTTGTAAAAAAAGAAACAATACCAACTCAGCAAACAGCTTTTCCTGAGTTAGATAAAAAGAAGCTCAGCTTTTTAACGATTATTGGTGTATTCATTCTTTTAAGTGTGTTCAATGTCTGCTCTTATTTGATTGTAATTCCACTGACGACCGTGCTCTTAGCCAGCTATCAGCCGAAAACTGTGAAACAGGTGGACTATCGTTTACTGTGGACCTTCGTCTTTTTCTTTATTGCAGTTGGTAATTTTTCTCAGCTGGAATGGATTTCTGCCTTAATCAAGAGATTATTTACCACGAGTCAGGGCACCTTTTTCGGCAGTATCATTGTCAGCCAAGGAATCAGTAATGTTCCGGCGGCGATCTTGATTGCACCGTTCACGACTCAGGCACAAGCGTTATTTTGGGGTGTAAATGTGGGCGGTCTCGGCACATTGATCGCTTCCTTAGCTAATCTGATCGGCTTTAAAGTCTATCGAGAATATTATCCGCAGCGCAGTAAAAGCTTTTTGGCTCAATTTACTTGGGTGAATGCGGCGTTTTTAGTCGTTTTTATTGGCATCTTTTATTTCTTGTTATAAAAAAGAGCATGAAAGAGATACTTTCCACTCGTCTCTTTCATGCTCTTTTTGCTGTCTTTACTTAGTAACTGCAGTCAGTGCTGCTAATCTTTTCGCAACCTCTTCTTCACTTAAGCCATGATTGGCTGCGTAACGGTTTGCCGGATGATGTCGGCATTCGTCGGAGCAGCTGCCTAGATATCTCGCTTCATTTGCTTCAGAAGCTAAAATTTGCTTGTTGCAGTAGGGATTGGCACAGTTAATATAGCGTTCGCAGGGCGTGCCGTCAAACCAGTCTTTACCCACGATTTTTTTATCCACCTGATTGATTTCTACACTGATTCTTTCATCAAATACATACATTTTGCCATCCCACAGCTCGCCTTTCGTAGCAGGATCCTTCCCATACACAGCGATCCCTCCATGAAGCTGGGCTACATCTTCAAAACCTTCTTTTAACAGCCAGCCGGAAAATTTCTCACAGCGGATGCCGCCGGTGCAGTAAGTGACGATCTTTTTGTTCATAAATTGCTCTTTGTTGTCTCTGATCCATTGTGGTAATTCACGAAAATTACGAATATCCGGTCGAACAGCACCTCTAAAATGACCTAGATCATATTCATAGTCATTACGGGCATCCAGCACAATCGTTTCTTCATCCAGCAAAGCTTCTTTAAATTCCGCCGGCTCTAAATATTTTCCTGTCAGCTCAAGCGGATTTACATCTTCTTCTAAATGTAAAGAAACCAATTCTTTTCTAGGACGGACAAACATTTTGCGAAACGCATTTTCAGGAGCTTCGTCTATTTTAAAATACGTATCCTTAAAACGTTCATCTGCTAAAAGAGCCTCCATATAGCGATCTGTTTCTGCAACCGTTCCAGAAAGCGTCCCGTTAATTCCTTCATTTGCCACCAAAATTCTACCTTTTAAATTTAATGATTTACAAAAAGCCAAATGCTCCTTTGCAAATTCTTCCGGATTTTCAATTGACGTATATTTGTAGTAAAGCAATACGCGATAGTCCATGTTTCTTCTCCTCTTTTCTCGCTTTTCATTTCTGTATAAAAATGCCGAATAGCTAAATTTGTTCAGACATTTTTAGTATATAGAAATCAAATAGAGAAAAGCGAGAAAACTGCTTGTAGACTATTACACATGTTCGTGCGCTACATAAAGCTTCTGATTAAAACTAGGAGAATCATATGCAAAGGATAGAATAAATAGAAACCCCATTTGACCCAATTCGGTGAATAGCCCCGTGTACCATCATAGCTTAAGAGCAATGGAATCATTCCTAAAGTGCCTAAAGTAGTAATTGGTTCATACCATGGCATAGCCTGACCTTTTGAAAGAAGATAAGTCAAAAACATAATTAAAAAGAGCACACCTGTTGTATAAAGTGGTGGAATAATCTTTTTGGCACTTGGCTTTTTGATACGGTAAAACCCGTAAATCATTAAAACACCCACAAGGTTCCAATCAGACATAATCGTCGCAACTGAAAAACCGATTACTAACAAAACATGTTCTAGCGTGCTTGTGGTCTTTTCACATGAAATAATCAATAACAAGCCCATGAGTAACGTAAAGAAAATATTATTGACTAACTCAAGAGGAACATACGGATAGTTTGGATAAAACAAAAGATGAAACGGATAACTGGATAGCAGGCAAAAAATAAACAAACGTAGCGCATACTTTTTCACATTTCGCGTATAATGATATCCTTCAACCAACAAGAAAGCCATAATCGGAAAGGTCAGCTTTCCAATAAACTCTGTAAAGAAAAATAACGGAGGTGAAATTTCATTAATCCCCCAGCCACTGCCCATATGATTCAAAAGCATGGCAATAATAGCAATTACTTTTAAATGAAAACTCGTTAATTTTTTTGTCACAATTTTTCCCCCTTTTTATATAACAACTTTAATATAACATAGGTTTTAGCCGCCGTTGATCCTTCTTAAGACTGATTTCATTTACAAATGATTGTATTTATTTTTTCCATAAAAAAACCTTCAGCAATTTTACGCTGAAGGCTTTTTAGAGTTTCCGAGTGAGCTACTGTCCTGACACTGCAAAATAATTTTCATCGTTGTCGGCAAAATTAAAGACCAAGCCAGTGGGCAGCTGAACCAGTTCTCCCACCTGAACACCAGCTTCTTTCATTGATTGATATAATTTCAGAACATCATCTGAAAAGAACATTAACGATGGCGCATTACCCGCAACCTCTGGTGAATGCTCCTGAATAAAGGCTAAGTCGTACAACACGATACTGCTTTCAGCCTCCTGACTTTGGGCGATCTCCACTACTAAAGTACCATCTACCGCTTCCCGTTCTTTTTCAACAAAGCCGATTTTTTGCCAGAATTGACTGGATTCTTCCACATTTGTCACATACAACATAATTTTCACTTGATTCGTAAACATCTATTCCCTCTTCTCTCTGTTCTTTTTAAAAAGAAATTCTTATTTATTATAGCTTATGGTAAGATGAATGAAAATCATTTTATACTAAAAAAGGTTACGGATCTTAGGTATTTTAGGCGGATGTCATTTGTTTGACGAGGAGGAACAATGAATGAAAACAATTGAATATTTTGAAGAAAAACAGATCAAAAACCTTGCACCTTGCCACTGTGTTTCCTTTTCAGCTAAAGTGAACATTCGTCTAACGATTCCGATTAAAAAAATCAGCGTCGGTCTAATTGTAGATTGGCATTAAGCAAATAGCTTAGACCAAAGTCGTTAAGGTTCGAATAATTAGCATATCATTGTCGAAAACTCTATCTTTTGACTGCCGCTTGTTCGCAAAAAGAGACGATATCAAAACATATTATTCGTTTTGACATCGTCTCTTATTTTATTTAATTCTCATTTATGCATTTTCTTCAATAACCATGTTGCTGTCATTTAAGACATTTCGATCAAGTTCGTGAATGCGAGAGCTTGTCACAATTCCGGCAACCATACTGTCGCTGACATTCACAGCTGTTCTTGCCATATCAATTAATGGTTCAACAGAGATCACCAAGCCAACAATCGCTACAGGCAAGTTCATCGCACCTAAAACGATTAATGAAGCAAAGGTTGCTCCGCCACCGACACCGGCAACGCCAAAGGAGCTGATTGTAACAATTGCAGTCAACATTAAAATGAATTCTAAGCTAAAGACATTTATTCCCGCTGACGGTGCGATAATCGTTGCTAGCATCGCAGGATATACGCCTGCACAGCCATTTTGACCAATGGATAACCCGAAGCTTGCTGCGAAATTAGCCGTTGCATCATCCACACCCAAGGCTTTGGTTTGTGTTTCGATATTTAAAGGTAATGCTCCAGCACTGGATCTTGATGTAAAGGCAAAGCTTAAAACCGGGAAGGCTTTTTTCAAATAATTTACAGGATTTACCTTAACAACAACTAAAATCAATAAGTGAATCAACATCACAATGATTAACGCAGTGTATGAAGCCAGTACAAATTTTCCTAAGTTAAGAATAGCTACAAAATCACTTGTCGCAACAACATTGGTCATTAGCGCCAACACCCCGTACGGAGTTAAACGCAATACCAACGTTACAATACGCATCGTGATTTTATAAAGACTGTCAATAAGATTAGCGAAAAATTCGCCTTCTTTTGGTGCTTTGCGTTTTACCCCTAAATAGGCAACACCGACAAAAGCAGCAAAAATAACGACACCAATCGTACTCGTTGGACGTGTTCCGGCAAAATCTGCGAACACGTTTCTTGGAATAAAGGATAAAATTTGTTGAGGAATTGACAGATTTTCAACGGTTTCCTGTCGAGTCGCAAGTTCTGCAATTCGTGCCGTTTCTGCTGTTCCTTCCGTAAATTTTGCTCCCTGCAATCCAAACAAAATAGTCGTTCCAATACCAACCAGAGCAGCCACAGCAGTTGTACCTAAAAGTGTTGCCAGTACATTAAAGCTGATTTTCCCTAATTGCTTGGATTCTTTCATTTTGGTAAATGCACCAACGATGGAAACAAAAACCAAAGGGATTACGAGCATTTGTAAAAACGCTACATAACCATTACCTACAATACCGATCCATTCCATTGCTTGTGTTGTGACTTTATCTTGTGTACCGAATGCGAATTGAATGATTGCACCTAAAACGATACCGACACCCAAAGCAGCAAACACACGAGTTGAAAACTTCATATGTTTTACCTGCATACGATAAAAGCCATATAACACTAAAACAAAGGCCAGTACCACTAAAACAGTGATGAGTGTTGTCATTTTTTTCCCTCCTAAATTTATAAGCTACACAATCCCGTGAAGCTAAATAATATAAATGACAAGTCCATCAAAGGAAGTAAAGGTTCCCGGAAACTATTCTTCAACAGTTTCCCTAAAAATAAAAAAGCTATTTTCAGTGATAGCTATATTGTAACTGATTTAGTCACTTTTCGTGTACTTTTTTGTCTGGCTATTGATAAAAAAAAGAGCTCGCGATAGTTTGAAGCTATCACCAGCTCTTGCTATTTTACTATTCGGCTTCAGAAGATTGGAAATTTAACTGAATACCAGGTTTATCCAGCGCAATTTCAGTAATTTCGTAAGCCATTCGCTGCACAATATTGAATAACGGACTAACCAGCTCATCTACTTCCTGCTGACTGATATCCTCTTGTTTTTCGATTCTATGATTGATAATATGATTAATTTGGCTGACAGAGCCTGATAAAATGTACTCATCAAAAACTAACCGAAATTCCAAGCGGGCAGCGATGATTGAATTTTCCTTTGGATAAGCTTCATCTTTTGATTCAATGGGCGAAAAGCCGACTCTTAGGTCTGTTTCAACTTCGCCCATTTCTTGTGTACGCATATCATAATGAAAAGCCTCTACGACTTCTTGCTGACGTTTGATTTCCACGATTGTTAACTCCTTTTTTATTTAATAAAGATCATTGGCTTTATTATACCATACTTCTTTTTAGTCAAAAAGTTCAACAAGCTGGATCAGTTCTTAAAGGAATGAATAGGTGCCGGGATTCGACCACCACGCAAGATAAAGTCTGTCGAGCCATAGTGATTCACTTCCATGACAGGCGCACGCCCCAATAATCCGCCGAATTCCACCATATCACCAACTGCAGTTCCCTTTGCCGGAATAATTCTGACTGCCGTTGTCTTATGATTAATCACACCAATGGCTGCTTCATCAGCAATCATCGCCGCAATCGTTTCAGCGGAGGTTTCGCCTGGAATGGCAATCATGTCCAACCCAACAGAACAAATCGCCGTCATCGCTTCTAGCTTTTCCAAATTCAATGCGCCATTATTTACCGCTGCAATCATTCCGGCATCTTCTGAGACTGGAATGAACGCGCCCGACAAGCCGCCTACGTGATTACAAGCCATTACGCCACCTTTTTTAACCGCATCATTTAATAAAGCTAACGCAGCGGTTGTTCCGTGAGTTCCGACACTTTCCAAGCCCATTTCTTCAAGAATATAAGCGACACTGTCACCCACTGCCGGCGTCGGCGCCAAGGAAAGATCGACAATGCCAAAGGGAACGTTTAAACGTTCAGAAGCAATTTTACCAACCAGCTGGCCCATACGTGTAATCTTAAAAGCGGTCTGCTTAACAACTTCAGCAACCACATCAAAAGGTTCGCCTTTAACCTTTTCCAGCGCACGTTTGACAACGCCCGGTCCACTAACTCCAACGTTAATCACACAATCCGCTTCGCCTACGCCATGAAAAGCGCCGGCCATAAAAGGATTATCCTCAACGGCATTAGCAAAGACCACTAATTTAGCGCAGCCCATCTCTGATTTTTCAGCGGTTTCTTTAATCACGTAGCCCATATGACGAACAGCATCCATATTGATGCCGGCCCGGGTCGATCCAATATTTACCGAAGAACAGACAAATTCTGTTTCAGCCAACGCCTGAGGAATGGAATTAATTAAGATATCATCGCCATGCTGATAGCCTTTTTCAACTAAAGCACTAAAACCGCCGATAAAGTTGACACCTACGGTTTGAGCAGCTTGATCCAGCGCCTTCGCGTATTTAACGTAGTCTTTATCTGGGCTGGCAGCCGCAATAATTCCGATCGGTGTCACTGAAATGCGCTTGTTGATAATCGGAATACCGTATTCTGCTTCTATTTCCGTTCCTACCTTCACCAGATTTTTTGCTAAGCGTGTAATTTTGTTGTAAATTTTCTGGCACGCACGATCACTGTCGCTGTCAATACAATCCAGTAAAGAAATGCCCAACGTAATCGTACGAATATCCAAGTTTTCTTCTTCGATCATGCGGATTGTTTCCAAAATTTGATTTGTCTCCAACAGTTTCTCTCCTCTTCCTAAAGCTGATTATTCTTTTCATCGTTGTTTATAATTTGTGCATCGTATTGAAAATTTCTTCATTTTGGATGCTGATCGTTACGCCCAATTGTGTTCCTAACTGATTAAGCTCTGAACGAATTTGCTCAAGATCATTATTTTCTTTTGAAATTGCTAAGACCATCATCATTGTAAAATAGCTATCCATAATTGTTTGAGATACATCAAGAATATTAATATTTAATGCTGCTAACTTTTGGCTCACTCCAGCAATAATTCCTACCTTGTCTTTTCCTATAACAGTTAAAATTGCGCGCATGCAGTTACCTCCTAAATAGTTTTTTTCATTATAGCATAACTTGTTCAGCAGTTAACTAAAAAGCTGAATATCGCGTAAAGAAAAAACAGGAATGTTCGCTTTTGACACAAAAACGCCTAAGCGGCTTAAAACTGCTTAGACGTTTTTATAAAATTGGTGCTTACAGCTTGAACAAGTTACTTTAATCTTGCCTTTTCCTTTTGGTGCGCGTAATTGCTGCTTGCAGGAAGGGCATTTGAAATATTTATAGGTCTTGCGTGCTTCGAATTGTGTCTTTTTACGTTGAAAATAATTGCTGAGCTGCTTTTGCTTCGTTAAAAAACGCGTATTTTCATTCAGCCTTGGATAAATTTTTTTGGAAAAAAAGCGAAAATTCATCCAAATAAGTAAAGCTGCAGCTAACCAAAATGCACTGGTGGTCGGTAAGAACAGATTCACTATTAATAATATCAGACAGACACGCAGCAAAAAACGGTTCAGCTGATCCATACGTGCATAACGACCTATTAACAGCTTTTGAAGCTTTGCCTGCCAACGCAGTAAGCGCTCCAGCCAGATTTGTCCCATAGAATCCCTCTTTTCCTAGCCATTATCTCAATAATTAGAAGACTTTTCAAGACGAAGGCAGAGAATTCTTTTGGTAAAAAGCAGCTTAATTATTTACTAATTCTTTCAGTCAAGCGTTTATGTTTCCTCACTTTAGTGAATCTCTTTAAAATCAAGGCGCAGCTTGCTTTGATCTTTCATAAAATCATATTGATAAGAGCCTGTTAAGGCCTGCAACTGTCCGCCAGCCTTAATAATCATACCAGGAGAGTCCAGTAAGCCTTTATCAAATATTCCTTTTTCGGCCGCCGTAAAGGTTCCTGTTTTTCCCTTATATTGGCCTTCAAAATGAAGAAATCCCGCAATTCTGGCAGTTGCCAAATGTCCGTCTTCCAAATTACTGTCCAGATAATAAAGTAAATATTCCACCCATGCCTTGCCGATCAAATCACCTTCCAGCTCATATTCAGCATGAACCTGCGTGATTGGAAAATCGTCTCTGTCTTCGCTTATTGGCTGTTCATCCCATTTGATTACGTTAAATGATGCCTGCATACTTATCCCTCCCTATGAGTAACAGGATACCAAACATATGTTCTTTTTACAAGCGAACAAGCACATCTTTTTCATTTTTTTAGTCATGCATCACATGAAAAAGAGGTTGATCCAAAAGTCGTTTAGGTTCGAGCAATTGGAGTAAAAGACGAACAATATGCTTTTTATATTGATCGAATTTTATGAAATTGCCGAAGAACCTGACTTTGGGCCACCGTTTATTCGTAAGTAGTGGGCGGAAAAAAACTGTTTTTTAGTTTTTTCCCGCCCACAGCTAAGTTATCTGGTTTTAACAATCATTTCCAACGCTTTCCCTAGCTCTTCATCAGTAATATCAAGCTTTTCATCTGTTAAACAGTGTTTAATATTTTCAGTAACCACCAGTCCGATAACTTTATCAATACTGGAACGAACAGCCAATAATTGTGTGACCACTTCCCCACATTCTTTGCCCTCGTCCATCATTTTCAGTACACCGCGAATTTGTCCTTCTGAACGCTTTAGACGATTGGCTAATTTAGGATCACATTTCATCTGTTACAGTACCTTTCCATGCAGACATTCCGCCCATTACATTCGTCACCTGATAACCAGAAGCAGCCAAATATTCGCAGGCCATTTGCGAACGTCCGCCAGAATGACAAATCACATAATAAGGTTGTTCGGGATTTAATTTTTCAGCGGATTCCTGCAGTGTACTGAGAGGAAAATTTTTCGCCCCTTTAATATGTCCTGCTTCAAATTCGTCTTCTTCTCTGACGTCGATAATCGCTAATTTATTGCGCTTTTCCAGCTGTTCAAATTCATCGACCATGATTGATTGATACATAGATAAACCTACTTAAAATATACCCCTATAGGTATTCACAAAAATGATCATACTATATTAGCCTCAGGCTTGTAAAACAATCTGTTTGTCTTAGCACGATCGGTAAATTTATTGCCCTCACTTTTAATCAAATTGACGTATTTCTTATAAAAGTCCAATAATTATTAATTTTTTTGGCATCCTTTTGTAACATTTGACCACTATACTGGAAACAACTGAAAAAAGAAAAGAGGGGTATTTATGAATCCAGTTGTTTACTCAAAAAAAAATCTGATTCCAATACTGCTAATTTTGCTTCTTTCCTTTACAAGTCTTTTTTTCATTTTTAAACCAAAAGAAGAACCGCTTGATCCTGAAACAGCTTATCAACAGGAATTTATCGAAGAAATCGCTGACGAGGCGAAACAGTTGCAAAAGAAAACACATTTATTTGCCAGTATTACGATTGCCCAAGCGATTTTAGAATCGGATTGGGGTCGTAGTGAACTCGCAACCGAAGCAAATAATCTGTTTGGTATTAAAGGCGAGTATAAAGAACAAACAAGTGTAATGCCTACTGATGAATACGTTGATGGCCAGCGAATAACAATTGATGATTCCTTTAAAAAGTATGAAACCATCCAACAGTCCATGGCAGATCATATGGATTTTTTAAAGGGGGATTCCTACAAGGCCATTAAGACGAGTAAAAATTACAAAGAAGCAGCTTTAGCTTTACAAAACGGCGGTTATGCCACCGATCCAGATTATGCCGAAAAATTGATTCAATTAATTGAAGAATTTCAACTATACCACTACGATTGACGGTGTTCAAACGCTATAAACAGGATAAAAGGAGAACGTTATGGATAAACTTGGGTATGTTATAGAAGAGGCCGGCTTAACGATCCTTCGCCAAAAAGGAACAGCATTACTTAGATTGAGCTTTGGCATGCTTTACTCCTTGTCTTTCATTTTATTGGCCAGAGGCTGGGTGACTTTGCTTCAGCTTGAAAGCAATGAAAAAGAAAATCCCTTAAAAAACAGCAATCCCATCAACGCTTTATTGGAAAATAATACAGATCAAACGTTGATTAGCTTTTTAGGAATTCTAAAATTTGCATTCCTGATTATCTGTCTTGCGATGCTTGTATTTGTCGCCTTTTATTTATTTTCATTTCTGCAAAAGCAATTCTTATTGGAAAAAGACGAGCTGCAGATCAAAGCTTACCTAGGTAGTTCAGCATTAAAAATCACTGGTGAATTTTTTGCTCCAATTGCGATAATTTTGGCTTTTGGCGGTATTTGCGGCATTATTTGTGGAAATTATCTCTATCTGCAGTTTTATAAAAGAGCGGTCTGGTGGGTGAAAGAAGTGCTACATTCCTCAACTCATTACCTTGTGATCGTTGATATTCCTTTTGTTTTATTGATGACAGTACTGTTGGGGCTGCAATTTCTTTATATGAAACAAAAGATTACAGCGCTCAACTAACTGCAGCTAATTCAAACTATTCCATAGTAAAATTTTACTCTTTTTGATGATGTAAAAATTTTTTTCACCTAAAACAGCGCTGTTAAAGGAAAGTTAGAGCGTACTTTTTTACTCTTTGCAATCTTTTTTTACTATTTCGCAATATCTTATTGACTATAGTCTAACCTTTAAGTTAAGATAATATTACAATACAAATAAAAAAAGGCGCCCTGCAGGAGGACAGCAATCATCCCGCAGAGCCCTGTATTATCAGCCAGAACTAATAATACAAGTTTTGCCTCGTCAATATTTCTATTGACTGATTCTATTGTACTAAATGTTAGAAAAAAATTCTAGTGTTTTTTGCACATATATAGAATTTGTTGATATTTATTTAGCGAACGCTTCTCATGGTATTAGTTTCTGACTAATATCATTTTTTTGTGTTGATAATATTTTTTGGTAATTAGAGCGAAAACAAATAAAAAAGGCACTCTGCAAAAGGACAGCAATCCTCTTACAGAGCCCTGTACAATCAGCCAGAACTGATCATACAAGTTGCCTAAGTCAATGTACATCGACTATTTCATTTTACCTAATTTTTGTAAGAAATACTAGTGTTTTTTTCATAATTAGTGAATGAGTTATAGTGGATGCAAATTCGTTGAACTTTTGCGCGGTATTGGTTGGTGACCAATATCGCTTTTTTTCGCTCTTTTTATATCGTAAACATTGGTATCCTTTTTTCCAATACCCTTTTTCATTGTTACCTGCCAATGTTTACAAGCTGAAAGACTGGAAGTAAACGATCACCTACTTTAACTACTCCACTCCAAAAAAGGCGAGCTGAGTCAATATGTACAAAATCAAAGATACTTTACAACGATATTTCCCATTTTATCCGGAGTGTTTTGGCTGAAGTACGATTTAATCCAGTCTTTTAGTCCTGATAGTGTCCGTTTTATAAAAAGCAGACACTATAAAAAAGAGCATGTGCTTGCAGAACACATACTCTTCAAACAGCTGCTTATCAACTCACAATTTAGCTAAAAATAGCAAATCAACCAAATCATACCAACCATTCTTTATATAACGATAGGCAGCTGTTTGTTTTTAATCAAAAAAACAGGAACGAATGAAAGTAAGTTTGCTTCATTCGTTCCTTTTGTATTTTTTTTGCACATCTAAGGTAATTTATCACCAATATATGAAACGATGACATAGCCTCCAGCATTTCGTGGCTTAGTTGGAAAATCGACAAGCCCCGGTAGTTTAGCAATTACAACAACTGGCAAACTTTGCGAAACTACATCGCTGTAAAACGATGAACCTGCTCCGCCGCCGCCACTGATAATGTTGGTTGAGCTAGCTCCGCCACCGCCATAGAAGCCGCCGCCACCGCCGCCGCCCCAGTGACCGGCATCGCCACCAACCCCTTCAGCTCCGTCTTTCCCTTGAGAAAAACTCAGGTCAATAACACCACCATAAGTTTTACCGCCTACAGTGGAGCCACCGCCACCAGCAAAGTTTCCGCCGATTACACTGCCGCTTCCTACGCCAGCCTCACCAGGTCTAAAATAACCAGAGTAATTTCCTTGTGTAAATGCAGTAAAAATACCTAAGCCTGCATTCCCACCAGAAGTTACGGCGCCGTTTCCACCTGCGCCACCACCTGCGCCGCCACCGGCAATGATGATGCGGTTATTGAGATTATTTAACGAAATCGTCGTAGCTCCAGCTCCGCCTCCACCTGCTGAACTGGCAAATACGCCACCATCGCCACCATTTCCGCCACCATTGTAACCACCTGCACCACCCGTTGCTCCCGAACCATTGTATCCGGGACCACCGGCTGTGACGTTTATCTTTTGATTGGCTACAAAAGAACCCATTACTGTAAAGTAATCGCCGTTACCGCCGCTATAACCATTACTACTGCTGCCACCATTTGCTCCCCAAACCTGAAAAACATAATAGCCGTCTTTTGGAAGGGTGTATATTTCTATAGAACCCGTATAATTAAAAGCTACACTTTCAAATGGTAGTTCTTTTGTAACGGCAGAAAACGAAAACGTTCTACGCTTAGTAAATTTCGCCTTCACAGTTGGATACGTTAAAATAGTACAAAGAACTAATAAAAGGACTAACAAAGATAATTTTCTCTTTTTATTTATCATACGATCACATCCTTAATCCACTTGCTCGGCAATAAATTCCAAATGTAATTCTTCTTGAATATCATAAAAATAGCTAGGCTGAGCGCTATTGATATTCATATAAATGTATTTTGTTTCTCCTGAAGATAAATAAAAATCTGTTTCCGATGTAATCTCATAATCAGGCAGCTCAAGCCCACTAGCATTTGTTAATTCAATAGCTGTGACATGAATCACTGCCTCACTTGTATTAAGCACGCTAAATTGAAAATTTCTGCTAGTTTTTTGCTGGTCAAATTCAATACTATTCGAATCTTTAAGTTCAGCATAATTTGTGTTAGTAATATCATAGCCTTTAATAGTCGGCTGAAAATAGATTAATCTTGCTTTATCTTGCGCACTTTTAGAGGCTGTAAGCTTCGCAAAAGCTGGAGAAGTTATTGAAATCAAGCAAATGACAACAATACAAAAAATGATAAGATAAAACAAGCTATCTTTAAATTTTTGATTCTTTATTCGTTGAAATCTCATCTTATTCTCCTTGCAGTCAGTATTTGTTTATTAACTATTAGTAATTAAAAGTCTGTATGTAATATAAAAGATAAAATCAAGCTCTTCATGTTTTAACATGTTTCGGTCTTCTTTTTTTTGTTTTAGCAGCGTCATGGTCATCGAATGCAAAAATAATCGCAAAGCAAACGAGCAGCATTAAGCCCATGGTTCCTAATTTCGTTGAAAAAAATTCTTGGATAAAGCCTACTGCTGGAATGACAAAAATAACTTTGCCTTCTATCTGGCTTTTATCCAGCCACTCATCTACTGTGTTATTCGCATCACCTTGCGTAAGATAGCGCGCCTCTTTTACCTCAACAATTCGGTGTGTTACCAGTGCTGTATTGGAATGGAACAAGATAACTTCATCTTTGTTGTAAGTTGGCTGCTTTTTGGTGATCACTAAATCATTGACTGAAATGTTCGGCTCCATACTGCCGGAAATTACGATTGCATTGCCATAGCCGAACAAAGTAGGATATTCAACTTTTTTAACAATTTTCATTGTTCCAAAGTATGCAAAAATCAGAATGATAACAACTAATAAAAAGAGGAAAAATCCTTTAACGTATTTCATGAGTCCTGCCTCTTTCTAAACCATAAATAACCAGCCGCTGCTATTAACAAAATTACCAGCGGATGAAACACATCGCTGACGATTTCTCCCATTAATGGTAAAACCTTGGCTTTTATAAAGGTTGTTTTATTCGTACTTGACGGATTCGTTACACTACCGGCTTGACTACTGTCCCTGCTTGAATCGTTTTGATTATTCGCTGTTGATTCATTCGTCTCACTCGCTCCTGAAATTCCATCACTTGTCGTACTTGAAGAATTGCTTGGGCTAGTGGTGGTATCATTAGTAGTTGTCGTAGCATTTGAACTGCTAGAACTATCAGTAGATGGAATCGGTGCATTGCTTTCTTCAACGATTAATTTAAAGTGAAGACTTTCATATAAGGCTTTGTCTAGAGTCAACGCCTGTATTTTCTGATCTCGTGTATCATTGCTTTCCCATTGCCATGAAAGTGTATATTCTTCAGTTTTACCGGGAAGAATCACTTGTTCAATGGACAACGATTGTCCGGCTTTTGCAGAAGCATCTGCAGCAACCGTCCAATCATTCCCATTGGAACTTAATACGTACTTTAAGGGCAAAGTAATATTTTTAGACGAGGAGGTCGTTAAAATTAATTCATAATGAATTGTTTCTTGATTATTATTTTTTACGATAAATTTGCTGCTCCCTTGACTCCCCGGATAAATGATCTTATCTTTTGTTGAGAAGATCGTAATCGGAGTTGAATCAATTAACAGCTGGTTGTTTTGATTTTTACCGATAAAAAAGCCTTGATCTTTTGCCGAGCCTTCCATAGGAGCTAAAATTAGAAACAAGAAAGAGAAAAGAATAAATGGAAAAAATAGTTTTATACTAAGAATAATTTTTTTCATTTCGTTTTCCTTTCTTTATTTAATAATAGATTTTTCGATTGTTTTAGATCTTTTCAATAAAATTAGTCGACTTGTTCTACGCCAATAGTTACAGATAGATCAACTGTTAAGTCCTCACTGATTAACTTGTCTGCAAGCGCAGTATCTTTTATGTCTGTCGCATCGTTAACAGAGAAAGGCCAGTTCCATGTAATTCTGTATTTTGTTGTGGTTGATGGTAATGATCCTGCTTCAATCACTGTGTCAGCACCAACTTCATTTATCTTAGTGACCAAAGCTGAAAGTGTAACGTCTTCAACAAGTTTTGTTACAGTACTGCCATTAACAGTTGATAAAGTGAATTTTAATGGTTCATAAGCTGTTGAGTTTACATTCCAATTGCCTGTATAAGCGCCCGCTGCAGTAAATTTAAATTTATATGCAACTTCTGGAGCATCACCACTAAGAGCAGGAGAAAAATCATAAGTTCCAGTTGTTCCTGGTGCAATCACTTTCGTAGAATCGGCACTTTTAACTGCATCTTTTCCACTCAAAGCTGTGTCTGTTGCAGCATAAGAATCTTTGAATAGGTCCAAACTAACCGTTGTTCCACTTATCCATTTGGCAACTCTAGCTGTATCTGTTACTGCTTGTGATTCTGTTTTGTATTTTGCGCCTGTCAAATTAGAAAAGTTAACACCCAAAACCCCAATAGCTAAAACTAATAATCCGTATTTTGCACACTTTTTCAAATTAATTGATTTCATTCAAACTCTCCTTAAATTATATTTTAGCAACGAACTTGCCTTTTCAACATGCCGCTACTGCTGAATAGAAGTTTTGTCATAATGCTTCAGTATATATTCTTTTCAATGATAACTATTATTTAATGGTTATATCTATTTAAATTTTTACTGAAAATATGATGAACTTCTTTCCTTTCTTAGATTACTGAATTTTTCAAAAAAATAAATGTATTTCACGTATAGAAAATCCAATTTCACGTATTTTTTCTTCGTAAAATATAATTTTTTTACAAATAATTAAAAGAAAATTACTATATTTATGAATAGACGGCTACACTTAATGACATTTACTCTTGTCATTTTTGCTACTTATCAGCAAAATTTTCGTGCATAATCAAAAAAATATGTGGATTTCATACACTTTTGACAAATTTATTCAATATGATAAAATAACAGGTTTTACTTAAAATCCTTTTTGGTCTTATGTTGCTCATAATAAAAAGAACGGAGAAAAAAGAAAGTTCCTTTTTTTTCTCTGTTCTTTTTAATTTGTTGTTTCAAAAAAGTTCTTTTCGGATTGCTGCTATGTTCTGATTTTTCATACTAACATCCATTCATTTGCTTCCAGTTAATTTTATTATTGTTTTTTTATCATATATATTTATTATCGTTCTATCAGATCATTGATTACTTTCTTATTTGTCTTTTTACTGATTTAATTACATTCCTTATGGGATAGTTGCATAAACTGTGGTTTAATAAAAGTAGAGAGCGAATTGTGGGAGGGCTGTTTTTGATAAAAGAAGTGAAGAACCTATTACTAGAAAAACGAGCACTTGACTTATTATCTCGTTGTTTTGTTTATCCTAATGAACCGCAGAAGCTTATCGAAAAAATCACCTTGTTCTCGCAAAACAAAGCTTGTCAAAGTTATGGTTCATTTATAAATAGTCAGCTGGTCGGGATTCTTATCTTGGAAAATCTTCAGTCAGAGCATATTATTCAAGCCATTGCGATTGATCCCAAGCTGGAGCGGCAAAACATTGCGTCATCTTTATTAAAGGCCGCTCGATCAGAATATCCTGCCGACACCTTTATAGCGGAAACCGATCAGGAAAGTCTAGGATTCTATCAAAAGTCAGGCTTTACGGTTTTTTCTTTAGGTGAAAAATATCCTGGTGTTCTTCGTTTTTTATGTACATTAAACGAGTAAAAAGCTGAACGTTCACTTATGAGAGTAAATGTTCAGCTTTTTTAGTTATTAATCAAAGTTTTTTAATTGTTTTTCTTTCGGTACCATGTGGTTATCGTAATTTTCAATTTTATAGTCTAAACGCTCCAAGACACCCTGCATTGCTGCAATTTTGTCTTCCAGCAATTTCTTCTGTTCTTTTAATAATTCCATTCGCGCCGGAATTGTTTGATCCCCTTCTCGAAAAAGAGTCAAATAATCAATTAAAGATTCAATTGACAGACCTGCGCTGCGCATATGTCTACTGAAGGTAATCCAATTTAAATCTTCTTCTGTAAAATTACGCACGCCGTTTTCATTGCGTTGAACGGGGGGAATTAAACCAATTCGTTCATAATAGCGTATAGTATCTGCGGATACTTGCGTTTCTTCGCTTGCTTTGCTGATGTTCATCGCTTTCCTTCTTTCCTTTCTTCATTATACTTTTACTACTATATTCTTATTTAAAATTAGGCCGAATCACATCGACCAACTCGAAGCTTTTTTGATTCGCATCATAGCTGTATTTGAAAATGCAGCAGTTGGTTACGCCTTTACGTAGTACATCACTTGGATCCTGCCACACAGATAAAAAATGAAGACAAGCGCCTGCATGAGAAACAGCCAGCACTTCTTGATGATCTTCTTTTTCCATAATTTCAGTACAGGTAGCTGTCATTCGCTTTCGTACTTGCTCACGGGATTCACCGCCGTAATTTAAGAAAAAAGTGCTTTTATCACTGGGATTTAAATCCTCACTCTCTCCTTCAAACATTCCAAAGTTCATTTCTTTTAAGCCTTTTAGACGTGTATAAGGCAAGCTATTTTGCAGTACCAGCTCTAAGGTATCGCTGCTTCTTTCAGAGGTGGAGCTATAGGCATGATCCAGCGGAATATTTTTAAAATAGTCACCCGCAATTTTGGCTTGCTGAATACCCGCTTCGGTTAAAGGTGAATCACAAGCTCCTTGAATTTTTTTTCTTACATTAAAAAGTGTTTGACCATGACGCATAAGATAAAATGTTTTTTTCACTTTTTCACTCCTTCTCGCACAGTTCCTTAACCCATTTTTTATAAATAAATCGCTGTATCATTTCTTTAATTAAATGATACAGCGATCCCTCGTATTCGTCCAGTACCTTTGAAAGGCAGCTTCTATGCTTTAAAAGCCTCTTTAAAGCGGCGAATGAATTCTTTAACTACCGGCGTCTGAATTCTGGTTTTCTTCCAGACGAGTAAGCAATTTCTTTCAATTGCCGGCTCTAGCGGGATGAATTTAACATTATTCAACCGCCGATTAGCTACTACTCCTTCGATCGTTAAAGCTGAGCCTACTCGGTTTTCAACTAGTGCGAAAACATTAAAGATCAGATTGTAGGTTCCTATAATGTTTAAATCGGCAAAGGAATACCCTAGCCACTGTTCCAGCATTTGCTGAAGCTCCGGTCGTCCGGAACTTAGTAAGGGAATCCCTTTCAACTCATTCGCTTGAATGGTTTTATTTTGCGCTAAAAATGAATCTGCGGCTACCAGCAGTCCCCACTTTTCCACTCGCGGTAAAACAAGTGTTTCCAAACCTTCGATAGCTACCGGCTCTAATAAAAGAGCTAGATCCACCAGCCCTTTTTCCAGACGATCACGGATATCATCACTCGTACCGGAAACGATGTTAAAGGTCACCTGCGGGTAATCACTGACCAATTCCTCCAGCATCATGGCCAAGGTGTCAGAGTTATCTGCCTCGACACAGCCGATGGAAAAGTGACCGCTAAGCGAACCCTCTTGCTGCTGTCGAAAGCTGCGCTCTGTATTTTCAGTCAACGTTAAAATTTCCGCCGCTCGTTCTTTTAGAAAATGACCTGCTTCTGTCAGCTCCAGTTCACGGTTTGACCGCACTAAAAGCGGCGTGCCTAATTCTTCTTCCAACTCTTTGATTTGTCGGCTTAAGGTTGGCTGAGTAATTCGTAAAAGCTGAGCGGCTCTGGAAAAATTCTTTTCTTCTGCTACTGTCCAAAAGTAGCGTAATAAACGTAGTTCCATTGGCATCCTCTTCTAGTTTTCTTTCATTATAATATGAAGCTTAGGAAAAAGGAAAGCCGGATCGTCTTAGATGGCGCCAACCACTTTGTGCGGCAAATAGGACTCTTCCAAGTAAGCGACCTCTTCCGTAGATAATTGCAGCTCCAGTGCCGGTAGCGCATCCAACAAATGACTTTCCTTAGTGGCGCCGATGATCGGCGCTACCACAGGCTGTTTTTGCAGCAGCCAAGCTAAAGCAATCTGCGCCCGCTTTACTCCACGTTTTTCAGCCAGCTCTGCAACACGCTGTACAATTATTTTGTCCTGCTCTTCCGTACTATCATATTTTGACTGCGCCGTTGTGTCTGTTAAAAAGCGTTTAGTTGTCGCTTCCCAGTCACGGGTCAAACGACCTGCGGCCAAGGGGCTGTACGGTGTAACTGCGATTTTTTGATCTTCACAAAGCGGCAGCATTTCCCGTTCCTCTTCTCGATACAAAAGATTTAAGTGGTTTTGCATAGAAACGAATTTCGTCCAGCCATGTTTTTCAGCGACTGCCTGTGCTTTGGCAAATTGCCAGGCATACATCGCTGAAGCACCAATGTAGCGAACTTTGCCGGATTTAACGATATCATGCAAAGCTTCCATCGTTTCCTCAATTGGGGTGTTGTAATCCCAGCGATGAACGATGTATAAGTCAACATAATCCATTTCTAATCGTGCTAGGCTTTCATCGATTTGGTGGAAAATTTCTTTACGGGACAAGCCGCCGCTGTTCGGCGCTTTTTTCATTTTAGTATATAACTTCGTCGCGACAACAATCTCATCGCGTTTTGCATATTCATTTAAGGCTTTTCCTAGGATCTTTTCACTTGCGCCGTAAGAATAGACATTAGCAGTATCAAAAAAATTAATGCCCAGCTCTAAGGCCTTTTTTATGACCTTTTTGCTTTCTGTTTCTTCCAGCACCCACTTATGAAAGCCGCTGTTCGGGTCACCAAAGCCCATTGCACCCAAGCATAAAGGCGATACATCCATGCCTGTATTACCAAACTTAACATAATTCATCTTAATTCCTCCTTGTATAAATGATTACGAACTGCTACATTTAGTGTAACGCTTGAAGTTCACTTCAAGTCAAGTGATTTCCTGTAAAAATTTTTTTATTTTTCAAAAGAAAGAGGTATAAAAGAATGCAGCACACACCAGTCCTTTTAGCTTTAGATATCGGCGGCTCCGCTGTTAAATACGGCATTTGGCAAAATGAAGCACTCTCTCATCAGAGTAGCTTTCCTACGCCCTTAACCAGAAAACAATTTTATACCGCTATTCAACAGCTGTGTGAAGAGTTTGCTGCTTTAGCAATTGGCGGGATTGCAGTCAGCTGTCCGGGGGAACCGGATGAAACGACTGGAATCGTTCATGGGATGAGCTATGTTCCATTTTTGCATGTAGGGGAATTTCAACAGGAATTTGCGGCACAGCTTGGTTTGCCGGTTACTTTGCAAAACGATGCTGATAGCGCTGCTTTAGCGGAAATGACTTTAGGCGTTGGACGCCACTACCAGAATGCCTTATTTACGATAATTGGTTCAGGTGTCGGACTGGCAGTTGTCAAAGAAGGCAAGATTTTAAAGGATTCTGCTGAAAAGATTGATACCTTTGAAAAATTTGTGGCAGATAAAATCAAGGTGATGAAAAATTCAAAAGTCTCGCCTGTTCAGCTTGGCCGTACAGTGGCTTTAAAAAATTTTAAATGGCCGCGAACACTCGACGGAAAAGATGTATTCGAATTAGCGAAACAAGGCAACACTGTTGCTTTGCAGGAAATAGAGCGAATGTATGAAGCGTTAGCTGAAATCATGATTGTTTTAAATGAAGCTTATAGCCCGGAAATCATTGGCTTAGGCGGCGGCATTAGCACGAATCCTGAGCTTTTACCCAAGCTTAATGAACAAATTCGGCAACAGCTAAGCACGCAAAATAAATTCAGTCTGTTTAAACCCTTGTATAAAAAGGAAGCAGCTACTCAAATGCCCAAAATTGAAATCTGCCACTTTAAAAAGGATGCGAATCTGATCGGTGCCGTCCTGCATTTTCAAGAAGTTTACCACTTAAACAAAAAACAGAACCAGGAGCAAGAGTAAGACTTGTCCGGGTTCTGTTTTGTTTTAAGACGAGGTTTCAAGAGCTTGACCGATAGTTCCGCCGGGATGCCAAGCTAAATAAGTATCCAAAGTAAGACCTTTTGCTTCCTGCAACAAAATGGAAAGTGCCTGCAAATAGATTAGCTCAGCAACAATGGATGCACGCGGTGGTTTATTTAGATTATCGCCTTCTAAATCAACTGCTGCTGTTAAGCTGATTTCCGCCAGCATAGCTAATGATGAATGATGACTGCGGCTGAGCACGACAATCTGTGCGCCATTTTTCTTTAAAGTACTAACAGCTGCTAATAGTTCCGTTGTTTCGCCGCTGTTGGAAATCGCAATGACCAGATCTTCTGCCTGAACCTGACCACTTGACCCATGAACGGCTTCTGTTCCATCTAAGAAATATGCCGGAATTCCGATTGATGAAAACAGGGAAGCAGCATACCCGGCAATGTAGGAGGGTTTTCCTATACCTGTAAGATGTACGCGGCCGCCAGCGGCTTCTGTTTTTAAAATCAATGTACAAACAGCCTTCAATCGTTGTTCATCCAGCTCTGAAAGTGTCTCTTGAAGCTCTTGTGCGATAATTTTCTTGTAGCTTTTAAGCATGAACGATTCACCTCTTTTATTTCACTTCATTAAATGCATTGTAATCTTTAGAATCCATTGGTGTGGTTTGAAAATAAAACTTAATGCCCGCTTGTTGCATGATGCGTATTTGAGCAATTTCAGTTTTAGAAAAATAGCTGTTTATGCTTTT
The DNA here is from genome assembly GCF_044909655.1 of Enterococcus sp. UD-01. Classification (NCBI taxonomy): domain Bacteria; kingdom Bacillati; phylum Bacillota; class Bacilli; order Lactobacillales; family Enterococcaceae; genus Enterococcus; species Enterococcus sp. UD-01. The sequence goes on along the minus strand of NZ_JBIYEU010000002.1, from coordinate 107,670 downwards.
GAGCATCAGGCGACTAGCTGGATAAGGAAACTGTACTTCTTGAAATTGTACTTTTTCCTGAAATGCCTGATACAAAACAGACAGCTTTTTAAATAAAATAATAACTTGGTATTTTTCATCTTCGTTTTCTGCCTGTCGAATAAACTGCTTAAGCGAATCAATTGAAACAATATTGATTTTGGTCTTAGGCGGCAATGACAGCTGCAAGACCTTAGCCATAAAGGCATCATTTTCATATTCAGGATCTACTACAATAATATGGCTGGAATTAACGAAACTATTCCAATTTAGTGCAACGGTCGCATGCAACAGTCGATTATCAATTCTTACTAGCTTAATTTTAAGACTCATGACTGACCACCTGCTTCCTTGCGCTTTTTATCGACCTTCAACAAACTGGCAATTAAATAAAAGACAATTTTATCTTGAAAACTGCTGCGAATATCCAAACCGAATACCTCTTCGTATTTTTTAATTTTATACACGAGTGTATTTTTGTGCAGGAATAACGCTTCCGCTGTTTGCGTAATATTATAGTCATTGCGAAATAGCTGCTCAGCTATTTTGATCATTTCACCGGTATTCGTTAATTGCCTGCTGCTTTTGCGATAATAATCAAAGGCTTGTAGTTCTTCATCTGAAATCCATTTGGAAATAAAATAATCAAAAATATGATCAGCAAAAAATAACGGTTTATCCAGCTTCATTTGAACATTGTGCTTCAGCCACAAGCAGCTCTCATAGCTTTTATAGTACAAACGCGGGTTGCCCTGCAGCATGCCTACATAAAAATAGCAGTCTGTCAAGCCCCAATCCTGTAATTCAGAGATAAATTCTGCAAGGTGTAGCTGCATGTGATCAGGTTTTATTTCAGGTGAAACAGTTTTAAACAATAGAATACTTTGGTGATCAATACGCGACTGAAAGCTGCCTCTGTTTTCCATTCGATATTTTAAACGTGTTAAGCTTTCTTCCGCAAACCCTTGAGGATTAATAATTAGAATAGATACTTTTGGTGCTTTCGTATCAATTTTTAATTCCTGCATCAAATCAATGATCTCTTCAAAATCGAATTTTTCTTTATTGATTAGTAATTGAATCAGCTGATGCTCCAGACTGGTATTCATTTGCAAAAGCTCATCGGCCAGCTCATACGTCAGTCTATTTTTAAGAGATTGAGCTAAAAGATTGCCGACCATCTCGCCGCCTCTTTCTAAACTATGTACCCAAAGATAGCCGAAGTCCTGATTTTTTACCTGAATTGGATACAAACGGTCGCTTTCAGAGAAACAGTCAAGCCGAAAACGCTGACTAATTTTTGACGGATCGCTGCTGAAAAGTACTTTTCCGTCAGTATTCAAAAGACCAATCGTATAATTTTTATCGTCTTTTACTACTGTAATAAATTCATTAAATATTTGTCCAAGTTTCATAGCTTCACCTTAATTCTTATGATCGTATGATAATTTTACCATCATTTTTAGATCAAACTTGATCGCCAGCAGCTATAATTTAGAAATAAAATTTCAACATTTCAATAATTCGGGTATCGGTTTTTTCACTGGTCGGAAGTACAGGTCTTCTGGCAGATCCAACCGAAGCAATATCAGCTAACTCCAGTGCACGTTTCAAAATAGAAGGCACAGTGCCTAATTTCAAAGCAGCTCTTAAAGGTTCAATTTCTGCTTGTTTTTTTTGGGCAAGTTCTGTGTTTCCTGCTCGTAGTGCTTGATCCAAGGAAACCACAATATCAACAATTAAATTGCTAGTTCCGGCAATTGCCCCTACTGCACCTAGTTCATACCCAACAGAAATTTTAGAATCCGAGCCTACTAATACTTTTATTTGACTATCTTTTGTACACTCGATATACGCTTTTAATAATTCTTCATCTCCGCTGCTGTCTTTGATCCCTATAATATTTTCAATAGGGCGCAGGGCTTTTATTACAGCAGGCGTAATCAAGCAGCCAGTGTTTTTGGGGATATTGTACAATATAATTGGAATCGCTACGTGTTGAGCGATCGTTGTAAAATAAGCAATCAGTTCTGCTTCTGACGGCTGAATAAAATAAGGCGTAATGACTGACAAAGCGTCGGCTCCAGCTTGCTCTGCTTCCTTTGATAACGCAAGTGCTTCATTCAACGAACACGCCCCGGTGCCTACATATACCGGTACTCGTTTATTGACCTTTTTTACAACATAACGCATAAAATCTACTTTTTCCTGATAGGAAAGAACATGAAATTCGCCGTTGCTTCCTAGGGGAAAGATCCCTTTTACGCCATGTTCAATGAGATAATCAATTAACTGTCCTGCTGCTTCATAGTTGATGGTTTGAGCATCATCATGATTAAACGGGGTAACAATTGGTGTAATTATTCCTTCCAGCATAGTTTTGCCTCAACTTTCTGTTAAGTGATCATTGGTGCGGACAATTGCTGCCTGCGCATTTTCACTTACTTCATTTAGGATTGTTTCAATTTCGTTTATAGAGCTTAGTGCGGTTGCTTTTAAATATAAATCAATAAACATTGGCAGATTAATGCCTGTAAGAACTTGGTGTTGATATTTTTTAGTAAGTACGGTCAGAACATTTGAGGGCGTGCCGCCAAATAAATCGACTAAAACAAGGACAGGTCCTGTAAGCTGCTCCAGCAACTCTTGTGCTTCCTGCATAAATACTTCAAAGGATTTTTCCGGCGTTAGCGACAAATGGTAGACATTTTCAGTGCTGCCCACAATCATTTCTGCCGACTTTACTAATTCCTGACCAAAAAAACCATGGGTTGCTACTATTATATTGATTTTCATTTTAAGTTCCTTTCCAACTGCTTTATAATTATTTCCGTAGCTTTTGTACAGGTTCGTTTTTCAGATTCAGCTGTTCTTGCCGCAGTATGCGGTGTCAGTAAAAAATTATTTAGCTTTAGCAAAGGTTCATTTTTTTGGGGCGGTTCACTTGAAAAGACATCGAAGCAAGCCGCTCTGATTTCCTGATTCGTCAAAGCTTGGTATAGTGCAGCTTCATCAACAATGCCGCCTCTTGCTGTATTAATTAAACAAGCGGTTTTTTTCATCTGCTTTAACTCGGTAGCTCCGATTAAATGCTGTGTGCTGGTCGTTAATGGTAGATGTAAAGAGAGATAATCGGCTTGCTGCAGCACTTGCTCAAAAGAAGCTTGATGGCAGTGATGTGCGTTTAATAGTTCCTTATGAAGCGGCAGCATATCATTCACCAGAACCGTCATCTTCATGCCGTGAGCAAGATCGGCTAACTGTTTTCCGATTGCTCCAAAACCGATAATTCCCAATGTTTTACAAGCTAATTCCTGCCCTGTTGGTTTTTGCCAGCCGCCACCTTTTACTTCATTTGCCGTGGATACAATATTCTTTGCTGCAGCAAACATCAATGCCATTACGTGCTCAGCAACAGCAGCGGTATTCGTCCCCAGTGTTCGTTCTACAAGAATTCCCTTTTCCCGACAGTATTCTACATCGATATTGTCGGTGCCTACACCAAATTTACAGATTACCTGCAAATCAGGGCAAGCATCAATTACAGTTCGATCAATAAGATCTACACCTACGATAATAGCCGCTGCATTTTGAGCTTTTGCTAAGAAAACCTCGGGAGCGTACGCCTGACCTGTATCGTTGTAATCAACTTCAAAGCCTACGTTCTGCAACTTTTTCAATTCTGGCTGTCCGTAGTTAGCAAAGCCTCGGGGGGTGATTAAAATTTTCATTGTTCGTCCACTCCTTTAAATAATGCCCAAGAAAGTGAGCAAAATAGCAAAGATCATCGTTACAATAATGATTTGCAGATATTTCGGTCCTTTTTTAACAATGTAATAATACATTGCCATCACCAGTACAAAAGGTAGTAAATTCGGCAGCATATCATTTAATAGATCCTGAACCTTGACTGTATCGGTATCACTGACAAATTCAAGAATCGTAGAAAATTTAACATAAGCTGCAGACAAGCAGCCGATCATAAACAACCCAACAATGCTGGCAATATCAATCACCTTTTTGATACGTCCAGAATTTAAAATGGTCAACACAGAATTTTTACCGACAGCATAGCCTTTGTTAAACAGAAACCACGACCAGCCAAACGACCAGATTAAATAAATAATACCGGGAATAAACGCTGCAATCACTGATCCATTTAAAGCCATTGGCACAAAAATTGCCAATGGAATCGTCGCGACAATTCCTTGATCTACGCTATCACCAATCCCGGCAAGCGGACCCATTAAGCCGATTTTTAACGATTCAATGATCTCTGGTGTGATTTCTTCATTTCCGTTAGCCCGTTGTTCTTCCAAGGAAATGACGATTCCGTGTATAACACTGCCCCAATCGCAGTTTGTGTTAAACATTTGGACATGGCGCTTCATTGCAGCTTGCAATTCTTCAGGGTCATCAGCGTAAACCTTGCGCAAAATTTTATTTAATGAATAGCTGAAGGCCAAAGCCTGCATGCGGTCAAAACTAACCGGCACTTCGACTGCCAGACACCACTTCCACCAAGCTTTTAATAAGTCCAGCCGCGTAATTTTTTTATCGTTTACCGCTCCTTCGTTCATGCATATTCCTCCTCATCTGTGTTTTGTTTAAATAAAGATGTAATCATGGCGATACATAAAGCGAAAACAGCTCCGGTCAGCATTGAAAAGCCCATCACAGAATATAAGAAAAAGCCTAAAACGAAAAACGGCAGATACTGCTTTTTCCCCATTACTACAAGTGTTAAAGCAAAACCCAAAGCCGGCAGCATTGCGCCTGCATTAGACAACCCGTTCATCAGCCATTCTGGAATAACATTAATAAATGCCTGCACTACATTTGCGCCAAACAAGGTTGCAATAAACACCGGAGTAAAATACAAGACGCCATTTGTCAGCCATGGCAGCGTGAATGAAAAGATAGATAATTGGTCATATTTGCCTTCTTCAACGAAACGATCTGCCCAAGTGTTATAAAAAGAATTAATTGTGCGCCGTACATTATTTATTAATACTCCTAATACACCAAAAGGCACTGCTAAAGCTACTGCAGTATTGGCATCCAATCCACTTTGCAACGCAGCCGGAATCGCAATACAAGCAGCCAAAGCCTGATCACTGGGAATATTACCGCCAGCCTCAATACCTCCCATATACAATAACTGAATTGTTGCCCCATAAAGTAGTCCGGCTTTTACATCACCAAAAATCCAACCAATAATTACACCCAAAACAACCGGCTTACGAAATGCAAATGAGAAATAATACTGTGCCCGCCCCATTGCAATCCAATACGTTAGTCCTACTAAAATTGCTTTTAAAACCATTTCATCTCCTCCTAATTATAGTTTTGCCACGGCTTTCTCCAATGACTCTGATGGATAATCCGGTGTTGTCTGAAAATAAATATTAATTCCCTGCTTTTGAATTGCTACTAAAAGATCGGCATCTGTCTGATCTAAGGTAATAGCGTTGTTTACTGCTTTTCTTCCCGGAGCTCCGCCTAAGCCGCCGATTTGAATTTCTTCGAGTACCAAACCTTGTTTGATGGCTTTTGAAAGCTCTTGAACATTTTTAAATAACAACAAAATCCGATTTTTATCAAACTCGCCGTTGGCCTGTGCTGCTACTGCAGCATCGACAGCTAATATCCGAATTTTTACCCCTTTGGGTGCTGCCATTTTAAAGACTTCCTGCATAAAGGAATCGGTACTTAAAGCCGTGTCAACGGTTACAATTTCATTAATATCACATTGTTTCAGCCAACGTGTGATAACCTGTCCATGGATTAAACGAAAATCTACACGAGTTAATGCAATCATTTTAGTTCCTCTTTTCAGTTATTTTTAGTTAAACTCTGCGCGAGTTTCATCAATAATTTTTCTAATCTGCCGTGCATTGTTCCGAATATCTGCTGATGTACCCTTCGTTAATAGAGAACCAAAGCCGCAAATATCAACTCCTCTGGCACACCAGTCGGCCAGATTGTCTAATTGAATTCCTCCGCTTGCTAAGATAGGCAGTTCCGGCAGCGGTGTTTTAAATACCGATACTAGCTTTTGACCATAAAAATCCGAAATTGGAAATGCTTTGATGAATGTCGCACCGCTGCTTAAAGCCGTTACAGCTTCAGAAAATGACGTACAGCCAGGTGCATAGGGAATTTGATAGCGATTACATATTTTGGCAACAGCCTCATCATAATTGGGTGCAATAATGAATTGTGCATCCTGTAAGATTGCATGTCTAGCTGTTTCTCCATCTAATACTGTGCCAGCGCCAACAATCAGCCGATCGCCATAACGGGCTCTCAGTTGCTTAATCATACTACCGGCACTATTTAAGGTATAGCTCATTTCCATGACTGGAATACCACCGGCAATACAACCGTCAGCAATTTCGCAAGCCCTTTCAAAATTCTCCGTTCGTACAATTGCTAAGGCTCCTGTGTTATACATTTGCTGCGTAATCTTTATTTTTTTCACGTTTCTCACCTCTTGCTTCTATTTTTCCATAATTACTGGCAAAACTATATATTTGTTCAACACAAAAAATGAGAGGCATTTTTGTGCCTCTCATCAAAGATCAGCGAATTTAACTAGTTGCAGCATTGTATAAAGAGGAGCTTTGATGGAAAATTTTTCTGCACCAGCTTCCATTGACTTATTTCATCTTCTTTTTCAACTAACTATTGAGCATCGGATTAAAATTCACTTATTGACTCTGCTAAAAACAAAAAAAGGAGTAGAATGCAAGCACCTACTCCTTTTTTACTATCTTTTCAAACTGAACTCTTCCTATAACTGACAGCCAATCCTATTACATAATAGATTGCTTTCGAGGCTAAAAAGGAACTCTTAACTCTACACATTAGGTCAAATTAACAATATTTTTAATAACCAAAACCAGAGATACTCTTTCTCCCATAGCTTTCAGTAGTTATTCTAACCAATTATTCTTCTGGTCCTCGTATAACTCAGGTAAGATCTTATTCAAATGACTCACTTCCTTGTGATTATGGACAATGAACATAGTTGGCATTTCGGCTGCTATTTTCTTAAGTACTAGCTTTGGTAGTTTCATTTGCAGATCTTTTCCATCTTTTACACCGTGTCCCATCCAAGCTGTCACTACCCACTCATTCTTTCCTTGCGAATTCTCTCTAATAAATTCACACATCATCACTGGATAATTAATCGGTCCAATTTTTGTCGTATTATTTGCTACAACCATTGCCTTACATTTCGGTGTACCAAGTAACTCGTTTTTAAGACCTACTGAATCGGGAGATACAAATTTTAATACCCCTTCCATAGGCTTAGCTTCCCCATTCCAAGTCTCTGTAATAAAACTGGTTGTTCCCCAAATACGTTCTCTGATGGGTATCTTTTCATCTAAAAATCTAGCGCGATCTTTTTCGGATATCTTTATGTTAAAATGATCTTCTGGATTCCAAAGCGCGTAACGAAGTGGGTCAAGCTGATGCCAGATCATCCACCATTCAAGCATTTCTCCTGTAATATCCGGACAAGGCGTAACGGCACTTAAAAAAAGTGTGCCATCCTCCATCAGATAGACTCCTTCCGAAACTGGTTCATAACCTGCTGTTTGAATGATGGCTCTATCGGCAAAGCTTGGTGCGACCTCTGGATTACCCTTTAACGCTTTTATTCTCTGAACCTCCTTAGCTGGCACTGTTTCAATTTCTTCTAGAAATTTATAATAGCTCTTCTTTTCTGCACCTTCATAAAGTGGAACTCTTCTCATAAATATAGGCCTCCTTGATTAGGTTAAAAATAAATTTTTTTATCATTGACTTGCTATGAACCACAGCTTATCATGAGAAAAGATATAAAACAATCGTTTCATAACATCTAAAACAAAGAGGTGCAAAATGTATCATATCAAAGAAGATAAACGATCAAGAAATTCTTTAAAACTAATTTTACAAGCATTTGACAAGTGTCTTGAAGTCCATCCTTTTACGGAGATGACCATTACAGAACTATGTTATGAATCTACAGTAAGTCGGGCAACTTTTTATCGACTGTTTGATCGTTTAGAAGATATTATTACTTATAAATGTGAACTGCTGGCAGATGAATTTTCTGAATCGGTTACTGGCTGCACTCTCCATGAGATCCAATTAAAGTTTTTCACAAAATGGATGGACAATATAGCTTTATTGAAGCTTATTGAAGATCTTCATAAAACTGAAATCATCTATAATTGTCATAAAAAACATCTAAAACAAATAAAAACTACTACTCAATTCGTCGGACTTAGCAATAAACTTACGGATTATCATTTTGCGATACTTACTTCAACTCTCGTAACTTCTTTGATTATCTGGTGCAATCATGGATGTAAAGAAACAGCGAATGAACTAGTTGCATCGATTAACACAGCACTCACTGATATAGCGTTTGTATTTGATAATAAAAAATCATAAAAGCACGAAGTATTTTCTTTAATGTTGGATCAATTAAAGTAAAATTGACTGGTATGAGTCCGGTTTAATACCGAATTCATACCAGCCGAATAACGGATTAATCACCGATTGATCATTGAAGAGAATTAGGGTTAGCTACTTTTGATGCTGCGTAGCCTACCTCCTCCTTACATAAAGTCATAAAAACCTTGATGATACGCAATTTTTTTACTTTACTGCTTATTTTGAATTTGTGTACAAAAAAAGGCGCTTCCTTTTAAAAAAACGCCTAATTCAAACGAGTGGATAGAGACCATCTACCTCAATCTTTACTATTCACTTTTTGTGTTCTCATTTAAATGGATGTATCCTTGAAACCTCTTATTTCAAAACTTATGCTCGTTGCAACAAAGTCACGGATTCAATATGTGTCGTTTGCGGGAAATTATCCACTGGCTGTACTTCTTTTACTTCATAGCCGCCTGCCGTAAGTAAGGCTAAATCACGTGCTAAGGTTGCCGGATTGCAGCTTACATATACAATTCGCTGTGGCTTAGTGTCAATCAGAGTATCCACTAAACTTGCTTCTAGTCCTTTGCGCGGCGGATCAACGACAACCACATCCGGCAGAATATCATTTTCAATTAAGCGCGGCAATACCTCTTCAGCCAGACCAGCAGTAAAAGTTGCATTGGTGATATTATTAAGCTTGGCATTACTTTCGGCATTTTTTACAGCGGCTTCAATGACTTCCACGCCATAGACCTGCTTCGCATCCTTCGCCAAGGTTAAACCAATTGTTCCGATTCCGCAATACGCATCTACAACGATTTCATTGCCTGTTAAAGCAGCGTATTCCTTTACCTTGTTATACATCACTTCGGTTTGCTGCGGGTTCACTTGATAGAATGAACGTGAAGAAATTTCAAATTTCAAGTCAAAGATCGTATCAATAATTTGATCTTCTCCGTGTAAAAGAATCGTTTCTTCTCCAAAAATGACATTGGTTCTTTTGGGATTGACATTTTGCACAATGCTGACAACTTCTGGCAATGCTTCTAAAATATCCGGAATAATTTTAGCGGTTGGGAATAATTTTGGCGTTCTGGTAATCAATACTACCATCATTTGACCAGTATGATAGCCGCGGCGAACAACAATATGGCGCAAATTCCCGGTATTATCAGATTCGTTATAAGGTTTAATACTGTAGCGGCGCATAATATCGCGGATTTTAATTACAGCTTCATCTATTTTTGGATCTTGAATATAGAAATGCTCTAAAGGAATTAAGTCATGGCTATTTTTTCTAAAGAAGCCGGTTTGCAGCTGATTGTCTATTTTACGTACAGGAATTTGTGCTTTATTGCGATAACCCCAAGGATTTTTCATACCTAAAGTATCTAAAACCGGCACATCCGGCAATTTTGCTACACGCTGCATGACATTTTTTACTTGGTTTGTTTTAAAATTCAATTGGGCACCGTATGCTAAATGCTGCAGGGGACTAATTCCGACTTGCATAAACTTCGCATCTTTAACCGGCACGCGATCTTCGCTGGATTTTAAAATCGTTAAGACTTTACCGTAACCAAAGCTTTTACCGACCTTTAGGACTTTGATTTCCATCTTTTCACCCGGCAAGGCGTTTTCGATAAACAGCGGATAACCGTCAATCTTGGCTACTCCCATTCCTTCATGGGTCAAGTCGATAATCTCAACTTCGATCGTTTCATTTTTTTTCACAGGAAAATTATTCATAAGTCGCTCCTTCTTTTATACACTTCACTCATTCTAATGAAAAACAGGCGGAAAAGCAACCGCGAGTTGCTTTTCCTAATAAAAAAGTACGCTGCAAAACTAATTATCAGCTCGCAGCGCACATTCAATTTAAATTATCCCCACAGGCTGATGAATGACAGAACTGATTTACTTCTGATTGCTGCCGATTTTACCATCGCCATCAATGTCTTCTTCCGTCAAACGTTCGACTTCTTTAACAAACTCTCGGCTTGTTTCTAAATATTCATCTTCATCCTCTGCAGATTTTGTTTCTTCATTATATTCATCTAATATAGAACCCATAATTGCATTCGCTGGAATAGCGTCCGCATTAGCATACATTTCGATATGCTGGTGTAGATTGGTAAATTTCATTGGCGCATCGCCGCCATATTCTCCATCCAAATTAATCATCATCGGACTATTTGTTTCCAATGTTTCTGCATGTAAATGACTTGTTTTTGTATAGATTAACCTTGAATCTTCCACATGCTTCCCGCCATTTAACATCAAGGCAGCTAAATGGAGAATTTCAAATACATTGGCAGTTTTTACAATGATCAATGAAAATTTTCCGTCATCCAGTTTTGCATCTGGAGCAATTTTTTCAAAACCGCCGACAGAATTCGTTAGTCCTAAGAAAAACATCGATGCATTGCCTTCATAAACGCCTTCATCGTATTCCATTCGCACCTTGATTGGCTTCACCCGTGGCAGCATTTCCGCTCCCTTGGCTAAGTACGCCAAGTAACCGAAAATACTCTTTAATTCTGAAGGAACTTCATACGTCAATTCCGTTAGATGTCCGCCAGCTGCAATATTAATGAAATAGGTTTTGTTTGCTTTACCAATGTCCATTTTGACTGTTTGATTTTTTTTGATAACTTCTGCTGCTTTTATGATGTTATCTCGAGGGATTTTTAAGGCCCGAGCGTAATCATTGGTTGTACCAGCAGGAATAATCGCCATCTTCGGCCGTTTCTTGAGCGGTGCGATACCATTAACGACTTCGTTAATGGTTCCGTCCCCTCCAGCCGCAACGATTAAATCAAAACCCATTTTGGCAGCTCGACTTGCTTCATTTTTTGCTGAGCCTTCTTCAGGTGTTGTTGCAAAGGCACTGGCTTCATAGCCGCATTCTTCCAAAATTGAGAGAATGTCAGCTAAATTTTTTTTCACCAGTTCTTTTCCTGAAGTGGGATTATAGATCACTCTTGCTTTTTTCATAGGTCATCTGCCGCTTTCTAGCGTTTTGCTAATTCTTCTTGTAATAGCTTATTCACAACGCCCGGATTCGCTTGTCCTTTGGTTGCTTTCATGATTTGGCCAACTAAATAACCAACTGCACGATCTTTTCCGTTTTTAAAGTCGTCAACCGACTGTTGATTGTTGTCCAACACTTCATTGATGATTGGCAATAATTGCGCCGGATCAGATAATTGAACCAACCCTTTTGCTTCAACGACTGCTTTTGCGTCGCCACCATTTTCGATCAACTCTTTAAAGACTTTTTTAGCGATTTTAGAACTAATTGTTCCATCAGCGATTAAAGTAATCATACCCGCTAAGTTCGCTGGTGTTAATTTCGTGTCAGGCAGCTCCATTTTTTCACTGTTTAGATAGGCTGAAACTTCACCCATTAACCAGTTTGACGCTTGCTTCGCATCGGCACCTTCCGCTAAGGTTGCTTCGAAGAAATCGGACATTTCTTTGGTTAAGGTTAAGACCATCGCATCGTATTCAGGCAAGCCTAATTCTTTAATGTAACGCGCACGGCGTGATGCCGGCATTTCCGGTAAGCTTTGGCGGACTTGCTCGATCCATTCATCATCAATGGCAAAACGAGGAACATCCGGTTCCGGGAAGTAGCGGTAATCACTTGAGCCTTCTTTGACACGCATTAATAAGGTCTTATTTGTTGCTTCATCAAAGCGACGTGTTTCTTGTTGAATTTCACCGCCGGAAAGCAAAACCTTCGCTTGACGTTTTTCTTCGAAAGCTAAGCCCTTTTTCACAAAGTTTAGTGAATTCAAGTTTTTCAATTCTGCTTTCGTGCCAAATTCTTCCTGACCGTAAGGACGAAGCGAAATATTGGCATCACAGCGCATGGAGCCTTCTTCCATTTTCACATCTGAAACACCAGTAAATAGAATGATAGAACGCAATGCTTCAAGATACGCATATGCTTCTTCTGGCGAACGCATATCCGCTTCTGATACGATCTCAATCAATGGCGTACCTTGACGGTTTAAATCAACGTAAGAATAGCCGCCGTCACCGTGAATATTTTTGCCGGCATCCTCTTCTAAATGCACGCGCTCGATGCGAATTCGTTTCGTTTGTCCATCCACTTCAATGTCAATCCAGCCGTCATGACCGATTGGCTGATCGAATTGCGAAATTTGGTAAGCTTTTGGATTATCCGGATAGAAATAATTTTTACGGTCAAAATGTGTATCTTTGGAAATCTCACAATTTAACGCTAAAGCGGCTTTCATCCCAAATTCAAGTGCTTGTTTATTGATAACCGGTAAAACACCAGGATAGCCCCAGTCAATGACATTCGTATTACTGTTAGGACCTGCACCAAAATGCGCAGGCGCTGGTGAGAAGATTTTAGAATTTGTATTTAATTCAACGTGGACCTCAAGTCCGATGACAGTTTCAAAGTTCATTAGTCATTCCCCCCTAAGATCACAGGTTTTTTCGTATGGAAATCTGTCGCTTGCTCAAAAGCATAAGCGGCTTTGTACATCGTACTTTCATCAAATGGTTTCCCGATAATTTGCAGTCCTACCGGCAAACCTTCTGAAAATCCTGCCGGAACAGACATTCCCGGCAAGCCTGCTAGGTTTACTGGAATTGTTAGGATGTCATTCAAGTACATGGTAATCGGATCGTTGATATTTTCACCTAAACCGTAAGCAACCGTCGGTGAAGCTGGACCAATAATCAGGTCATAGTCTTTAAAGACTTGATCGAAATCTTGTTTAATTAAGGTTCTAACTTGTCCTGCTTTTTTGAAGTAGGCATCATAATAGCCTGCACTTAGTGAGAATGTGCCCAGCATAATCCGGCGCTTCACTTCAAGACCAAAGCCTTCTGAGCGTGAATTTACGTAGACATCCTCTAAGTTGTTGATATTTTCAGAACGATAGCCATAACGGATGCCGTCAAAACGTTGGAGATTTGAGCTGGCTTCTGATGAGGCAATGATATAGTACACGGCTACGCCATATTTTGAATGCGGCAGACTGACTTCTTCAACAGTAGCACCTAGAGCTTTAAAGGTTTCTGCTGCTTTTAAAATCGCCTCGCGCACGCCTGCATCGATTCCTTCACCAAGATATTCTTTTGGTAAAGCGACTTTCATTCCCTTAATATCGCCAGTTAAACCAGCAGTAAAATCAGGTACAGAAGCGCCCGCAGAGGTACCGTCTTTGGCATCAAAGCCGCTAATGGCATTCAACGCCAGCGCGTTATCCTGAACATTTCTAGTCATTGGTCCAATTTGATCCAAGCTTGAAGAAAAGGCAATCAAACCAAAACGTGACACCCGGCCATAAGTAGGCTTCATGCCAACAATTCCGTTAAAAGAAGCAGGCTGGCGAATACTGCCGCCGGTGTCGCTTCCCAAAGAAACAGGAACTTGTCCCGCGGCAACTGCCGCTGCCGAACCACCAGAAGAACCACCTGGAACTTTCGTTTGATCCCAAGCGTTTTTCGTTTGTTTAAAATAAGACGTTTCGGTACTTGCACCCATAGCAAATTCATCCATATTTAACTTGCCGACAGGAATCATATCTGCCTGATAGACTTTGTCCATTACTGTTGCATCATAAATCGGATTAAAATTATGAAGCATTTTTGAAGCGGCAGTCGTTAAAATATCTTTTGTTACGATATTGTCTTTAATTCCAATCGGAATACCAGCCAACGGATTGCTTTCAGTAATTCCTTTTAAGTCAATCGCTTTCGCCAATTCCAACGCTTTTTCATCGCTAATTGTAATGAATGAGCCAATTTGGTCTTCCGTCTCTTTGATGCGATCCAATGTTGCATGAGTTAAATCCGTCGCTGTGATTTCTTTTGAAGCAAGTAAATCATGGAGTTCCGTCAGTGACTTGTCGTATAATTTTTCCATTAGGCACCAGCCTCCCCATTATCAATAATCGCCGGTACTTTAATGTAGCCATTTTCTGATTCCGGTACGTTTTTCATTAATTCGTCGCGATCCATTCCTGGCGTTGCTACGTCTTCTCTCATCACGTTAATTGATTGAGCGACATTTGAAGTAAACGGTACGCCTTGTGTATCGACTTCTTCCAATAGTTCAACCATATCAATGATTTTCCCTAATTGCTCAGTAAAGTCTTTTAATTCTCCATCTGAAAAAGACAGCTTGGATAATTTTGCTACATGTTTTGCTTGTTCTTCACTAATTGCCATGGATACCCTTCTTTCTTACAGAAGCACAGAGTCAAGCTGTTTGTTTTGCTGATTTCAACTAACGTCACCAAAACAACAGCTTCACTTGTGTTCACTAATTCATTATTAAACTGTTGGCACAGATTGTAGGCAAACAGCTTTTTTTCTTATTCTATCATAAATTGTAGAGAATTTATGATAGATATTGAATAAATTGAATGGAAATTGTAAAAAAATACAATCCACTGCTTATTGTTCTGCTGAATTCGTAGTATGGCTCTCATCAATGGCGGAAACCATCTCCTGCTCATCCCAAACCGCAATGCCTAAATCCTGCGCTTTCGTCAGCTTGCTGCCGGCTTCTTCGCCTGCAACTACAATATCGGTTTTCTTTGAAACGCTGCCGGTTACTTTGCCGCCCAGATTTTCAATCTTTTCTTTTGCTTCTTCACGTGTATAATGTGTTAATTTCCCGGTCAAGACGACTGTTTTGTCTTTAAAAGGGGATTCAACAGCTGCCAATTGGGAAGAACGAATTCCTTTGTAGTCAAAGTTCACACCTGCTTTTTTTAATTCATCCAGCAGCTGGTGAACTTCTTCATTTTCGAAGTACGTCACTAAGCTGTCCGCAATCGTTTCACCAATTGAATCCAGCGCAACAACTTCTTCTTTCGTCGCGTGACTTACTGCCTCTAAAGTGCCGAAATGCTCTGCTAAAATCTTAGCTGCTTTCGCGCCTACATGACGAATCCCCAAACCGAAAATCAAACGTTCTACTGAATTATCTCTGCTGGCTGCAATTGCTTTAAAGATATTGTTGGCTGATTTTTCTTTAATTTTATCCAATGTCATTAATTGTTCTTCAGTCAAAAAATACAAATCAGCAACATCCGCCACTAAGTGTTTGTCGTACATTTGTTCAAGAACCCGCGGACCTAAGCCGTCAATGTTCATGGCATTTCGAGAAACAAAATGATTGAGTCCTTCTTTAATTTGAGCCGGGCATTTTGGATTGATGCAGCGCAGCGCAACCTCTTCATCCAAATGAACCAGCTCACTGTCACACACTGGACAATGGGTTGGAATTTCATAAGGCTGACTGTCCGCCGCCCTTTTTTCCGTCAAGACTTGAGCCACTTCCGGAATGATATCGCCAGCTTTATAAATAATCACCGTATCATTCAAACGGATATCTTTCATGGCAATAAAATCCGCATTGTGCAGACTTGCCCGACTAACGGTAGAACCTGCTACACGCACTGGCTGCATCACTGCCGTTGGTGTGACTACACCGGTCCGTCCAATCGTCCACTCAATGGCTTCAACAACTGTTTGCGCCTCTTCCGGCGGAAACTTGTAAGCGATGGCCCAGCGAGGTGCTTTGACCGTAAAGCCTAATTCATCCTGAACCGAGAATTCATTGACCTTAATCACGATTCCGTCAATTTCATAAGGCAAGTCAACTCTTTTTTCATGATACTCTTCAATATAAGCCCAAACCTCATCAATGGATTGGCATAATGTTTTTTCCGGATTTGTTCTAAGGCCAATCTCAGATAATTCATTTAATGCATCAAATTGGGTTTGCGCAGTCATTGGTCCAAAATCAGCAACCGTATAAAGAAAAGTATTCAGGTTTCGTTTAGACACAATACTTGTATCCAGCTGTCGTAAGCTGCCTGCAGCTGCATTCCGCGGATTAGCAAAGACATCTTGTCCGGCTTCTTCTCGTTCTTTGTTCAAATTAACAAAGGACTGCTTGGGCATATAGCATTCGCCGCGAACTTCGATTGAAATCGGCTTTTTTAATTCCAACGGGATGGACTTAACCGTTTTTAGATTCTCGGTAATATTTTCACCCACAGTACCGTCTCCGCGCGTTGCGCCCTGCACAAATTTGCCGTTTTCATATTTTAACGATATCGCCAGTCCGTCAATCTTCAGCTCACAGCAATACGTTACCGGTCCGCCGGCTAATTTACGAACACGTTCATCAAAATCATAAATATCTTCCTTACTGAACCCATCATTTAAGCTGTACATTTGAATATCATGTGTAACTTTTTCAAAGCCTTGTAATATTTTACCGCCCACGCGCTGAGTCGGCGAATCTGCTGTGATCAAATCGGGAAATTCTGTTTCTATGTCTACTAATTCTTTGTACAGGCGATCATACACATAATCTTCTACAGAAGGCTTATCCTGTACGTAATATTCATGGGAATATTGATTCAATTGTTGTCTTAATGCCTTTGCTCTATCGGTTGCTTCAGCTAATGTTAATGGCTTATCTGCCATAATGAACCCCTCCTATAGTTTTTCAATCGGAGCAAATGCTGCTAATAAGCGTTTGATGCCTTTTTCCGGGAATGCAACGTCTAATTCCAAGTCCTTGGCTGTTCCGCCAACCCGGACGACCGTTCCTGTGCCCCACGCTTTATGTTTTACCTTATCTCCTGCTTGCCACGTTTCCGCTTCACCGCCACTTAACACTTTATCTGTTACTGGCTGCTTCGTCGGTTGTTTGTATGCAGTTTTAAAGACCTTTGGCTCAAAAGTTCTGCTTGGTTTCGGAGCAGCTATGGAGCCTTCAATGTTTAACAGCTCTTCGTCAATTTCATCCAAGAAACGACTTGGACGATTATATTGCGTTTTACCATAAAGTGTTCTTGAAAAGGCATTGGAGATATATAATACTTCTTCTGCCCGAGTAATCCCCACATAAGCCAAGCGCCGTTCTTCTTCCAATTCACTTTCTTCCAGCATCGCCCGTGATAAGGGAAAGACGCCTTCTTCCATGCCAATTAAGAAAACCACTGGAAATTCTAGCCCTTTAGCCGCATGTAAGGTCATCAAGGTCACTTGCGAAGAGCTTTCTTCAACATTATCTAAATCAGATACTAATGCTAAATCATTTAAAAATACCGCCAGCTTTTCATCCGGTGCATCCGCTTCTTCTTCATCCTGCTGCTCGTAGCGTTTGTCAAATTCCTGAGTTACAGTTAAAAACTCATCCAAGTTTTCCAAACGAGCCTGCGATTCCAAATTATTTTGGCGAATTAATTCTTCACGATAACCGCTGCGTTCCAAGACTTCCTTAACTAATTCCGTAATCGTTAAATAAGGAATCATTTGCGCTAAATCCTGAATCATCATGCCAAAATTCCCCAACTCTTTGCCAGCCTTACCGGAAATATTGGCCAACTCCACATTTTGTGAAGCTTCTAATAGCGACCAGTCATGCATTTGAGCAAAGCTTCTTAACTTCTCAACTGAGCTTTTGCCGATGCCACGTTTGGGTTCATTGACCACTCGCTCAAAGCTCAATGAGTCCATTGGATTGGAAATGATGTTCAAATAGCCAAGAATATCTTTAATTTCCTTACGATCGTAGAACTTATGCCCACCGACCATGGTATACGGAATATTTGATTTTAACAGCATTTCTTCCATAACCCGCGACTGAGCATTCGTCCGGTACAATACAGCAAAATCACCATAAATCCGGTCACGGTCACGCATTTCTTTTTGAATTTGACCGACAATGAATTGTGTTTCATCGCGCTCGTTGTCACCGCGGTAATAAATAATCTTTTCGCCATCGATATTTTCTGTCCATAATTGCTTGTCTCGACGATTGCGGTTGTTTTTAATGACACTGTTCGCTGCATCCAGAATTTTTTTCGTTGAGCGATAATTTTGCTCCAGTAAAATAACGGAAGCATCCGGATAATCCTTTTCAAAATCCAGAATATTTTGCATATCGGCGCCACGCCAGCCGTAAATACTTTGATCCGCATCACCCACTACACATAGGTTTTTAAAGCGTGCAGCCAGCATGTTCACCAAAGTATATTGTGCATGGTTGGTATCTTGGTATTCGTCTACGTGAATGTAGTGAAATTTATTTTGATAATACTCAAGTGAATCTGGATGTTCATTAAACAAACGAATCGTGTTCATAATTAAATCATCAAAATCCATACATTGGTTATTTCTTAATTCTTTTTGATAAAGCTTGTAACATTTTGCTACAACCTCTTCATAGGGAGTTCCCTGTAACTCAGCGACTTTTTCGGGAGTTTGCAGCTCATTTTTAGCATTGCTGATTGTCCCTAAAATAGAACGAGGATCATATTTTTTCACATCAATATTGAGTTCATTTAAAATTCGTTTCATCAATGTCCGTTGCTCGGACGTATCAATGATTGTAAAATTCCGATTATATCCGATCTGATCAACATCACGGCGCAAAATCCGCACACACATCGAGTGAAAGGTGGAAACCCAGACATCATTGCCGCCAGCTTTTAATAGCTTACCAACCCGTTCCTTCATTTCTTTTGCTGCTTTATTCGTAAATGTGATAGCCAGAATATTCCATGGGTTCACATCTTTTTCTTCTATTAAATAAGCAATTCTGTGGGTCAAAACTCTAGTCTTGCCACTTCCAGCGCCTGCCATAACCAATAAAGGTCCTTCCGTGTGCAGAACAGCTTCTTTTTGCTTTGGGTTCATACCTTGAATTAAGGCGTTTACTTGTGCCATCCTCAACGTCCTCTCTCTTCTTTCAATCTTATCTATTATACCAAAAAAATAAGAAAAGCTGAACTGATGTACGGGGAATAGTTTCTAAGAATCAGAAAAGAATTGACGATAAAAAAACTCATCCAATAATGGATGAGCTATGGTATAGTGCATTAGCTTTATGAGCTCTATTTCAATACGCTCACTCTAGACAGAGTGAGACAAAATTGCTCAAAATCAATTAACCGTTGGACTGGGAATTTCAATCCACTCACTCTAGACAGAGTGAGACTTTCCAAGGTTTAGCACCTAGCAGCATTACGTTATTTCAATCCACTCACTCTAGACAGAGTGAGACATACCACATCATAGGATAATCTTTTAATGTATTAATTTCAATCCACTCACTCTAGACAGAGTGAGACATGCTTTAAGAGATATTAAACGTTTGCCACAACAATTTCAATCCACTCACTCTAAACAGAGTGAGACGATCTCAACGCCGCCTTTGTTGTCAATCATCTCCATTTCAATCCACTCACTCTAAACAGAGTGAGACCATTTTCTTTGATTGTATTCCACTTATCACTCAGATTTCAATCCACTCACTCTAAACAGAGTGAGACGTAGAATACTCTGGCTTTTCCAACAATGCTTCAAGAATTTCAATCCACTCACTCTAAACAGAGTGAGACATTCTAAAAATAGTCAAGAAAAAGGAATAAGCACATATTTCAATCCACTCACTCTAAACAGAGTGAGACTCAAATATCTTTTCATTGATTTCTCCTTTCAAAAATTTCAATCCACTCACTCTAAACAGAGTGAGACGGTTTTTCAGCGGTGGTATGATCCTGTAGAGTATATTTCAATCCACTCACTCTAAACAGAGTGAGACCAGAATGACTTTGATAGTTATTCCAAAGTTTCAACGATTTCAATCCACTCACTCTAAACAGAGTGAGACCTATACCAAAGCATCAAAGAGCTAGACATAAATTTTATTTCAATCCACTCACTCTAAACAGAGTGAGACAAACGCCACTCGGCCGAATCGTCGCTGTGAGATCGATTTCAATCCACTCACTCTAAACAGAGTGAGACTCGGGTGTTTATCACTGATCTAAAATACGGCAAAGATTTCAATCCACTCACTCTAAACAGAGTGAGACTTACACGTTTAAAGGTTTGGATCAGCATATCATGCATTTCAATCCACTCACTCTAAACAGAGTGAGACATGATGAATTCATCGCTGTAGTGCTTGTAGATCACATTTCAATCCACTCACTCTAAACAGAGTGAGACCTTAAACGGTTTAGGTTATTCCGATAATGGAGTATTTCAATCCACTCACTCTAAACAGAGTGAGACAGGTTTACCACAGATAGTGCATTTGTAGCCGTCCCGATTTCAATCCACTCACTCTAAACAGAGTGAGACCAAAACAACTAAAGATATCCACGAGCGCAAGTGATTTCAATCCACTCACTCTAAACAGAGTGAGACAAATGTGATTAATGGTGCCGGAAAATTCACTTGGGAATTTCAATCCACTCACTCTAAACAGAGTGAGACCTTACTTTTAAGCAAGACGGCGTTATCAAAAAAATAATTTCAATCCACTCACTCTAAACAGAGTGAGACCTGACGGTAATGCCATTTTGCTAGTTGGCGACGACCCATTTCAATCCACTCACTCTAAACAGAGTGAGACCTACATCGTGCCCGCATAGATCGTGGGAACTACACGATTTCAATCCACTCACTCTAAACAGAGTGAGACCTTATCATAGATACCTATTATCAGTACAATAAAATGATTTCAATCCACTCACTCTAAACAGAGTGAGACTTTAAAAATCATGCAAGAGTTTCGCGAAGGCAAATTTCAATCCACTCACTCTAAACAGAGTGAGACACAAACTCTTTGATTGGGATCAGGAGGTATTGAAAATTTCAATCCACTCACTCTAAACAGAGTGAGACTTGATTTAACGGACGATATCGATATCCATTTGAAACTTGATTTCAATCCACTCACTCTAAACAGAGTGAGACAATTGGCAGCTCGTGATCCACTTGACTATCGCGACCATTTCAATCCACTCACTCTAAACAGAGTGAGACTCACTTGCTAAGTCATTTGGTCTGCAGGATGGAAAAATTTCAATCCACTCACTCTAAACAGAGTGAGACTTATTGTACATGTTTTCTCCACCTTCACCAAATACATTTCAATCCACTCACTCTAAACAGAGTGAGACTTTATCAAACGGCATTCTTTACGATCATGATATTAAATTTCAATCCACTCACTCTAAACAGAGTGAGACTTGACGTCTAAAAATATTGCCGAGATTACCAACAATTTCAATCCACTCACTCTAAACAGAGTGAGACGAAGGGATTGCAGCAGATCCAAAATCAGCCCATGGAATTTCAATCCACTCACTCTAAACAGAGTGAGACTAGGGAAGGAATCAACTACAATTTTGCAGAATGTAATTTCAATCCACTCACTCTAAACAGAGTGAGACGTTTTGATCGAGCTAAAGGAATAGCGGATGATGTTTGATTTCAATCCACTCACTCTAAACAGAGTGAGACTGATCGTTCCGGAAGTGTTTAATCCGTATGTAATTATTTCAATCCACTCACTCTAAACAGAGTGAGACTATCTTTAATATTACTAGAGTCTTTTTCCATGTTGTATTTCAATCCACTCACTCTAAACAGAGTGAGACATTCTTCGCTGATGGCTGGGAGTCATTAAAAAAAGATTTCAATCCACTCACTCTAAACAGAGTGAGACTGAAAAATGTATCCGTTTCGGACTGGAAAATTTAATTTCAATCCACTCACTCTAAACAGAGTGAGACTATGAGGGGGATGTGGTTAAGCAAGTGGCTGGTATTTCAATCCACTCACTCTAAACAGAGTGAGACCGTGATTTTTAAGCAGTTTTAAGCTAAATCTGCTTAAAATCTCCTTAGTTCTTTCTCTAAAATTAGAATAGGATTAGAAAAAGAGCATTTTTCGTCAAAAATCAGCTGATTTTTGGTGCGAATCCCCCAGTGATTTTATGGGCACTTGGGGTTCGCACCCCATAGTCATATACTATAGTAAACAATTTATTACTAGTATAATAATTCTATTCGAAGAAGTAAAGACCTCAAAAATTAATTATTATCGCTTATGCGCTTTTTCAGCTGATCAGCGTAAGCTTCATTCACGTAAACAGAAATCTCTTTTTTGTTAACTGGAAAAAGTCCCGTACCAGTTTCATCCAAAGTAACTTTTGCCTCGTTATTTCTTAATACATCAACAAAGGTTTGACCTGCATGAAAAGCACTAACAGTCATTTTTTTCGTTCCCGCTGAAGCATTGGTCATCACAACTGCATAGCCGGACTGTTTTTGCTCGAAACTTCCGGTCCTAGTCCAACCGATTACATCAGCATCATCGAAATAATCCAATTCAGCGCCAAATGAAAGCTGCTCACGAATTTTTAGTAACAGCTCTAATCCATTACCAACTGCATCTACATTTTGAGACGGCATTCCAAACAAATCGCCCCAAAAAACGACTGGCGTTCCTGTTTTTCTAAGTAAAATGAGGGCATAGGCATGAACCTTAAACCAGCCTTCTACCCATGATTCCAGACTTTGACCTTCTTGCGTATCATGATTATCTACAAAAGTCACCGCCCACTCCGGTCGTTCTTTCACCAGTGTACCTTCAAATATTTCACGCATATCGTAATGACCATCAGCGTTGGCAGCCTCACAAAGATGATAATGCAGCGGTACATCAAATAAAGAAATAATCGCGCCGGAACTGTCGATATAATTCACCAGCTTATCCAAACTACTGTTCCAATATTCCCCGACGACAAATAATTCCTTTCCTTTTTCTTCCCTGCGGTTTAACAGCCATTTGGGAAAATAATTAAACTCAATATGCTTGACTGCATCCAAACGATATCCGTCCATATCGGTTATTGACTGGTACCATTTGCCCCACCTATCCAACTGCTCCACCGTTTCTGGATAAGACATGTCCAAATTACAGCCCATTAGGTAATCGTAATTGCCATTTTCCTTGTCTACCTCTTCACCCCAGCCCTTACCAGCAAAATTAAAGATGCCGTGATCCTTGCGACGATCATCAAAGTCAACACCTGAAAAATTCCGCCATGACCAAACATAATCATTGTATTTCTGATTTCTTCCGGGAAAAGTGAACTTAGTCCATGCCAAAATTTCTTCTTTACCAGTAATGACCTTGTTGCGATTTTCCGGATGGTATTTTACCGCAGATACCGTTTCTTCCTCATCCGCTCCCATAAAATGATCAAAAACAATATCTCCATAAACTTCGATTCCAGCTTTTTTTAATGCCTGAATACAGGCTAAATACTCTTCTTTTGTTCCGTACTTCGTCGGTATCGTCCCTTTTTGGTCAAATTCGCCCAAATCATATAAATCATAAGGGGCGTAGCCGACATCTTCCTTCCCACCGGCCCCCTTATAAGCAGGCGGCAGCCAAACACCAGTAATTCCTTTATCCTTTAATTGTTCCGCTAATTGAGTCAAACGTCGCCAATGCTGGCTATCAGCAGGTAAATACCATTCAAAACTTTGCAATATGGTTCGGTTTTCCATGTACATACCTCCAATTTTTCATCTAAACTCATTAAGCCAAGAAGTCAGAACTTTGTCAAACGATAAAATCCTAGCTTAAAAACGATCGGAAAAGAACGTTTTTGAACGATTTTGATTGATTAACTTTTTCCAATATGTTACTATTATCGGTGAAAGAGGTGTGAAAATGCTTACAGAAGAAAGACATCAACATATTTTGCACTTATTGGATCAACAAACTGTAGTACGATCCCAAGATTTATCTACAAAATTAAATGCATCAGAATCAACTATCAGACGTGATTTACAGGAATTAGAAGATGCCGGCTTACTGGAGCGTGTCCACGGTGGAGCAAAAAAAGTACTGGATTTAAACTATGAACAAAACATGACTGAAAAAACAGTCAAAAACACGCAAGAAAAACAAGTAATTGCCGCATTAGCAGCTGAGCAAATTCAAAATGGCGACGTTATTTATTTAGATGCCGGCTCAACTACTTTAGAAATACTGCCTTTTTTAGCTGACAAAGAAATTACCGTAGTAACCAATTCCGTTCATCATGCTGCAAAGCTGGGTGATATGAATGTTGCTACAATGATTTTAGGCGGTTCTTTAAAGCTTTCTACCAAAGCCATTATCGGCGCAACTGGCATGGAGCAGTTAAGTCACTATCGTTTCAATAAAGCCTTTATGGGCATGAATGGAGCTCATACTGAATTTGGTTTTACTACCCCCGATCCTGAAGAAGCTGCCTTAAAACGTTTAGCAATGGCTCAGGCAGAAGAAGCCTATGTATTGATTGATCCGTCAAAATTAAATGCAGTGACGTTTACGAAAGTCGCTGAACTAAATACAGCAACTATTTTAACCAGTCCCTGTACCAAAGAATTATTGGAACCTTTTCAAGAAAAAACCGTTATCAAGGAGGCTGCAAAATGATTTATACCGTGACACTGAATCCATCGATCGACTATATCGTTCAGGTGGACAAGCTTGAGCTAGGTGCTCTAAATCGCATGAAAAATGATTTTAAATTGCCCGGTGGCAAAGGGATCAACGTTTCCCGTATCCTTAACCGAATTCAGACAGAATCTACTGCGCTGGGTTTTTTAGGAGGATTTACCGGCAATTTTATTGCCGATTGGTTAAAAAATGAACAAATTACCACAAACTTCACTACCGTTCAAGCAGATACTCGCATTAACATTAAGCTCAAATCTGACAAAGAAACAGAAATCAATGGTCTAGGTCCTGTGATTTCTATCGAAGAAATGGAGAGTTTAAAAGAAACGTTACGCAGTATTTCGGCAAATGATATTGTGGTTTTATCCGGCAGTACCCCCGCTTCCCTGCGTTCAGGTTTTTATGAAGAATTAATTCAGATCATTAAGGAAAAAAAGGCAGAGTTCGTCATTGATACAACCGGTAATGATTTGCGAAACGCTTTAGCACAAAAACCATTATTGATTAAACCAAATAATCATGAGCTGGAAGAATTATTTGATGTCCAATTTCAAACAATCGAAGCTATTCTTCCTTTTGGAAAACGTTTATTAACAGACGGAGCTCAACATGTCATTATTTCAATGGCAGGCGACGGTGCATTACTTTTTACAAATAACGGTGTTTATCGTTCAAATGTTTTAAAACGTCCGCTAAAAAATTCTGTTGGCGCAGGTGATTCAATGATCGCTGGCTTTGTAGGCCGCTTTTCAACACATAAAGACCCTGTCGAAGCCTTTAAATGGGGCGTCGCCTGCGGCAGCGCAACTGCCTTTTCAGATGATTTAGCTTCTGAAGCATTTATTCGAGAACTAATTGAAGAAGTGGTTATTGAAAAAATCGATTGAAATTACTGAGAATCACAGTGAAATGAAATTGAACTGATGATGAACAGTACAAGACTTGCTGAGAATCACAGTGAAATGAAATTGAGCTGATGATGAACAGTACAAGACTTGCTGAGAATCACAGTGAAATGAAATTGAACTGATGATGAACAGTACAAGACTTTCGCAGAAAGTGTTGATCATTACTGATATCTAGCTGCACAGGCTAACTCTTGGGAAAAAAGATAAATTGCGAATAAGGCAAAGAGCGCCTTTTTCTCAATTTCCTATTTTTCTGTCAGAGCTGAACGAGCCTGTTCCGCTTTTGCTGAGAATCACAGTGAAAGAATTGAACTGATGATGAACAGTACAAGACTTTCGCAGAAAGTGTTGATCCTTACTGATATCCAACTGCACGAATCAATCTTTAGAAAAGAGGAATTGTAATGAATATTAATGATTTATTGATTAAAAAGGCAATGATCATGGATTTGCAAGCAACCGATAAAAAAGGAGCCATTGATGAAATGGTCCAAAAGATATACGACAGTGGTAGAATTTCAGATATTGATATTTACAAAGAGGGAATTTTAGCACGTGAAGCACAGACATCCACTGGTTTAGGGGATGGAATTGCCATGCCTCATGCGAAAAATAGTGCTGTGAAAGAAGCGACTGTTTTATTTGCTAAAAGTACACACGGAGTTGATTATGAAGCCTTGGATGGTCAGCCCACTTATCTATTTTTCATGATCGCTGCTCCAGAAGGCGCCAATGACACCCACCTTCAAGCCTTGGCTGCACTTTCTCGTCTGTTGATTGACCCTGATTTTGTTGCAAAATTAAAAGAAGCAGCCACTCCCGAACAAGTCCAGCAGTTGTTTGAAACAGCCGAAGCGGCCAAAAAAGCAGAGGAACAGCAAGAACAAGCCCAATTAGCAACAGACTCTGCCAATCCTCGTAAATTCATTGTAGCAGTTACAGCTTGTCCTACAGGTATCGCACACACCTATATGGCCGAGGATGCTTTAAAGAAAAAAGCCAAAGAGCTTGGCGTTGACATCAAAGTGGAAACGAATGGTTCTGAAGGAATTAAAAATCGCCTAACAGCAGATGATATTGCGCGGGCTGATGGCGTCATTGTCGCTGCAGATAAAAAGGTAGAAATGAATCGGTTTGACGGAAAAGAATTAGTGAATCGTCCAGTCAGCGATGGTATTCGCAAAACAGAAGAACTCATTAATCTGGCAATCAGCGGACAAGCACCCATTTTTCATGGAAATGAAGTCGAAACTACAAAAGACGAAGCGGCCGCCAGCGGTTCAATTGGCTCACGTATCTATAAAGATTTAATGAACGGTGTTTCTCACATGCTGCCTTTTGTTATCGGCGGCGGAATTGCCATTGCCCTTTCCTTTATGATTGACCAATTTATCGGTGTTCCCCAAAACGCTTTAGAGCATCTTGGTACGTACAATCAAGTTGCTAGTTGGTTTAACCAAATTGGAACTGCTGCTTTTGGATTTATGCTGCCTGTTTTAGCCGGATTTATTGCTTCCAGTATTGCTGATCGTCCTGGTTTAATTGTCGGTTTTGCCGCAGGTGCGCTAGCAAATACGGGTGGTGCAGGTTTCCTAGGCGCATTGATTGGTGGGTTTCTTGCTGGATATGTGATTGTTTTCCTTAAAAAGCTTCTCAAAGGTCTGCCTAAATCCTTAGACGGAATTAAAACTATTCTTTTCTATCCGGTTTTTGGTCTATTAATTACAGGTGGCCTTATGCTGTTAATAAATGTTCCAATGAAAATTATTAACGACGGCTTAAACCATTTTCTAATAAGTCTTGATGGAACGAATGCGGTACTTTTAGGCGCATTACTTGGTGGAATGATGGCTATTGACCTTGGTGGACCGATCAATAAAGCGGCTTATGTTTTTGGTACAGCTTCTATTGCAGCAACAGTGACAGAAGGTGGGAGTATTATTATGGCTTCAGTTATGGCCGGCGGTATGGTGCCACCTTTAGCAATTTTTCTTGCCAGCCTTCTTTTTAAAAATAAATTTACAAAAGAACAAAGAGATGCTGGCTTAACTAATCTAGTGATGGGCTTGTCCTTTGTTACCGAAGGTGCGATTCCCTTTGCAGCTGCTGACCCGATTCGTACGATCCCAAGCTTTGTCGTCGGTTCTGCGTTGGCCGGCGGTTTAGTCGGCGGCTTTGGCATTCGTCTATTAGCTCCTCATGGTGGAATCTTCGTAGCTTTATTACTGACTCATCCACTTTTATATCTATTATTCATTGCCGTTGGCACGATTGTTTCAGCGCTTGTATTAGGACTTTTAAAAAAACCAATTGCTGAATAACACAAACACAATTAGAAAAGCTGAAATAAAAGTTATTACTTTTGTTTCAGTTTTTTTTTGCTTTTTTTATTTGAACTGACTAAATTTTTATTAAATAAACAATTAATTTTCAAATCTTATTGGTGGCTTAAATGAATATTCTATATTAAACTTATAGTTAAGAAATCACGTTTTTCATCTGAATTCGTTCTGCGTTCAGTGAAATTCCAGCATTCACAAACAGCAGGTTTTGTTCAAAAACCAGAAAGGATAACTATAATTTTAATTATAGCGGTTTTTTTATGAAAAAATTATCAAATAAAGTGGTATTGATTATTGAAAGTAATAGTAGTATTGGCCACAAAACCGCTCTTTTTGCAGCACAGGAAGGTGCAACGGTTATTTGTACTGCGCGCCAACAATTTAAAGCAGAAGTTATCCTCGCTGAAATCCTTAAAAACGGCGGCACTGGTTTAGCAATCACTCATAATCCTAGCTCTTTGTCCAGTTGGAAAAAACTAATTACAACGATCACCCGTACCTACGGAACAATCGATGTGATGGTAAATAACGCAGGAATCTCCTCTCCAAAATTAATTTTAGACACAACAGCAGCAGATTGGTTCTCTATTCAAGCGAATGAAATTAATAGTATTGTTTACGGCTTAGAAGCAGTCCTGCCAATTATGCTAAAAAACGGCGGCGGCTCAATCGTTCATGTTGCTTCAATTTTAGGTTATCAAGGAGAAAACGTTTCTCCATATAATGCTGCTCAAGAAAGAATTCGTTCGCTTATTCAGCGTACTTCAATTGATTTTGCTGTAAATAATGTTCGTATCAATTCAATTTGTCCCAATACAATTGAAACACCCTTAATAGAGTTTGCTTTCCCGGAAAAGAGTACTCATTATCGAAAATCAGTGCCTTTTGCATCTTTTGGCAAGCCGGAAAACATAGCAAACAGCATTATATACCTTGCATGTGATGAATCCAGTTTTATTACTGGTGCAGAATTAGTAATAGATATCGACTCAACGATTATCTGAAAAAGCCCTGAACTTTGAAATGTCACTCAAAGTTGCAGGGCTTTTCTCTTATTCACTATTATCTAAGGTCTGATTGACTGTTTCTAAACGACTATAATCCAAAAAAACGACCCGCAAATGATTCTTCGCTTTATTTAAATCAAAACGCGTGGAAGATTCCTTTTGCTTAAGATTACTGATATTAACATCAAATAACTTATCCCATAAAGCCTCTAACGGAAGATCCTTCATTGCTTCTTTAGGTAAATAAAAGCGCAGAACAGAAGTAAAATCCTCATACTTTTTATCCAACACATTAATCTCTAAAAACTGACGAATATAAAATTCATAAGCACCAAGTCCGCCATCAATCGCTTTTTCAGGATCCAGTACCCGATAATTCATCATTTTACGACTTTTTTCATCAATCCAAGGAAAATACGCTTGTGCATTTAATATTCCCCTTGTGCGATTCACTATTGACCGTTGATTTAAGTAATCCTCACTCCTTGTGACAAACATCGTAGCATCCTTTTTTTCAACTGGCTGGAAATATTCATTCTGATATTGTACCGTTTGGATCGTGTCTTTCACAAAGGCATACTCGATATACGGTGGACGTAATACACCAGTCCCATTCGTCCAAGCCAGCTGATCAAAACCCATCTGATCTCTAAAAAGCCGCTGATATTTCTGATTGATCGGCAAATCCCAGTTAAACGGGGAGCTGAAAAGAGTAACTTCAATCAAGTGATTGTCCAGCTCTCTCACGGTTTCAACCTGTTGAACTTCTAAAAAGATTGCTCTTGGTATTACCTGAAAATAGATACTCGAATAATACATTTTCCAGCAAGAGGTTAAACACAAACCTTTAAAATGAACATCATATCCTGCTAACTGATTACAATCGATAATAATCTCTTTTTGCTCATTATAGCGCTTTGGCAACGCGCTGATCTCAGCTGCGCCTTCAAAGTCACGCTTTTCAATTCTTTCTACATTGTTGTATAAGAATTCATCCAGCGAACGAATATAGCCGTACACGCCATGTCTGCTTAATTTCATTTCTAAATAGTTTTCAATCATAAATTGATGAGTCAAAAAAAGCTCTTTTTCAACTATTGCACGCTCAAAGAGACTTAAATTAGCAATATGCAGCTGGAACTCTCCATCCCGACTTTTTACTTTAATCCATATGTCTTCTTTTTTTGTCAAGTCATGCAGCTGCTTAGACACTTCTAGGAAATCAATGTTTTCTTCGTTAAACCAACAATTTTCCGGAATTGTTAAAATGCGGATAAAACTCAGCCAATCCACAATTTCAGCTTTCAATTCTTTTAAAGAAAAACCTGTTCGTTGAGCCGTCATGTATATTTTTTCAGTTTTTTTCATTTGACTCACCTCATTCCCTAAGATAAGTATAACGAAAAAAAAGCCAGAGTTCATCTAATATACTCCCAAACAGATCTTTTTCATTTCTATATATTATGTACAACTAAAAAAGCTTCCTCTTTTCACCAAGTAGGAAAAAAGAGTGAAGCTTGTAAGTAGTTTTATTTTTTTGCCTCTGGTCTTACAAATACACGATTAATCAAATAAAACAACAGCGTGCCAACACCAATAATGATAATGGCCAAATAGAAAGCATATAGCTTAGAACCTGTAATATCCGAAATCTTTCCTGTCAAAGAAGGAACAATAACCGAAGCCGACATCCCAAAAAAGTTAAAGAAGCCGTACATCGTAGCAATGCCGCCTTTGGGAGCACCTTCTCCCAGCCAAGAAATGATGATTGGTTCAACTGCCAATTTTCCAAAAAAGCCGTACGCCATAATTCCAAAGACCAAAAGTGTTTGGTTCGATGTGGTAATCGTTAAAAATAAAACGCCGGCCGCCAAAATTTCCAGTAGAATGATCAACTGAATCTTTTTCTTGGGCAGCTCATCTGCGATTCTGCTAAAGAATAAGGCGCCCGGAATGGCCGTAAAAAAGACCAATGACGAAGCTAAGCCAACAGATGTTCCTGAAAAATCTTTTTCTGTTTCTAAAAAATTTGGTAGCCAGGTATCAATTAAATAATACGTGTACAACGTAGAAAAGTACAAAATATAAGCAGAAATCATTCTTGGTTTAAACAATGCTTTCAATGATAAAGACTGCTTTGGTTGATTTTCTTTCACCACCGCTGTTGACTGTTTTGGTTTTTCCATTTTAATGTAGCGCCAAAACATAAGAATTGCTAATAAGATTAAAGCAACCGTTGCAAATACCAAAGCCTGCCAAGGCAGCTTTCCCGTGCCCACTAAATAACTGGAGGAAACTAACCCTAACCCACTGCCAATTGCTGTTCCACTGTTAATAATTGCTGTAGATAAACTTCGTTTTGAAGCTGGAACATATTCTGCAGTTAAAGAGTACGCCACACCATAATAGGTACCGCAGCCTAATCCGGCTAAAACACTCCCGATAAAAACAATGCTGATGCTCTGAGCCATGCCTACTATCAAGGCGCCTGCACCAAATAACAGGAAGCCAGGAATCAATATTTGTTTCTTACCTAATCGATCCACCAGCAAGCCTGATGGAATTTGCATACATACATAGCCTAAAAAATAAAAACTTGAGATATTTCCTAATTGAGCATTGGTTGCTCCGCCAAAATAGTCGCTGATTATTGGATAGATCGGTGTCAGAATGGTGCGATATATCCAAATAACGATCCAGCCGATTGTTAAAATGTACATGATCTGTTTCCAATAAGGAACGACTTTTTTTACCTCTTCCATATTCATCACATCACCTTCAGCAGATTTTATCAAATGAAGCATTTCACTTGAGCAATTAAAAAGTCGTAAATAAGAACGATTGAAAAAGCAACCAGACGAAAAGAACGCTATTCTTATGTCTGATTGCTTCCTGATTTATTTATTTATTTGTTTGTTGGTAACAGTGATTTCGAGGAGCTATTTTTTGATGAACTCACCAATAAAGTCAGATGAGACACCAGCTTCTTGACTGTAAATCACTTCTCCTCTTAAAATTGTTTGAACCACTTGCGCACCAATTTCACGGCCGATATATGGGCTGATTTTGTTGCGGTACTCTAAATCTTCTGCTTTTAGTGTATAAGGTGCATTTGGTTTAATGAATACGAAGTCTGCATCTTTCCCAACGCTGATACGGCCTTTTTGATTTAAATCATAACGGTCAGCTGGATTCGCTGCAATGATATCTGCAAATTGTTTTAATGACATACCACGTTTTTGAACCCCTTCGTCATAAAGCACATCTACATTATTTTGAACGCCGGAGATGCCGCCCCATGCTTCAAAGGCATTTTCTTTGTCTTTCAAGTCAGGCGTACACGGTGAATGATCAGAAGTGACAAAATCAATTTCACCAGCTAAAAGCTTGTTCCACATTTCGTTTTGGTTTTCTTTGTCGCGGATTGGCGGTGAACATTTTACAACTGGTCCAATCGCATCTAATTCATCTAAGTCAAAGTATAGATAATGTGTACAAGTTTCGCAGGTAACATCTACACCTTCTTCTCTTGCTTTCGTTACTTCTGCAACACCTTCTGGACAAGCGATGTGGCAAATATGAATGCGACAGCCAGTTTCTTTAGCAAGTAAAATCGCACGACGAATTGGTTCAACTTCAGTAAAGACTGGACGAGATGCTACATAAGCTTTTAAGGTAGTTTCGCCATTTTTATAAGCAATTTCACCTAATTTATCGGTAATCGCTGCGTTTTCCGCATGGATAGCTAACACTTTACCAGTTTTAGCAATTTGTTTCATTCCTTCATAAAGAGAATAATCATCTACGTTCATAAAGTCGCCATCAATGCTTCTGTCGCCACAAGTAGCCATAAAGCATTTGTATGCTGCAACGCCGCCGTCATTTAATTCTTGAATACCGCCTTCTAGGTTATAAGGAACTAAGCCGCCGAATGAACCAACGTCAGATTTCAGCTTACCTTTACCTGCTTCATATTTCACTTCAAGAGACTTGCCGTCTACAGTTGCAGGTACTTGATTTAAAGGCATTTCCATAAAGGAAGTTACGCCGCCTTTAGCACAAGCAGCAGTTCCTGTTTCATAGCCTTCCCATTCGTCACGATAACCGCCACCAGGATCAGTAATATGCACATGGGCATCAACCATTCCTGGGCTGACAACTAGTCCAGCTGCGTCAATGACTTTTTCGCTATCGCCTAAATCTGTTCCAATTGCAGCAATGACACCATCTTTAATTGCGATGTCTGTTTTGACTTCACCGGATTCCAAAATTACTAATCCATTTTTGATTACTAAATCATAACTCATGTTCGTTCCTCCTATTTTTGCAATGAATTTATAAAAATTTTTTTAAGCCCAAATATAAACAAAACGCTGATGCAAAACCGGCAAGCCAAGACACATCGGAAATCACTCTCAATGCTGGAATAAAATTACCGATTAAACAAATGATTAACGCAATAATTGTTGCCGCATAGGCGGACTTATTCAAACCCTTGTAAATATTTTTTTGATTATCCGCCGCTGGGTCCATATACAGCTGATCTAAATCAATCGATTGCTTTTGTACAAAATAATAATGGGCAATCATTACACCGGCAACCGGACCTAAAACCGCGCCAATCGTATTCAAGAATAAGAAAATACTATCAGAATTTTCCATTAATTTCCATGGCATAATCAGAAAACTAATAATACCTGCAATCCATACCCCTTTTTTGTAGTCAAGCTTTTTAGGGAATAATGCACATAGCTGATAAGCAGCAGGAATAATATTTCCTGTCGCATTTGTAGATACAGTGGTTAATAAGAACACTAGCATTGACACAATAATAGCAAATGAATTATCCCAACGGTCAACAATATTCAGGATATTCCATTCTTCAATGCCATAATGAATCGAACCGCCGATTAAAATCGCTACACTTGAAAAAGCGAAAATGCCATAAGCGACTAGTAGACTGGCTGTTTGTCCAATTGTTTGTGCCCGAGTTGATTTTGCATTTTGCGTAAAATCAGAAACACTGGCACCCGGCGCTGCCCAGACAGCCAAGACAGAGTTAATAATCATAAAGTATACTAATAAGGGAGCATGGGTATGTGTTGCTCCTGCAACGTCATAAGCTAAAATTGGTCCGATACCGCCAGAAACCTTGATCGCCCAAATTGCCATCCCGCCGAAAACAATATAGATTAGCGGACTTAAAATCGCAGTAAATTTATTTAAAATCTTACCGCCGCCCAAGCCAATCAGCATATTGATTAGCCAAAAGATCGTAAATGCAAGTAAACCCGGGATTGAAATACCCAAGAATCTTGTTGTTCCTCCAATGGTTAAGAAATCAGGCCAAATCTTACCAATTAGAATGAGTAACGCTAAAGAGCCTGTGTAGTTCTGCAATCCGAACCAGGCAATGGCCGCCACACAGCCTCTAAGAAAGCCAGGTAGCTTAGCCCCTAGATCGCCATAGGTAGATCGCAGATGAATTGCAAAAGGGATACCATACTTCGAACCAGCTCTGCCGTTGAAGGTCATAAACAGCGCGACTACCAATGCACTGATTACTAAAGCTAACATAATATTCAGTGGCGACAGGCCTAGAAATAAAAAGCCGCCGACTGCTGTGTAATTCGGTATATTATGTACCGAGCCCATCCACAGTGTAAAATAATTCATTGCACCCATCATTCGCTTGGATGCAGGTTTTGGGAGCAGATCCTCATTATACCCACGATCGTGGTAGCGCTCTAGTTCCTCCTCCGAAATCTGGTAGTCCGTATTTTTCATTATTCCGCCTCCTTATTAAGCGCTTTCAATAAAAAAAGAAAATAAAGACAGCCTTTTTATTTCTGTTCTCCCTTTTTTAATTGACGCTTACTTTTAATCATACTTTTTATACCCTTTTCCCCAAAAAATTTTATAAAAAATGACGTGTCTGATCTTCGCTAACTTTTTAGTTATTTAAAGGTCAAACACATCATTTTTACTCATGAATGAAACATTTATTTAACAGTTGATTCTGCTTTCTTTTTGCCTAGGTTTGCTAGTAAGAATAATGCAGTACCTGCTACTAGTAAAATAACAGCGATGTAAAAGCCCATTACTTTTGAACCAGTTGCATCGGAAATTGAACCAGTTAAAGCTGGCGCGATCACAGAAGACATCATTCCAAAGAAGTTAAATACCCCTAGAGTTGTACCGATACCGATTTTAGGCGCATTTTCACCTAGCCAAGAAATGATAATTGGTTCAACAGCTAGTTTACCTA
The DNA here is from genome assembly GCF_044909655.1 of Enterococcus sp. UD-01. Taxonomy (NCBI): domain Bacteria; kingdom Bacillati; phylum Bacillota; class Bacilli; order Lactobacillales; family Enterococcaceae; genus Enterococcus; species Enterococcus sp. UD-01. The sequence goes on along the minus strand of NZ_JBIYEU010000002.1, from coordinate 72,350 downwards.
AAAATCCATATAAAATCAATCCAATTAATAACAATGTAGAATTTGAAGCTTGCACCGTCAATAACAACATTGCTGCAGCTAAGAATTCTAAAACAACGATAAATTGTACTTTTTTGTGCATAAATTTATCCGCTAAACGGCTGAAGAACAATGCCCCAGGAATAGAAGCAAATGCTACAAGAGAAGCAGAAAATCCAATTGCAGCTCCTTCAAAGCCTCTTTCAGTACCAAGGAAGTTCGGCAACCAAGTAACTGTCATGTAGTAAGCGTAACAAGTTGCAAAATATAAAATATAAGCAAATAACATTTTTGGTGAGAATAATTTCTTAAATGAAACATTTTCTTTAACAACTGGTTTTTCTTCTTTTGCTGCTTCTTCTGCTGCTGATTGCGCTAAGAATGCGGCATCTTCTTTGTTGTTACGAATAATTGCTGTAAACGCTACTAACATACAGATGATTAATACAACTGAAATGTACATCATTGTTTGCCAAGGTAGATTTTGTTGAACAACTAAATAACTTGATAAAATCAATCCTAAACCTGAACCAACTGCTGAACCGCTGTTAACAATCGCAGTTGAGAAGCTCTTCTTGTCTTTTGGAATGTTTTGAGAAGTCAAAGAGTAAGCTGATCCGTAAAAAGAACCACAACCTAAACCTGCTAAAACACTACCAAGATAAATCATAGAAATGCTTGTTGCTTGTGAGATTAAGAAAGCGGCAATACCAAAAACAATAAATCCTGGAATCAATACTTTTTTCTTTCCAATCTTATCAACTAAAAACCCAGCAGGGATTTGCATTGCTACGTAACCAAAAAAGTAAAAACTTGAAATCGAACCTAGCGCTGTATCTGAGATATTACCGCCAAGTGATTCATTAATCTGCGGGTAAGCAGGAGCTAATGCAGAACGGTAAACCCAAATCGTCACCCATCCTGAACATAATAAAATAATAATTTTTTTCCAATAATCCATTCCTGTACCCTTCACTTTTGCATCCATGTCTTTTCCTCCAACTGTTATTTACATAGCTCTTCAAAAATCACAAAGAGTTTGTGCAATTTGTGCTCGAATAGCCAATAAAACAACTTCTTATTCGCATTAATTGTAAGCGGTAGCAAACTTTCATGCATCATTATTTTTCACAAACTTGTCAAAAAGTTTGTGCAAACCGAACAATGGTACATTCAGTCACACAAACTGATTGACGTAAAACTATTTTTTATAAACCGCTAACGCTGCTTTAACCGCTTCGCCTTTGTTGATATCAGCGCCATAGTAAATCAACGCTCCTTCAAGCGCAGAAAGCACATGTAATACATTTGACTTACGGCTGCTGTAGCCCATATTTCCAATGCGCCAAACTTTTCCTTGTAAGGCACCAAAGGATGAAGCAATCTCAACGCCAAATTCGTCCAGCATTAATGAACGAACCGCTTCGCCGTCAATTCCTGCAGGAATCATTACCGGTGTAACAGTCGGCATTTTAGTGGTCATATCACCATAGAAGCCTAAGCCCATTGCTTTCACGCCTGCAACAATCGCTTGATCATTTTCAGCATGACGGGCATAGACGTTTTCAATGCTTTCGTTGATCAGCATTCTCAACCCTTCATGCAGACCGTAAATCATGCTGGTTGCTTCCGTATGATGGTTGATGCGTTCTTCGCTCCAGTAGCGTTGTAATTGGCTCAAATCAAGATAATTATTATTGATGTGGTTTTCATTACGAATATCTTTGCTTAAGCCTAGCTCTTTTTGGTAGCGTTGATCGAGTACTTTTTCAACACGATCATTGTACGTGATTAAAGATAAGCCTGAAGGTACGCTGACACATTTTTGAGTGCCGGCAACTGCAATATCTACACCCCACGCATCCACTTCAATCGGCACGCCGCCGTATGTTGCCACCATGTCAACGGCAAAAAAGATGTTATTTGCACGACAATGCTGACCGATTTTGTCCAAAGGCTGCATTTGGCCGTTGGCTGTTTCGCCGTGAACCATCGCAACAATTTTAGGTTGAAATTCATCAATGGCTTTAATCACAGCTTCTTGTTCAAAAGGTGCATCCCATTCTTTTTCCAAATAATGAATATCCGCCTGCGCACGTTCACAAATTTCTCCCAAAAGATAAGCAAATCGGCCGTAAACCGGAATTAATACTTTGTCTCCTGGTTCAATTAAAGCAATCAATGCAGCTTCCAAACCAGAACGTGAAGTACCGTCAACGGCAAAGGCTTGTTTATTTTTTGTGCCGAAAGGAATTTTAATCATTTCCTTTACTTCATCCATGATTTGTAGGAAAGCGGGATCAAATTGACCCAAAATTGACGCTGACATTGCTCTTAAAGCCGCCGGATGAGCTTCTACGGGTCCGGGTGTCATAATTGTTCTGCTTGGTATTGATAATTCTGAAAACATATATTTTCCTCTTTTCCATTTTATTTCCATAGTACCTTTATAACACAAAAAGTCATTGTTTGTTAAGAACAAAATATTATTTTTTTTAGACACACAGCACAAGCCATTGTTGAATCAAAATCGACTATCCTATACAATAGAGCTAGCGTGCAAATAGCTGCATAACTTTTATTTTCAAAAAAACGGCAAGTCGTAAATGATGGACTTACCTTTTCACGTACTTTCTATTGACTGAGTTCAAATTAATGATATTTCGCTTTTTTATTTGTTTAGGAGGAGCTCCATTTTGACAACTTTAGAAGATTTATTAAAGATACCCCGATTTTCAGATTTAAAATTATTAACACATCCTGCTCATGCAAACACTATAGTTGAAAGCATCGAAATTTCAGAAACGCCGGATGTTGCCAATTTTATCCCTAAAAAGATTTTTCTTTTGACCACTGCGATGATTTACAAAGACAATCAAAAAGGGCTGATTCCTTTGATTGATTCTTTAAAGGAGCAAGAAGCTTGTGGAATGGGGATTAAGGTCGGTCGCTTTATTGATCGGATTGATCCAGACGTGGTCGAATATGCCAATAAGGTGCAGTTTCCGATTGTTCAGATTCCTAGCACACAGCCTTTAGGTGCTGTGTTGCATCAGCTATTGAATTATCTTTGGGACACAAAAACTGAACAGCTAAGCTTTGCTCTAGATATTCAAAAACGTTTTTCAGATCTTTTGATTCATGATGTAAGTGTCGCACGGTTTATTGCAGATTTTGGTAAAATGATTAACTCTCCTGTAATTTTATTGAGTCCTTACCGTAAAGTCATTGCACATTCTAAACACTTTACGCAAACCTCAAAACCTGCAGAGTATTATGTAGAACAGCTGGTCAGCAAGTATGAACACTGGGGCGAAGATGAGAATGTTTCTTTTGTGATTGATGATTTAAATCAAACGCCGTTGCAGATAGCGGGCTTTACTGTTACTGTAAACAGCTATTTTCCGCATTATTTGTTGATTTTAAATCCTGAGCAGGTGCCTTATCCAATGTCGGAATTTGCGGTTGAGCAGGCATGTCTGGTTCTATCATTTATGCTGTATAAAAATCAAAAAATCCAAGAATCTTTGGGCTTTTTGAAGAGTGATTTTCTGGGACAAATGATCGAATACCAGCAAACACCACATCAGACTCCGCGAGATTGGCTGGATTTAGGCGCAAATTATGGGCTGAAAAAAAGCAATCATTATCAAATTGTTTACGCTGCCTGCAGCCAAACCTCTTCAACGATCACTAAAATTAAATATCAGCAGGAGGAAAGCAACGTTGCGCTCCAGTGGCTGCAGGAAACTTTGCCGCTTAGAATCAAGCATATCAGTATTTTTGAAATCAAGAACACGAATCATTTTGCTATTTTAATTCAAAGTAAGGTGGATAATTTAGATAAAATTCTGGAGGAGGTTTCTCAGGAGCTATCCGCCAAGCTGCCGATTACGTTAACGTTTGCTATTGGTAATTTATATGAAACGACCGAACAAATTGCTAATTCGTTCATTGAAGCCAAAACAGCTTATGAAGAAATGCAGACCTTGACCGAGGAAGCGCTGACGCACCACTACCATCCTAAGGGAATGAAGAGTCTTTTTGAAAAGATGAATTTGGAGGACATTCACTATTTTTGTGAAACGACCTTAAAAGAGCTGGCTTATCCAGTGGAGGATTCTTATATAGAACTACGAAAAACCTTACAATGCTATTTAAGCTTTCAATGTGAAATCTCAAAAACGGCAAAGGAAATGTATTTGCACCGTAATACGATTAAGTACCGCATCGATCATTGTGCAAAATTACTGGGAAAAAATATCCAAGATCCAACCAACAGCTTAAATCTACGCTTGGCTCTGGAACTCTCAGAACGTTCAAATCAACATTAACAAAAAGGTTGAACCAAAAGTTGTTTAGGTGCGAGCAATTGGAGTAAAAAACGACAAATGCGCTTTTTGCATTGGCGGTTTTTATGAAATTGCCGATGTACCTGACTTTTGACCACCATTTGTTCATAAAAAAGAACGGAGTAAAACCAAAAATAGTTTTACTTCGTTCTCTTCTTTTTGTCTGTTTTATCCTGTAATTCGTGTTCCAGCTCGGCCTAATAAGGCTTGATCTGCTTCTTCTAGTGAGCAGATAATCGCTGTTTTTCCTTGTTTCGCAAAAGCAATTGCGGCTTCCATTTTAGGACCCATGCTGCCGTCAGCAAAATGTCCTTCGTCCATATATTGCTGTGCTTTTTTTACAGAAATGGTTTCAAGTTTTTCTTGGTTTTCTTTGCCGTAATTAATGTAAACATTGCTTACGTCCGTCAGCATCATAAAGACATCCGCATCCACTTGTTCAGCTAATTTTTTCCCTGTACGGTCTTTGTCGATAACGGCTTCAATACCGCTTAATAAACCATTTTCCCCACGAACGACAGGGATCCCACCACCGCCACCAGCAATGACGATTGTATTTTGATTTAGCAGATTAACGATTGATTCTACTCCGTGAATTGCTTTTGGCTGTGGTGAAGGTACAACCCGACGGTAGCCGCGGCCGGCATCCTCCATCATTACCCAGTTTTTTTCCGCTTCCATTTGTTTGGCTTCTTCTTCAGAGTAGAAAATACCAATCGGTTTATTCGGATGATCGAACGCTGTGTCTTCTGGTGACACTTCTGTTTGTGTTAATAACGTGATAACATTGCTGGTTAAGCCTTTTGTTTCCAAAGAATTTTTCAAGCATTGTTCCAGCATGTAGCCGATAAAGCCTTGTGATTCCGCATTACAAACATCTAGCGGTAAAGCAGGTACCACGTCTTTTGCTTCTTCGTTTTGTCTTAAAATATTTCCCACTTGGGGGCCATTTCCGTGCGTCAAAACGATTTCATAATCAAGCTCTTCAATTTTTGCAATTAAATCTGCACTGACTTTCACGTTATCCATCTGTACTTCAAGTGTCGCTTTTTGGTTAGGTCTTAAAATTGCATTGCCTCCCAATGCGATTACAACACGATTTGCCATAATAATTCCTCCTTGGATTTGTCTTTAACGACCTGATCTGGTTTTAAGCACTCCTTTTCATAAGCATTTTCAGGTTATAAGAGCATAACAAATAATGCCTACTGAAATCGGTTATTTAAAGAGCTTTAATCGGTCAGTAAGTAGTTCTTTTAACGAGATTTAGTTTTTCTTTTTAGTTCGCTTAGTAATGATCCTCGAGTGTTCTCAGGTCGGATCATCTATAAGGAAGAATCTTAAAGAAGGGGGACTGGTGAGCTTAATTGCTCACCAGCTACCGCTTTCTTTTGTATTGAGTCTATTATTCTGTAAAGCCTAATTTCTTCGCGTAAGCTAAAACAGCTTTTTCAAAACATTCGATTGGTGGTGTAACCGTACCGGCACCAATTTGACCTAAGCCGGCTTTTTTATTGGCAATCCCAGTGTTGATGACTGGTAAGATGCCTGTTTCAACTACTTTTCTAGCATCAATTCCTAGACAGATCCCTTTGAAATCCCAAGTTGGTACCGGGAAGTTCGGGTTGGAGTCAATACAGATTTCAGTCATTTCGTTACTTGTATTTAATGCATCGTAAAAGCCGCCTGAACCTACGAAACGAGTAACTGCTGGCGCAGCGATCATAGCCATACCACCGACACCAAAGGTTTCAGTAATAGCACTGTCACCCATATCTGTAGCAGCATCTGCTTCACTAAAGCCTGAGAAGTACAGTCCTTGAGGTGTATTTACAGGACCTGTGAACCATTCGTCGCCCATACCTGCAATACGGATACCGAATTCGTAGCCATTTCGACACATTGCCGTAACAACTGTTCCTTCTTGAATTTGTCTAGCGCCATCCATGACAGATTTTGCAGAAGCCATCATGATGTTTAAGAAGAACTGATCTGTGTCAGCCAAGAATTGAACCACTTCTTCACGTTTTGTCTGATCAATTTCTGTTAGTCCAACAATAATTGGTGCCATTTCTTTTAAGAAAGCTAATGATGCAGCAATATTACGTTGGTGGAATTCATCACCCATAGCAATGGCTTTTGCGACTAAAACATTCACGTTTAAGCCGTCTTCTTTGGTTTTTAAAGCTGCACTTAAAACAGGAGCCAAAGTATCGCGCATCCATCTTAAACGAGTAATTACTTCTTCAGAATAAGCGCCGAAACGTAATACCGCACCAATCCCTTCGTTCATTGTACAATATGCACGGTTGCCGTCTGTTTTGTTTTCTACAACTAACACAGCCATGTTCGCAGAAGTAATTCCGCCCATTGGTCCAACAGCATTTACGTGATGACATGGAATTAGTTTGACTTCACCGGATTCCAGCATTTTTCTTGCTTCTTCTTCTGTTTCACACCATTCTTCAAATAACGCTGCACCCACACAAGCGCCTTGAATTGGGTCTACCATTTTATCGTAAGTGATCGGAGGGCCAGCATGTAATAATACCTTTCCTTCGTTTAATTCTTTAATTACTGATTTGGCTGGGACTACATCCAATAGAAAAGGAGAACCAGCAACAATTTTTGCTATTACTGCTTGATTTGCTTCATCAATTGTTTTATATGCCATTTTTGTCACCCTTTCTTATTTGCCTAATTCCACTTTATTTAAGAATTGTAATGCTTTTTGCAGTGTAATGTTTCCGCCTGCAACTGGCTGCCAATCGTATTGAACTACTTTTCCGCCATGATTAATGATCGCTTCTGAGAAGCTGCGCAGACCGATATTGATAAAGCCTTGGTTGGTTAATAACGCCAACATTTCTTCTGTAGGCTCAATAGCAACTGGCGTTACTTCTGGAGTAGCTTCAATGGCTTTTGCTTCTTGCGTTAATGGATGATCCAAGATTGCTAAAGCTAAACGAACAGCTTGTGCATTACTTTGACAAAGTAGTACGCCGGCGTCTTTCATGATTGCTTCTTGTTCATGAATATCCTGTGGATCTTCGTCTGTTCCGACAATTGTTCCGATAACGAATAATTCCCGACCGTCAGCTTTAGCTGCCGCTTTGATTTCTTTAATCGTTGGCGCTAATTCTTGTGCCATATTGGCGTGAGAACCATAACCTAAAACAACGTCTAAAAGAATGATAGCTGTTTCAGGATCTTTACCCACTTCTTCCAGCATTTCTTTACGTTTTGTCGGATCGATCATTGGATGTGGTTTGCCTTGAGTATAGACATCATCACCTAAGTCAATGATTTCATGTCCTTGATTTTTTAAGATAAAGCCTTCTGGCGCATGCTCGTCGTCAGTCAATGATAAGCCTTCTTTGACCATCATAGCTGCTTCATAAGCCAACGTACCGCCGGAATATAAGCCTTTAACATATTTTTGTTCTGGTTTGAAAGAATGCTCAGGTGTAGTTACTGTTTCTTCCACCATATGCACTTCTTCATGGTTTAGTAGCTGAACAGCAATTTGCGCTGCTTCTTCCAAGGTATAGGCACGATAAAGATTTTCTTCATGAGCCGTTGGTTTTTCACCTAGGAAAATGGTTACCGCTGGTTTAGAAATACTTCTTAATAAGTTTAAGACTTCATCGCGCACTTCAGGTGCAGGTGGCTTAGAAATAACGACCACCACTTCTGTGTTCGGGTCTTTTTCTAAAGTCATGATGCTGTCTTTTAAGGTGATTCCGCCAATTTCAGCTTTCAAATCACGTCCGCCAGTCCCAATTGCGTTGGTTACACCGCCGCCTAATTTGTGGATAATCGTGGTTACTTCTTGGATCCCCGTTCCGGAAGCACCGACAACGCCGATTTTACCTTTACGAACCGCGTTGGTAAAGGCAACAGGAATACCGTTGATAATTCCAGTACCACAGTCTGGTCCCATTAATAGAAGCCCTGCTTCATGCGCTTTTTCTTTCAAACGTTTTTCATCTTCAATTGCTACGTTGTCACTAAAGCAAAATACATGCTTGCCTTCGTCCAACGCTTTTTCAATTTCAAGTGCTGCATGAGTTCCTGGAATAGAAAAGACAGCTACACCGGCGTCTTTACCAAGTTCAAAGGCTTTGTCCCATGTTTTTACGACTTCTTCGCCAGAAGCATCGCCGCCGCCTTTGGTTTGTTCTTCTAAAAATACATCGATTTCTTTTAAAACTGTTTCCACTAAAGAATCGTCTTCGATATCTAAGACAATCACCATATCGTTAGATGATGCTTTTTCTAGCTCATCTGTATAAAGTCCGCCTGTTTTGAAGATATCTTTGTTTGCTGGTGTTCCCATCATTACTGATACGTTATGCACACCGGCAATTGTATTTAGTTTATTGGTCAACAGCATTAAAACGATTGAATCTTGATAGCTGTTGTCTTTAATAATTGTATGCAGCATTGAAATTCCTCCATTTATTTTTTTGCGTGTATTTATTCCGCAAATTTATTTTTATGATCGTAACGATCATAATGAATATCATCACTCATTAAATATTGATAGATATCGTCCACGATTTCAATTCCGTTTTCTTCATAGTTCTTTTCACGGGCACGTCCACGTTCTCCCGGATAGTTCACTTCTGTAAAGCCGGGACTTGGCTGGATTTCTTTAATTTCATCAAGCATTGTAGAAATACTCTTCTTAAATGCATCAATACCGATAAAGAATTCCGGATTAATTACAATATGCAGTTGGCCTAATTCCCGACCCTTAGATAAATCATGATACATCGAAGAAACGTGTTTGCCAAACGGTACGCCTAGCAAGCTGCCGGATAGAACGTCTACCATCATCATTAAGCCATAGCCTTTAGGACCTGCAATTGGTAGTAAGGCATTGACCGCCATTGAATCAGTGGTTGGATTGCCCTTTTCATCTACTGCCCATGAATCTGGAATAGCTTCTTTTTTAGAACGTGCATGTAAAATTTTGCCCCATGCCTGAACGGTTGTCGCCATATCAAAAGTGATGATGCGATCATCGTTACTTGGTGCTGCAAAAGCAATCGGATTTGTACCAAAATAGGGTTCGCTTCCGCCAAACGGTACGACCATTGGATCAGATTGACAAACTGAAATAGCGACTAAATCTTCTTTAGCGGCTCTTTCCACATAATAAGCCAGCGCGCCACTATGAGAGATGTTGCGTACACCAACGATTGCTACGCCATTTTTCTTTGCCATATCCATTGCATGATCCATCGCTAATTTTGCTGCGACAAATCCGGAACCATTATCGCCTTCAAACATTCCGCAGCTTGGTGCCGTTTGTTCAAATGAAAATTTCGGATCTCTAGTGATTCCGCCTTTGGCAATTCTTTCAGAATAGTATTCTACACGCATTGCGCCGTGAGAATGAATGCCTCTTGCATCTGCAAAGGTCAACACATCACTGACGATTTCTGCATGCTCATCTGATAAACCGGCCTTCGCTATTTTGTTTTTAATCAATTGATGTAAATCTTTTTTCGTTACTCTCATTGTGAAACGCCTCCTTTTAATTAGTGTTAAGAGCTTACTTTTTGTTTGCCAATTCCCGAATGATTTTCTGCTTTATTTCTTTTCACCAAATGCATTGGTATTTTCATAGCGATCATAATGCAAGGTATCGCTTTTTAGATAATCATAAATGTTTTTAACAACTTCAATTCCATCAGTCATCGACTTTTCATAATTAATTTGATTGATTTCGCCTGGATAGTAAACTTGCTTGAATCCGTCAGCCGCTGGGATTTCGTGCAGCTCAGCAACCATTGTATCAACAGATTCTTTAAAGCTTTCTAAATCAGTGAAACGACTTGGATCAATCAAAATATACATTTGACCGACGTCACGACCTTTAGTAATATCATCGTACATTGATGATACGTGTTTACCAAACGGCAGGCCTAACAGCATGCCGGATAAAATATCCACCATCATCATTAAACCATAGCCCTTAGGTCCTGCAATCGGCAATAAGCCGTTGACCTTATGAGGATTTGTTGTAGGGTTACCATCCTTATCCACTGCCCAGGTGTCCGGGATATCTTTGTCTTTAGAACGTGCATCTAATACTTTGCCCCATGCTTGAACGGTTGTCGCCATATCGAAGACAACTGGCTCATGATCTTTTCTAGGTGCTGAAAAAGCGATCGGATTCGTTCCAAAATAATTTTCTTTCCCACCAAACGGTACAACCATTGGATCAGATTGACACATTGCAATCGCGATTAAATCCTGTTGCGCTGCTTTTTTTACATAATAAGACAGTGCACCACTGTGGCTAATTTTTGAGATACCGACAACCGCCACACCAGATTTTTTCGCCATATCAATCGCGTATTGAAGCCCGATGTTTGCCACGTATTGTCCAGCACCGTTTTTACCGTGGACAATCCCGGAGCTTGGGCCGGTTTCTTCAAACTCAATCTTAGGATCAAGCGTTACGCCGCCTTTGTCAATTTGTTCCGCATAATATTCTACTCTGACAGCACCATGTGAATGGATACCGCATGCATCTGCAAAAACCAAATGTGTCGCCACTTCATTTGCATGTTCTGAGTGTAGCCCTGCTTTTACTAATTTGTTTTCAATCAATTCATGCAATTCTTCTGGTTTCACTACAACAGTTTCATTCATTCTTAAACTTCCTCTTCAAATTAAATTTCTGGATCACGGTTACAATCTTTAGAATAAACATACATTAACGGCTCATCACGTCCAACAGCATAAGCTGCTTGCTGTACATAAGAGCTCATAAAAATGTAATCTCCTTTTTCTACCGGCATCCATTCATTATCTAAATTGTACATTCCTTGACCTGAAAGTAGGTAAGCGCCATGTTCTTGATAATGAGTTTCAATGTAGCCATGGCTTGCTCCTGGTTCAAATGAAAGAATGTGGAAATTCATGTCAAAACCTAAGTCCTTCGGCAAGAAATCCCATAACAAAACATCCTTCATGCCTTCGTATTCAACTGGTTGAATATCGTTTACGTTTCCTACCACTTTATGTGCTTCATAGCCTTCAAGCGGTTGATAACGTTTTTTGTACAAGAAGATTTCTGTGTCAGCGTCTTGAGCATTTTCTAAATACATCAATGTGCTGGCAGGTAAATAAACATAGCCACCTTTGGTTACTTCGTGCGTTTCTGAACCGTCGCTTACTTTTAATTTTCCATCAATAACGTAAACGATTGTTTCGATTCCTTCGCCGCCGAAGCCGCGTTGATTTTTACCGTCTTTGTGCATAGTGATGATGTAATCTACAAAATTAGCGCCTAATTGTTTTGAGCCTAAAATAGAACAATCACAATTTTCAAAGCCCGGAATCACATTATTTACCAATCCATCATGTGGAATTAATGCATAATTATTTTTTTTGATCACTGCTCTTGAAGATAATAAACCGTCAAGATAGCCTGTTTGATTATTTTTGTAACCCATTTTACTGCCTTCTTTCTTATTTGTATGCTAATTCGTACAAGGTACTTGCCAACACTTTAACGCCATTCACTAAATCGTCAATATCCGTTGCTTCAGCCGGATTATGGCTGATTCCGTCAATACTTGGAACAAAGATCATAGCAGTTGGGAAATGTGGTGCGATAATTTGAGAATCATGTCCTGCTCCGCTGTGCATTACTTTATAAGCCATTTTTTCAGCTTGGGCTGCTGTTTCAATCGCTGAAACAATTTCTTCGTTCATCGGAACCGGCGCTTCATCCATCCATAAGTCAATATCGATTTCCAGCTCATGATCAGCTGCCACTTTTCTCATCATATCTTCGATTTCCTTAGTGAAAGCTTTTAGCTCTTCGCTGTCTGTGTGACGGCAGTCCATTGTGAACAGTACTTCACCTGGTACTACGTTTACTGTGTTTGGTTTTGGTTCTACTTTACCAAAGGTTAATACAAGCGGATCGCCAACTTCTAAAGCACGATCAATGGCTTGTGAACAAATTTTAGCAAAGCCGTATACGGCATCTCTACGGTAGCCCATTGGTGTTGTTCCTGCGTGGTTTGCTTCACCTTTTAGGACAATCGTGTATCTTCTTTGACCGGCAATGTTGTTTACGACACCGATTTGCAGTTTTTCTTTTTCTAGAACAGATCCTTGTTCGATGTGAATTTCTACAAAGGCTTTGATGTCGTCGCGTGCTGCTTTGTCGTCTGCTTTGAAATCAAAACCGTGACGGCGCATTTCTTCAACGAATTTTAAGCCTTCAAAGTCCGCGATATCGATAACGTCTTCTTTTTTCGCTTCACCGACAAAGTTTTTGCTGCCCCAGAATACTGTCGGGAAGCGGCTGCCTTCTTCTTCAGCCATTGAAATAACTTCTAAAGAACGTTTTGGCTTACCATGGGTTTCCAACAGATATTGAGTCGCTACGTAAGCTGCGATCACACCAAATTGGCCGTCCAGCGTTCCGCCGTTGACAACCGTGTCGATATGAGAACCAGATAAAATAGTTTCTTCCGGCTGTTCTGTTCCTTCGATTCTGCCAAAGAGGTTGCCGATTTCATCAAATGAAGTAGTCATCCCGATAGCTTCTAGTTTTTCCTTTACCGCTTTTTGTGCTTCCAACCATGAATCAGAATACAGTAAACGAGTCATTCCTCCGGTCGGATCATTACCGATACTAGATAAAAGATCGATATTTTCTTGTACAACTTTTTTTAAATCCATTTGATACATCTCCCTCTTTTGTTATCTTAATCATTGTAAGCGGTTGCCCGTTTTCAAACACTATCCACATTTCACAAATTAACTGCCATCTTTGTGCGCTTTAAACATAATAGTACCAACTTTTTAGGTTAAAATAAGAAATAAGTTAGTGAAATAATCCTGTCGGACAGGCATTATTTTTCACTTTTCATGTCAAAATCGCACGAGTCTGTTACACTTATAAAATAAGGAGGCCATTTCATGATAAAACAAGAATTTTGTTATAGCCAATTAAATGATCTACAATTATCCATGACTTTTTATGCTGCTGAAACCCTTGAAAATGCCAAAGCAACTATTCTTTATTTTCACGGCGGCGGCTTAATTTACGGTGACCGTGATGATCTACCGCAAAAATACCGCACACTGCTTGTAGAAAACGGCTACCAGCTCTTAACAATTGATTACCCACTGGCACCGGAAGCCAAATTAGCGACAATCAACGAATGCCTAGAACAAGCGATCGACTGGTTTTTAGCAAATTATCAAACAAAGCTGGGCTTATCAAAGCCTGATTACTTTTTATTTGGACGTTCGGCCGGTGGCTATCTGGCTTATTTGCTGTCTGCCCGTTGTCCAAAGGCTGAACAAAAAGGCTTAATCAGCTTTTATGGCTACTATGATTTAACTGCAGATGCGTTCAATCAACCTAGTAGTTATTATAACCAATTTGCCAAGGTTACGCCATTGGCTGCTCAAGCGATGATTCGTCAAAAGATGGCAACAGCGATTTCCATTAATGAACGTTTTTCGCTTTATTTATCCGGCAGACAATTCGGTAATTGGCTAAGCTATTTGGTAAAATCCCCCGATGAAAAAACGACCTTTAGTCTTACCGAAACAGAGCTTAAAAGCTTGCCGCCTGCCTTTCTAACTCACAGTGCCGCCGATCAGGATGTTCCTGTCGCTATTTCAAGAAAAGCTAGTGAGCTGCTTGCTGATGCGTCCTATGAAGAGGTAGAAAAACTGCCTCATGATTTTGACAGCGACTTAACGAATGACACTGGATTGAAGGTCTATCAATCACTTGTTCAGTGGCTGGATCGACAAATGACTGACAAAGGATAAAATGATGAAAAACGGTACTTCCTTTTATTTGCGCGTAACCAGCACGAATAAAAGGAAGTACCGTTTTTGTATTTTTATTGAAGAATAGAAAAAAGCACTCAAAAAATAGTTTTTTTGCTCTCCACCAGTCTTCTATTTTATGTAGAGTACACAAAAATAGAGCGGAAAAATCCCGCTCTATGCTTCTTACAGTCTATCTAATTATTTTTCAGTCGCTGTTTCGGTAATCAATTCAACTGCTTTTTTCATGCGGATGTCATGTTTTAACATGTCTTCTGTTAACGCACGTTTTACTTGCTCTACAGGCATGTTGTATTGTGCTGCTAAATCGTTAATTTCTTTTTCGATTTCTTCGTCAGAAACTTCAATGTTTTCAGCTTTAGCAATTGCTTCAATCACAAGATTTGTTTTTGTACGGACTTCTGCTTCTGCTTCAAATTGTTTGTGCAGATCTGCTTCAGTTGTACCCGTTAATTGATAATACATGTCAGGAGCGATACCTTGACGCTGCATATTATTTAAGAATTCATCCATTGAACGGTGAACTTCGTCATGAACCATTACATGTGGAAGATCAACGATTTCAGCGTTGTCCACTGCTTGACGAATAGCTGCTTCGTCTTTCGCTTCAGCTGCTGCCGCTTCTTTAGATTCTGTTAATTCTTTGCGGTATTTTTCTTTTAATTCAGCTAATGATTCTACAGAATCATCCACGTCTTTTGCAAATTCATCATCTAATTCAGGTAATTCTTTTGCTTTTACTTCATGAACTTTGACTTGGAAGACAGCTTCTTGACCAGCTAAATCTTCAGCTTGGTAATCTTCTGGGAAGGTTACTTTTACTTCTACTTCTTCACCGGCTTTTTTACCGACTAATTGTTCTTCAAAGCCTGGGATGAATGAGTTAGAGCCTAATTCTAATGAGTAGTTTTCACCTTTGCCGCCTTCAAAAGCAACGCCGTCTTTGAAGCCTTCAAAGTCGATAACTACTGTGTCGCCGTTTTCTGCTGCTTCGTCTTCTTTGATCACTAATTCAGCTTGTGCTTCTAGTTCACGCTGAATGCGCGCATCAACATCAGCATCCGTTACTTCACGGTCTTGTTTTTCAACTGTTAAGTTTTTGTATTCGCCTAATTTCACTTCAGGTTTAACAGTCACTTCAGCTGTAATGACCCAATCTTCCCCTTTATTCATGCTTTCAACATCAATTTTAGGTTGTGATACAGGATCGATGCCTGCTTCTTTAACAGCAGCTTCGTATACTTCTGGTAAAACAGCGTTTAAAGCATCTTCATATAACGCTTCTTCACCGTACATACGGTTAAATACTTGACGTGACACTTTCCCTTTACGGAAACCAGGTACGTTAAGATTTTTTTTGACTTTATCGAATGCTTGTTTCAAGCCTTTTTCAATTAGGGTTTGATCAACTGAAAAAGTTAACACACCATCATTGGTGCCTTTTTTTTCCCATTTCGCAGACATTTGTTTCCCTCCGAATAACTTTAATTTATACATGAATTTATGTTATGCATACCTTTAAATAGTACACTATCACTTAGAAAATGTAAACATTTTAGTCAATCAGGAGGAGCGATTTTTTGTTGATAGATCTTTCTTTGTTAAATTTGAATGAAATAAAGAGCATTTTACAGCTTCATTTATTCAAAATGCTTTTTAAAGTCTACGATGAACTATTGCTAACTTCGCACGTTACTTTCAATTTTTCAGTCCTCGGAATTGACCATGTAGGTAGCTAACATTCTCTTGGACAGCTCTTTTCCAGCCCCACAAACCGGACATAATAAATAATGGCTCGATGACATTGTAAAAATTGGTATCCAAAACAACGTGAATTTTCGCCCAAGTTCTTTTCCCTGCATTGTCACATGATTGTTGCAATTCCCGCATTCATGCTGAATAATTGTATCTCCCAAATTTTTTTCAAAGCCTTTACTACCCCAAACAATCAACATCTATTTTTTCTCCTTTTTATTTAGTTTTGTCTTTCGTGTAGCTAACGGACAAAAGACCAATGGAAGACGAGCGCTGATCTTTGCCAGTCGACCTCCACCACTAAATAATAGTATACTATATCACCCTTTTTATTCAATAAATTTTTATTAGTATTAAGCAGATGAAGATTTTTTTCGTTTCTTCAGCTGTTTATTTGGTTGGACTTGTTTCTTGCCTTTTTTTTGCGGCTCCCTTTGTTTTTTGGAGGCAGTATTTTTGGGGTTCCTCGGCTTTCTTTTTTTGTTTTTGTTGCCTTTTTGTAGTTTGTAGAACAAGATACCGATAATCGTTAAAAAGATCAGAAGCAATGCCCCAATCAGATAAATGAAGTACCAAGGATACGGGTCTTCAAGCTCCACTGCCTGCTCATTGTAGGTTTTCGCTTCTTTGGAGGAGATTTTAAACTCTTTTTCCAACTGCCATTTTTGCTCTCCTAATGAAGCTGTTGCCTTAAACAAATAAGCGCCGCTACTAAAGGGCTTATTATCCAGATTAAGTGCATAATCAAAGTGAGAATTGGGCGCCATCCGAATATGTTCGGTCGTTTTAGCCAGCAGTGGTTTTTCGGCACCTTTACGGTAGACTGCCGCTTTTATTTTTAATTCTTTGATGATTGTTGGCGCTGTATTTTGAATCGTGGCATTGATACTATTGCGATAATTGGTTTGAGCGGCTTTGACATCTAAAAGTCTTAGTTCTGCTGGAATTGCTGCATCGGTTTCGTTTAATACAACGCCTATAGTATAAGCAAAGCGGTTAACGACTGCATTTCCCTGCTGATCTTTTGTGGCTTTTTCCGGCTGGTCTTTTTGTTTTATGTACAGACCACCTAAAATATCACCATCGTATTGTTCCTGAGGCATTGCTAACTTAATCGCTGCTTTTTTCGTTGTTTTTGCTGGAACTTTTACAATTTCTTCTGTTGTCGCAATTTCAGAGAAACCGGTTTTTAGACTGGCATCTCGTTTTTTATTTGTCTTGCTGTACTCCACAATGCCATTATTATTTGTGGTCGCATCATTCGTTTGAAGCTCTACTTCGATCTCTTCGGTTGAGTTATTGGTAAGTTCGACTTCCAGTGTTTGTTTTTGTCCCGGAGTCATATGTAAATCAAAATAGGTTTTGGATTTGTCCCGTTGATTGTCAGGAATAATCGGCCGAACAGCTAATGCTCCCGTTTGATTTTCAGTGTCAGCTGTTGCTGAAGCCGTTTGTGTAGCAACACAAATGAACAAAACAAGCAACATCAGCGTCTGTGAAATTTTTCTTAACATTTTACCCTTCCTTTCCAAAAAATGAAAAAAAGCTGAGACGACTGTCAGCGTTAGAGTCAGAGCTCTTGACCGATGTCTCAACTTCTCTTTTGTTAAAGCCGTTGATTATGCTGGTGAATCATTTAAAATCCAAGTCAGATTCGTCACATATTTTTCCTTCACTAATTTACTGTTGGCTGGAACATTTAACTGAACACTTGATTCAGCGGTACTGCCTTTTGTACCAAAACGGGCTACTTGCGTTCCCATACCGGCATTAACGGCGGCTGTCGCTATATCAGAGGTTGTAGTCCCGTCTGGGGTTAGGACAATATCGCCCGCTGCTGCAGTTGCTGCCGGAGCTGTGTTGCTGGCACCTTTTTCGATGGTGGTATTTTTTAACGTAATTTTTGCCCCTGTTAATTTAGTGTTTGTTGTTGTCGAAGTGAATTGATCCTCTTGTTTAACTTGAACCTTCCAGCCGGCATTTGTTCCGCGTTCATCAGAGATCTGAACTGAATTTGCATAGGTTGTCGCTGTACCGCCTGCATCATTTGCTTTTTCCAAAGCAGCGGAATAATCCATCGATTTAGAAGTAACTTTTTGCTGGCCAAAGTGAAAATTAGATACATGAATGATTCGCAATGGTCCATTTTGAGTTCCTGGATTTGGTTCGTCTGGGTCAATCGGTTTATCTGGATTTTCCGGATCAACTGGATCAATCGGATCTGTATTTTCTACAAACGTAACATCCCCTTTAGTTGTTGCAGTATCAGCTACTGCAGCAGAAGCTTGACTCGCTGCTCCCAAAGTTCCTGCTAATACTCCAGTTGTTGCTAAAGCGCTCAAAACAAGTATTTTTTTCTTTTTCATTTTTTATTTCCTCCTAGATTGTTGTTTTATTATTATCAGGTATAGACTAAAAAAGCCGATGATTGTGCCTGAAATAATCCATAAAAAGTGTGCTTTTTCTCCTGTATTAGGAAAACGAAGAACGGATGCTGGTTTTTGAGTGAACGCTTGGCTGGTTTCACTGCTTTTTTGTTCATCCTCTACAAAGGTCAAATCTCCTTGGCTTCCCGCGCTGTCCGCATAGGAGAACGCGGGATGAACGCTAAAAAGAATCAAGACCAGCAATAATAAACTAACGATGTATTTTTTCATTTGCTTATCCTCTTTTCCTTTTTAGGGCGCTGTAAGTAGATTCCAAGTGATTTCCCCATTATAGGTGCCGAATTGGGCAGTAGCGGGAACCTTGAACATTAAGCCTTGATCCGCAGCCCACGCACTTTGATAATTGACTGTTCCGGTCTGTATTTTAACGCTTGGTTGAAAAACGATCGCAGAATCTGAAGCTGAAATTTTACATTCCGTATTATCCGCTTCTTTAAAAATCAGCGGCGCTGTCACTGAAATCCCCGTTTTCTTATTAATAAAAGGCTGGCTTTCGATCGCGGTCACATAGAAATCATCCTTTTGTACTCGACTATCTACGACTGAAATTTGAAAACCAGAATTTCTCTGAAGATTGGTACCGATACTTTTCGGCAATTTCGCTTCTCCGAAGGTAACTGTATCAGGAACGTTTAACTTCAATGTACCGTTATTTACTAAGATAGAAGCACTGGCACTAGGCTGTGCCGTAGTATTAGCGCCGGTTAAAGTAGCCGTATTAACCTTGGTTTCGCCGTTTATTCCCTTCGTCAATGTTGTTGTATAAGTAATGTTTTTTATTTCATTGACTTTTAAAGCATCACCAAGATGGATCTGCAGCAAGTTTTCAGCTGCGGGATTTTCTGCAGGTAGGAAATATTCATAATATTCCCCTTGGGCGTTGGCATTGGCTTTTCCTTCTAAAAGCTTACGTTTTGTACCATTGGCTAATTCAAGCGTTACATCGACGGGTTTCGTGATAGAATCTTTGGGTAAGCGGTCGCTGATGAGCGGCTGTGTTAACGGACCATTTCCTGTATTTGAAACGGTCAGCTTGTAGGTAATTGCTTGGCCTACGCTGACTTCTGGCTTGTCGGCTTCCTTTTTTATCTCTGGCAGCGGTTCAGCTTTTTTATACCACCAAATAATTCCTCTTTGCTGAGTATCCAGCGAAGTAGTCCAGCTTGTATCGCTTGTTTGAGCAGCTACACTAAAATTGCTATTATCATAAGGATAGTTTTCTGGCGTATAGCTTTCTGATCTAAATACTTTGTTTACTTTAGAACCGGTTACTATTTGAGAACCGACAAAATGATAACCAACAATATCTTTATTTTTCAGTGTGATACTATCTCCTATTTTCCCTGAATAGCCTGCAACTTCTTCTGCTGCTAATGATGGCCCTTGGGGATCATCAACATCTTTAAATACACCTTTTACAAGCTGTGGCACTTCGATTTCCCACCCAACACCGTGGACATCAAAACTCACATTGGGAATTTTCGCGAAAGAACCGTAATTAATATTGACATTTGTTGTCATTCTTAGCGACGTTTCATTGGGTACCAAATCATCGAAAACATAAATCAATCGCTCGGCTGTTGTTTTCCCTTTGGGATACATGACGTAAGCTGAAGATTTTCTGTCACTAGCTGGCCAGCCGCTCCAATGAACGATTCCTTCATCCCAATTAGTCACCGTTGATGTAAAACGCCCCTTATTATTTGCTGGTATTCCTTGCCAATAACCGGGATTGGTATACTCATAATTGATCGTCGGGTCTACGCCGTAAAACTCCGGCCAAGAACTTTCTGTTATGGATGTCTGTAAAGCATACGTAAATGCACTAGAATTAATTTGTGGTTTCGTATCTCCTGCTGTCAAATTAAACGTATATTTTATGTCTAAAGAACGATTGTACGGAAAAAGCAGAGGAATCCAGGTAACATCCGCATCATTTATCTCACTTTTTATAGCTATCGTATTATTCGTCTGCCATGAATTGTTCCAATTAAAATAAGCACGAATTACATCTGTACTCGTTCTAACATCTTTCGCGCTAACGCCGGGTTCTACTGCTTGAACGTTTTTGCCACTCAGCATAAATAAATTGCTAACAATCATTATTATTACAGCAGTCAGCCACAAGCTCAGCTGCCCCTTTTTATTAATATTGTTCACCTCCTTTTACATTGCTTCACTCTTCAACTTATTCAGTAAAGCAATCTTGTTCAGATAACAACCTTAGATGCTCATTTCTTTTGCTGTATCAGTGCAAATAAATGTCTTTTTTTTCTTCAGCTGTTATAATGACTATCGGATTTACTTTCCTTTGCCCCTTTTTTTCTTGTTATTAAGCAAAACAAGAAACTTCTTGAAACGCCCTGCTTTTATATGCTTTATTCTCCTGATTGACGGCGAAGATGACGGCGCTGTTTTTCTCTTGTTAAAATAAAAAAACCATTATTTCTATAAATAGAAATAACGGCTGAGTAATTACATATTTTCAGAAAATTTTTCAATAACTGCACGTTGCTCTTCAATAAACGAGGATGTATATGTATCAAGCGTCAATTTAATGGACGAATGTCCCAATAATGAACTGATCGCTGCAATATTGGCTCCTGCTTCTACACAGCGCGTGGCGAAGGTATGCCGCAATGCATGAAAGGTAACAGCCTTCAGCCCAACTGCATTTTTTATTTGTTCAAAGCGATAACTGACTGTTCGCGGCTCTACATCATGTCCGTTACTTTCCACCACATACGGCGTTACTGCCTGAGCTTGAACACACAGTAGCAATGCCTTGATTTTTTTTGACAGCGGGATGATCCGTGCAGCTGTTATTGTTTTTGGTGCTGTTTCCACGATTTTGGTACGATTGGTGGGATGAAAAGGAACGGCTATCCGCTGCTTGGTCTTTTTTACTTCCAAAACAGAACGTTCAAAATCAATATCGTTCCATTTTAAAGCGCAAATTTCGCCAATCCGCATTCCAGTTTCCAATGCTAGAATAATCGGCAGACCTTTACTGGTTTTCATACTTTCTTTTTCAATCAGCGCTTGCTGCGCACGGGTTAAGGCTTGCACTTTACGCTTTTCTTTTTTAGGTAAATGGACTTGTTTGCAGGGGTTTATACTTATATAGTTTCGTTCCTTCGCAGCTTCAAAACAACTATTCATTAAACCGAAAATAATATGTATAGAATTAATTGAAAGCTTTTGTTGTTGAACAGAAATAACCTGCTCGATGTCTGCAGCTGTTATCCTTTCCAACGAAAGCTTTCCTAGCAGTGGTAAAATATATAATTGAAATTTATTTGTATAGCTGGCATAGGTACTTTCTTTAATTTTGCTGCGCATGATTTCTGCCAGCCAGTAGTTTACCCATTGTGCAAAGACACCTTGAAACTGTCTAATTGAGAGGGATGGCAGCTTGATCTGCTCCGCCTTTTTTTCAATTAATCGTTCCTTAACAATACGATAAGAATAGCCATAAATATAGCCGTAATGCAGCCTGCCATCGGCCTTACGTCCTTTCGGATATCTTCCTTCCCAACGACCATCCTTGCGTTTATAAATATTCTCTCCTCTAGCCACTTGATCAAATCCTTTCCATATTCTGACGGCGAAACTGACGGCTGTAAAAAACAACCAGATTACTTGCTTATTCGCTTATTTAGAGTCTATTAAAAATAACAATTCTCATTTTTTTAAATAGTTAATAAAAAACATGAGAATAATTCCGAAAATTTACTATTGCTTTTCAAAAAAAGAACCGATATGATAGGTATGTACCACATAAATGCATTTAAATGAGTACTGTTTTCTTGTTTTGCTTAATTACAGGAAAACCCTTTTAAAAAACAATTATTAAAAATATCCTATTATGTAAAAATAACTTAATAAATAATAATAAAAACAAAAAACGTGAATCAAACGTTCAATAAGAGAATGTTGATCCACGTTTTACTTTATCTACTTTTCTTCCCTCTTATGGATTTAAAACTCCGTTTCTTCCTCACTCGATTCTGTCGCTTCAATAAAATATTATGAAGACTCCTTTAAAATGTTCAAACAAGTGCCTAATTAAAAGCTCAAAATTATTCGTATACTGCGCCCAATTTATAGTAATAAAGAAGACATCCACTACCAGTAAATCATTAGCCAGCCAAAACTGATACCGCCAACGTTAAAAACATTTTTCCATGTGCTGCTTTCTCCTGTCAGCAGTAACGGCAAGCCACCCTTATAATAAAGCGCTACCATTTTTAATTATTCAATCGTTTGCGACAAGCTACTGTGACTACTAATTATTAATTGAAAAAATTCAGCTTACGGTCAAAAAGAGGCTGCTCCGCCCTAACGTCCTACAATGTTGATAAAGCGGGTGTGCCAGCGGATAATGTGGCTGTTTAAAAACTTGTTTATAAAAAAATAAAGAGGCATCTATTAATCTTAACCAATAGATCTTCATCTATCAGCTGATTAAGATAATGACAGGCTGGATTGCGCTAAACAGCAAATTTCTCTGCTATTTTAGTTGCCGAAAAATGTTCATTTACATCAGCGGCATTAAAAAAGACATTTGCTTTTTTAATAAACTAACCGTTTGACTGTTAACATCAGAACTTCCCCTTATTTCTATCATAGCGAATTTCACTTAAAAAATATATGCTTTTTATACTCAAAATATTAGGGGAAAATAATGAAAAGACTCCGTACATTCGCACTTATCCCAAAAGATTGACTCGAACTGTTGAATTTTTTTCGTATATTGTCAAAGACAAATTGTAATGTTAAAATAAAAACTAATGATAATGAGAATCATTATCAATTAAATTTTAAAGGAGGCATTTTATTTTGAAGAAAAAAATGATTTGGGTAAGCGCTATCGCTTTATCGCTTGTGTTGGTAGGCTGTGGTAAAAATAATGGGACAACAGCAACGGGTGAGTCTTCAACAAAAGTGAGTACCACTGCCAAGGAAGAAACGATTAATTATTTAGACACGGATTATACAGTGAAATTTCCAACATCAAAAATTATTACCGCTAGCTTGGAAGCCATGGAGGATGCAGCTGCACTTGATGTTAAACCGTTAGGAGCGATTACTGTTGGCGGTGAAATCCCAAGTTATTTGAAAAAGCAAATGGGCGACAAAGTTGCGAATGTCGGCGATAAATTCGGCCCAAATGTCGAATCCGTTACCGCTTTATCTCCTGATGTAATTTTAGGCAGTACCAAGTTCGATGATGATGTAACGAATAATTTAAATAAGATCGCACCTACTATCAACGTTTCCCATAAGTCGAATGATTGGGAAGCGAATTTAAAGCTGATGGGAACATTAGCCGGAAAAGCTGATGAAGCAGACAGATTAATCACTGACTATAAAAACGATTTGAAGTCTTTTAAAGCGGATCACAGTGATGTTTCTGATAAGAAAATTTTGCTTCTTAGAATTCGTGAAGGTGAGTTATGTATTTATGGAACGGATTATTACTACAATCCAATGCTCTATAAGGATTTAGGCTTTGCTGTTCCCAAGGAAGTGACTGATGTTGATGGGCAAACAACTATTTCACCGGAACAATTAGCTAAGATTGATGCGGACATCATTATTGTTCAATTTATGGATTCGGAAAATGAAGGCTTCACTTCGGCTCTTGATGACTTGAAAAAGGATGCTATCTGGAAGAGTGTTCCGGCTGTTGCCAATAAACAGGTATTTTATAATATTGTGGACGGCGGCTATCAAGGTGGTACGTATTTAAGTAAAGAAGTCATGCTTAAAGCCATGAACAAACAAGTCCTGAAGCAGGGAGACTAGACAGTTTATGAAAAGCAGCTATTGGTTTTGGGGAACAGGCGCTCTTTGCGCCTTCTTGTTGTTTAGCTTCCTCTCTTTAACGTTTGAAATGAATCAGGCGTTTAGTGTTTTAAAAGCAGCCCTTTTCCATTACGATGCAACTGACCAAAATCAGGTGATTATGATGTCTCGTTTAGCTCGGGTTTTAGTTGCCAGTCTGGTCGGTGCCAGTCTGGCGCTTAGTGGTTTTATTATGCAGTTGCATTACCAAAATGATTTAGCCGATCCGTCATTAATGGGCGTTAGTGACGGATCAGCTTTGCTGATTGCTGTTAGTATGATTTTCATACCGCAGCTGACTACGATTGAAAGGATTATCTTTTCAATTCTCGGCTCATTTTTGGCATATGGCTTAATCAGCGTGGTCAATCGAATGGCTTTCATTAATCAGTCACAGCTGTCTTTTCCATTGATTGGGATTGTGGTAAGTATGTTGTTAAGTAGTGTGACCACTTTTTTAGTCAGCTTTTATAATTTAGCGCAGTCCGTTAGTTCCTGGCACAATAGCCGTTTATATCGGGTGACTTTTAATGATGTCATTTATTTTCTACCTATATTGCTGATTTTAATTATTTTATTGATTATTTTTAGAAAGCAGATGGATGTTTATGCGTATGGCGAAGAAATCACCGTTTCCTTAGGGATGAATCGGAAGCGTTGGGCGAGGTTTTATAGTTTGGTCGTTGTGATTTTAACGGGTGTTAGTGTAGCGATTGTTGGTCGTTTATCTTTTATCGGATTAATTGTCCCTCATATAGCGAAGCTGATTCTTGGGAAACGGTATTCTATTACCATTTTTTTTGTACCTATTATTGGCAGTCTGCTGGTTTTGATTAGTGATTATGTATCTCGTTTTGTTAATTATCCTTTTGAAACGCCGGTGGGTGTTGTGATTGCCTTAATTGGTGTACCCATTTTCCTCTATTTAATTCGCAGAGGGGCAGGTGTGCGACAGAATGGTTAACTATTTAAAAATAACTGTCCCCTTTATTCTATTGATTTTTGCAGCTTGGCTTTCCATCACTTCCGGCACCTTTGAGATTTCTTTTAGTGATCTTTGGCAATTGGTCGTTCATCAAACAGGCGCTGATCAGGCAAAACTAATTCTTTGGGAATTTCGTTTGCCGCGTTTAATTTTAGCGGCTTTAGTCGGCGGGGCTTTGGCGATAGCTGGATATGTTTTACAAGCCATGACCCGTAATCCGATTACGGACTCCGGTTTACTAGGTGTTAATTCCGGGGCAGCTTTTGGTAGTGTTTTTTATTATTTTATTGTTGGTAGTTATTTTACTGAAGCAACACAGGCGCAAAGTGTATCGCTGGTATTTTTTGGTTTATTGGGTGCTTTACTGGCTTTAATTTTAAATTTTGCTTTATCGGTTCAGCGTTTTGGTATGAGTATGCAGCGCTTTATTTTAAATGGTATTGGTATCAGTACTGGTTTTTCAGCGTTAACGACTTACTTTTCTTTGAAAATTAATGCGGATGATTATTCACGAGTTAATAACTGGCTGGAAGGATCGATTAGTCAAGGGAACTGGAAGCTGGTACTACAGCTTTTGCCATGGGTTTTAGTTACAGTGCCTTTGATCTTTTTATTTAAAGAAAAGCTGGAGCTGATGCGTTATTCAGATGTTCAATTACAAAATATTGGCTTTGCAACAGGACGCTGGCGGGTAGTTTTCATTCTATTAGCAGCAATCCTGATTTGTGCCAGTGTTTTGATCGCAGGCAATGTCAGCTTCGTTGGTCTATTGGTACCGCATTTGACTGCAAAGCTCGTTCGGCGTCAATCCAAGCTGTATCTTCCTTTTGTCTTTATGAATGGAATGAGCTTGGTTATCTTGTGTGATACCTTTGTTAAAAATGTTTTTGCGCCAAATGAATTGCCTTTAAACGCCATGATGGGCTTATTGGGAATTCCTTACCTGATTCTAGCTTATCTGACAAATCAACAAAAGAAAGGAGAATTGGCTAAATGAATACAATAACAAAGCAAGTAGCTGATTATTATTTGGATATTTTTTATCCTGAGAATATAGAAAAAGGACAAAAGTTACCTGTTTTATATGTTTTAGATGGCGATGCTTTTACGGTTATGATTGCTGAAGCGGTTAAACTTCAAAAACGTAATTCTCCGAAAACTGGCGTTCAGCCGATGCTGATTGTAGGTATCAGCTACCACGCAGAAGCTCCTTTTCATCGTGAGCGCCGTTTTATTGACTACACACCGCCAAAATTAAAGCCAGCTGATCCTACAGATATTCGCAGTCAAATGCCGGCTGGCGGCGGAATTGATGCTTTCTTTGAGCAGCTTGAACCAATACATCAGGTTGTCGCAGCTGAGTTCTCGATTGACTCCCGCAAGGTTGGCTTATTTGGCCATTCGTTGGGCGGTTTATGTGTAATGGAGGCTTTATTGCGAAAAGAGCTGACTTTTTTAACTGATTATTTAGCTGTCAGTCCTTCCCTGTGGTGGGATCAGGAAGCATACTTTCCTAAATTGGAAGCTAGCGCAGGAGCATTTTTAGAAAACCGCCGTGTTCTGTTGAGTGTCGGTTCTCTGGAAGGCGACATGGTAGCGTTGGCGACAAGAGCGTTTGCATCTTTTGAAGAGAAGCAGCTAACGAAAGCCTGTGATTTTTACCTAGCAGAAGGAGAAAATCATATGTCTGTAGTTTTTACTGTGATTAGTCGTTATTTGCGCTGGTTTAGTGAAGTCGAGGGAAATCAATGACAAAAGAAGTTCTGGTAGGACGCGGGTTAGCGCTAGGCTATCCGCAAAAGACAATCGTTCAATCATTAAACGTCAGCTTTTTAGAGAAACAAATGACAGTTATTATTGGTCCAAATGGCTGTGGCAAATCTACTTTGCTGAAAGGTTTAGGTCGAATTTTAGATCGCAATGCTGGCGAAATTTTCTTAAATCAAAAAAATATATCAGAGTTATCCAGCAAAGAAATCGCACAACAGCTGGCATTTTTACCGCAAGGAGCCAGCTTTCCGGAAGATGTGACGGTGAAAGAAATTGTGGCGGTCGGTCGCTATCCTTATCAAGGACTTTTGCAGAAAAAGTCGTTGGAGGACGAACAAATTATTAATGAAGTACTGGACCAAACCGGACTTTGTGAGTTAGCCGATACCAATGTTCAATATTTATCTGGCGGACAAAAGCAGCGGGTCTGGATCGCCATGGCTTTGGCGCAAAAGACTCCGATTATCCTACTGGATGAACCAACCACTTATTTGGATATGGGGCACCAGCTGGAAGTATTGAAATTATTACAGCGTTTAAACCGAGAAATGGGCTTAACCGTGGTCATGGTGTTACATGATTTAAACTTGGCGGCACGTTTCGCCGATTATATGATTGCCATGAAAGACGGAGAAATTCATTATCAAGGTACTCCGCATGATGTAATGACAGCACCTGTTTTGCAGGAATTGTTCGGCATTACTGCCATTATGGGGCAAGATCCCGTGGACAAAACCCCGATTTGCTTAAGATTTGAATAGCTAAAAAGAGGTTGAGCCAAAAGTCGTTTAGGTTCGAGCAATTGGAGTAAAAGACGAACAATATGTTTTTTATATTGATTGAATTTTATGAAATTGCCGAAGAACCTGACTTTGGGCCACCGTTTATTCGTAAGTGGTGGACGGGACAAAACTGTTTTTTAGTTTTGTCCCGCCCACCACTTTTTTTATTTTTTCTCAATAAGCTGCAGGAATTGTTCTGTCTGTTCAAAGGCATGCTGAGCGGCTTGGTCTAAATAGGTATCAAAGCTAGCCGCTGCGGCTTGTCCGGCAATGTCGGAAATCCCTCGAATATTCAAAACCGGTACGTTATAAAAATCTCCGATTTGCGCAATCGCCGTACTTTCCATATCAGACGCCAACGCCTTGGGGAAGCGTTCCTTAAGGGTCTTTACAACTGTAGGCTCACTCATAAAAGAGTCAGCTGTAACAATTAGACCTTGGTGCAGCTGATATGCTGACGGCCGGGGCACAGAATCCACGAGCTGCTGCCATTCAAATGCTAAGGGATAGCTTGCAGGCATTTGCGGTACTTGACCATAGGCATAGTCAAAGCCTGTTGCATCAACATCGCTGTACAGCAAGTCGGTCGCATACACCACATCACCGATAGCTAATTGATCTGAAAAACCGCCCGCTGAACCAGTATTGAGGATCAATTCAGGTTTGATTTGCTCACAAGCAAGGCTTGCGGCTGCAGCGGCGTTGACCTTCCCAATGCCAGTTTCCATTAGAAACAACTCATTTTGGGTTGTTTGAACCACCTTTTCAATGACTGTTTTACCACGCTCCAGTATGACCTCCGTTTGATACTTACTTCTAAAGGGCGCCAGTTCTTCCTTCATGGCTGTTGCGATAACGATTCTCACTGGACATCCCTCCACAGTGTTTCAATATCTTCTTTAACTTCAACCTTCGTACCGCCGAACTCTTTTTGAATATAGTCTTTTACTTCTTTGGTATGATACAGCTCACCTAATTTTTGTAGCGCCGGATCATCTTTTCTTGCTTTGGTTGTCGCCAGTACGTTGATGCTTGGTTTAGTATTTTTATCAATTTCTTCTTTGAAAATAGCATCCTTTAGCACATTTAACCCGCCTTCAAAAGCGACCGTATTGCTGATCAGTGCTAAGTCAACATCTTTTAAAATCCGCGGTCCTGTCGTATCATCGATTAATTTAAAATCCAGCTTCTTAGGATTTTCCACAATATCCGAGGTAGAGCCTGTCCCGGCATCAAAATCGTCCGCCAGTTTAATTAAACCCGCCGCTTCCAACAAACGCAAGCCCCGCGCTGTATTGGCCGTATTATCTGCCAAAGCAACAAGCGCCCCGTCTTTGATTTCTTTGACAGATTGATACTTGTCTGAATAGATCCCCATCGGTTCCATGTAAGTCGTCACAATTGGAACCAAGCTATTATCGCTGTCTTTATTAAAGCTAACGAGATACCCTAAGGACTGAAAGGCATTCACGTCGACTTGCTTTTCCACTGTAGCATTATTTAACTGCGGACCGCCGTCAATCTCTTTTACTTCAATATTCAAGCCCGCTTTTTCTGCTAAGTCAGAATCAGCGATAAACTGCCAAATCTCTGCGTCACTGCCAGTGGAACCGATCACTACCTTTGTTACATTCTCTTGATCCTGCGCTTGACTATTTTCAGTTTGTTTACAGCCGACAAGTAAAAAGGCCGCTGCTAAAAGTATTCCCTGCATTCCCTTTTTCATAACTTCCTCCTACCTAATGCATCGTCATCCCACCGGTTACATTAATCGCCTGTCCTGTCATATAGGCTGCTAAATTACTTGCCAAAAACAAGACCACATTTGCTACATCCTGAGGTGTACCTGTTCTTCCCAACGGAACCTGCGACGCATCCTCTGCTGCAATTTCCGCTGCGGTCAGACCACGCAGTTGACCGCCTTCGATGCGTTCCCGCCACTTCATTTCTGTTTCAATAATGCCTGGACAAACGGCGTTTCCCAAAATTTGATCGGGTGCGACCTCCAAAGCCAAATTTTTCGTTAATCCCAGCACCGCATGCTTGGAGGCAACATAAGCGGACATACCCCGATAAGCATTTTTGCCCGCTTGAGAAGCAATAATAATCACACGTCCGCTTTTCCCCGCTCTTTTCATTGCCGCCACACTATGCTTACAGGTAAGATAAACGCCTCTGGTATTCACCGCAAATACTTGATCATAATCCACAGTCTGACTTTCCAGAAAATAATCCATCGTAGAAATCCCAGCGACATGAACTAAAATCTCTGGAATGAGTGATTCCTGCTCCAGCAAAGAAATCAGCTGAATCAGCTCCGCTTCATTTCTTAAATCAAGTGCTGCCTGATAATACCGTTCTGCAATTTTTGTGAATCTTTGTGTATATTTTACATCTGCATCAATGACAATGGCTTCTTCCTTGATAAAGGTCTGACAGACCTCTTTGCCGATTCCTTGTGCACCGCCAATCACTAACACGACCTGACTTTTTAATTCCGCAAAGGTCATCGATTAACCTCCTATACAGGCTGGCGTTCAAAAGCAGACACACTAATCCCTTGTTCCAGCACTAATTTTGCCCATTCTTTGGCAGAAAAAAGTGAGTGATCCTTATAATTTCCACAGCTTTTCGCATCCGTTCCCTGAACATCTGACCATTGGATCTCCTCAACAATTTTCGTCAAGGTTTCCTTCAAGGCTATAGCCACCTGCTCCGCTGAATAATTGCCCCAGACAATCAAGTGAAAACCCGTCCGACAGCCAAAAGGCGAAACATCAATAATACCGTCTAAACGATCACGTAGCAAAGCAGCTAATAAATGTTCCAGTGTATGAATCGCGGCAGTTGGAATTTCTGCTTGATTCGGCTGCGCAAAACGCAAATCGTAATTGGTAATTTCATCCCCTTTCGCCCCAGTTTCGGTAGTGATTACACGAACGTAAGGTGCAATCACTTGATTATGATCTAAGGTAAAACTTTCTACTTCTGCCATATTAATCCATCCCTTCATTTTTTAGTATAAACCGTCACTTATTTCGCCCAGACTTCGTCAGCTACATCAATAATTAATTTTAATTTGGCCCATTGTTCTTCTTCGGTTAAAATATTTCCTTCTTCTGTCGAAGCAAAACCACATTGTGGGCTTAAGCTTAAACGCTCCAGCGGCACATATTGACTTGCTTCTTTAATCCGTGCAATCAATGACTCTCTGTCCTCAAGCTTGCCGTCTTTACTAGTAACCAAACCTAAAACAACCTGCTTTTCTTCTGGAACATAGCGCAAAGGTTCAAAATCACCAGATCGATCATCATCAAATTCCAAGAAGAAAGCTGCTACTGCTTCATTACCTAATAAGGTGTCTGCAACGGGTTCATAACCGCCGGAAGTGGCCCAAGTGGAATGATAATTTCCCCGACAAACATGCGTCGTCACATGTAGATCCTCCGGTAAATCAGTAATCGCAGCATTATTTAAACGCAAATATAAGTCCTGCAGCTGCTGCGTATCATAATCACCATTGGTCATCGTTTGCCAAAAACTTTTGTCCACAAGCATGCCCCACGTACAATCATCCAGCTTCACATCCCGACAACCTAAATCGTAAAGCGCTAAAATGGTTTCCCGGTATGCCTTAGCAATATCCTGATACAATACTTCCCGATCCGTATAAAATTCATTTAGCTTTTCTTCATTTGAGCCTCGAACTAATTCGGCAACTAGCTGAGCTGGTGCCGGGATACTTTGGCGAATCGGTGTTCCATCAGCAATCGTTGTTAAAAATTGATACTCTTCAAACACAGGATGCTCCGGATTAAATTGAATTTTGCCATTTACGCGAGCAGAATCGGCCCGGGTTTCTTCCCCGTGAAACAGATAGCCTTGATCCATCACATTATGCTCAATCCCTTTAAAGCCCCAGAAAAAGTCCAAATGCCAATAACTGCGACGAAATTCTCCATCGCTGATCGTTTTTAACCCAATTTCCTTTTGCTTCGCCACTAAGTCACGAATCGCCTGATCTTCTACCGTTTTTAATTCTGCCGCAGTAATCGTCCCTGCTTCAAACTTTTCACGCGCCTGCTTCAAAGCTTCTGGCCGTAAAAAACTACCTACAATTTCATAATGATGCGCTGCTGATTGACACATAATCGTTTCCCTCCATTTTCAAAAAAATAAAAAAAAATCCTTAAAAGAGTCCTAGACTCTTTTAAGGATGTAATAACATACATGGTACCACCTTAATTTGTGCAAACCTTACGATTCCCACCTCTACTCCGATACGCTGCCTTGGCTTGATATCGAGGTTCATGTTAACGGGAACAGCCGTGTATCTCTAGAAAAATTCTCGAAATACCCACTCAAAAGCCATTTTCAAATTCGTTTTCTTCCGCCTCTTTTCAGCTACCAAGGCTCTCTGTTAGAAATTCCACAGAATTTTACTTTCTTTATCTTCGTGTTTGTTTATTAATTTTTAATTATAGTAACAAATGCATGAAGGCTTGTCAAATGGAAAAATAAATTTTTTTAGTTTCTACTCAAATAACAAAACAAAAACCACCAAAAGTCAGCTTATTCTCTAACTTTCGGTGGTTGTCTCTATTCATTTATACTTTTACTCAGCCGTGTCAGCCTGAACTTGATCCGTATCAGCCTGTGTAATTACGAAGTTCATGATTTCTGATCCATCCGGATTTAAGTAAATAACTTGAAATTTTATATCTGGAATCATTACTTTTGCCGCATCCATCGTTGATTTTAAGCCTTTAACCAGCGTTGGTTTAAGAGCTTCAGCATCAACTTCTCCCACCGGAGCCTCACTGAAGGTATATGTGTAAACGACGGTATTGTTTTCACCTTCTGTGATAGAAATATCCGAATACATGCCTTCATACTGCTCTTTCAGCTTTGGTACTTGTGATTGAGCGCCTTCAATCATTAATTTAAATGCGCTTGATTCAGAAACTTTTGCTTCTTTTGTACTTTCACTTGTGGAAGATTCTGAGCTTTCTTTTTTACTTTCACTTGATTTTTTAGCTGACTGTTGTGTACTAGCTTCACTTTTTACAGTAGCCTTATTATTAGGCTTACTGCATCCGCTAAGTAGCAAAGCGCCCATTGCAAAACAGATAATCCCCATTGTTACCTTTTTCATTTTCATTCTCCTTAATTAATTATTTATGCTTACAATAATTAATTTTATCATAATGTGAAGAGAGTGAAAGCTTTTTTCCTAATTAATATACTTATTTTTCTTCTTAAGAATAAAAAACGGTAAATATAATGAAAATTAAATGTTGCGATCTTTCCTAATTACAAGCTATTTATAATTCTGTATACTTCTCTTTATTTCCTTTACTTTTCTCAATAGGATATTTCTGACCATTCAGTTTTAATTTATTTTCAATAATCTGCTTGACGTCTAAATCCAAATCAGAGGCTAGCATTAAACTATAAATTAGTACATCAGCCAACTCTTGCTCAACATTTTCCCTTTTCGCCTCCTCACTGGTTTTCCATTGAAAATTCTCAAGTAATTCAGAGGCTTCCAAAGAAATTGAAATAGCTAAATCCTTTGCGTTATGAAATTGGCGCCAGTCTCGATCCTCTCTAAACTGATTAATTTGCTCGATTAATTCATTCATTGTTATTCTCCTTTTGAATCGTCATTAATTTCTCTCTAAGCTTATCATTACTTGCATAAATATATAAACCATTGATTCCTCGTTTTAATAAAACATTGATTGAATTCATAATAATTTGTTCCTTTGCTTTTTCAATATTATCAATGCCTTCACGATTCTTAAATGCTTCTGAATCTTTATATTTATCAATATCTATTGTTACTTCATCTTTTTCAGGATCATAACCAATCGAAGGTCCCAAGATCACACCAACATAATTTAAATCAAAACCTTGTACCGTGTATATTGAACCTACTTCATTAATTGTTGCTTCTTCTTCTGCCCAACTTTTCTTATAATCCGTACGATTCCAAGGTGCAGAAAAGGTACCCTCTTCTACTAAATAATCTTCCCCATCTTTTTTATGTGTATAATCAAACGTTGAGACGATTCTACTTAATCCATACTTTTGATTTTTAGCGGCAATTTCCAACCGCATGTCTTCTGCACTAGAAAAGAAACGAAAATCAAAATCTTCATCACCAAATCTTTTCTCTGTTTGAAGCTTCTCCCTTTTCTTTATTCTGGGGAAAGATAAAATTTTTCTATTTACAAAAGAATCAACCCAATGAACAATTTCTGGAGCAGCTTTCATCCTAAATTGTGTAGTTAGATGATACTCTTCATAAATTGGAAACTTATTTTTTATTTCCATAAGCTTGTCAACATCCCAATGACTTTTGAGCTTTAAAACCTGTTTCTCATCAAATACAACAATTGTTACTTTACTCCTTTTAATAATCTCTTCTAATTGATTTTCAAATTCAAAGTTGTTGTATTTATCCTTAGTAGATAATAATAAATGTGATTCATCAACTAAAACAATATCAGCCTGTTCTATTTTCCCCTTATCAACGTCATTGATGAAACTAGTCGGCTTCATGAAATCCTTTTTCCTTAAATTAGGTAAACTTTCTGCTATTTTTTTGTAGGTTTTTAGCATTTCATTATGGTTTACTAGAAGGTAATTATTATTCATATTAAAATTTGTTGATGCTTTGTTTTCGGCTAAATCCTGAATTGTTTTAAATATTGAACTTAAAACAACACTTTTGCCAGTTCCAGCTTCCCCCGCAATAAAAAACACATGAGAGTTGTTGTCTGCATCAGTTACGCCACGCTTACAAAAATCAATTACCTTTTCTTTTAGATCTTGCTGTTCGGGAGATAATCCCCGAAAAGGCGATAATTTAAATGTATCTTTATTTCTCAAAAACTCTACACTATGGGTCACAATTTTTTCATCTTTTAAGCGATTCCATATTTTGGGAAATAGACATTCATCATAATATTTTTTCTCATAATAATTATGCGATTCACTTCCTTTTATCTGACTACGATTTTCAACTGTATATTTTTCATCAGCAATAAAGCAACTGATAAGATTTGTCTCTATGTTTAATGCAGCTGAGACATTCAATGTTTCATGGCCAAGCATAATCACTTTTTTCATTTTCGATTTTTTATTACTTTTAAGATGCTCCTCCATTCGTTTATTAAAGCGGCGACTCTGTCCAATATACGCTTCCGGCATCTTTTTTTTATCAGTATTGTAAAGAATATACAAAATGGGATAATTTGTTTCAAATGGATCTTTCAATTTATCAATTGTTTCTTCTGAAAATTCATATTCTTTCAATTGAACTTGGATACTGTCATCTTCATACCTCACTACAATCTTCCCCACCTTAAAAACTTTATGTATGATATAAATATAGCATATATTGAATAAACTTACAGATTAATTTCAGTAATAATGTTTTATTTCTAAGTACAACTGCTGTTTGTTTAATATCCTAATAGATTCCTACTTGACTTTCTTAATTACCCTACAAGCAAAAATAAGCTCAGAATTATTCTGAGCTCAAAATCTTTCCTTTTCTCTTCACTTATCCACAGCTACTCTCCGCACCAGCGGATCGGTAAATACATCACTCGCATCATCACTTGGCGAGGAAAATTCGGAAATAATAGCTCCTTCCTCTCCTGCTTGAAACCAGTGTCGAATATTCGGGTCAATCGTATATTGCTCACCGGGCTGTAAAATAATTTCTTTTCTTACTTGATAAACCGCTTCTTTCACTTTAGGAATACTGCAGTGAATCGGTTTTGTTGCCGGTCCTTCTACGTAAAGATAGACTTTTCCCTTGCGGCAGCGGAAGGTTTCTTGTTTGCCTGGTTCGTTGCCGCGCTTAGGATGGCGATGCTCCGGACAAGTTTGTCCCGGCAAGAGAACCATTTCTTTTGCGCAGTAGCGTTCATTATTTACATAAATAATCAGATTTAGGCCTTCTACTTCTTGATTATTTAAGCCAAAATCGGCATAATCGATTTGTGCTAATTCAGCTTCTGTAAAGGCAATGCCGGAAGCTAAAAACAGCTGTTGCACTCTTTCTTGATAGGTCATTTATTTTTCCTCCAACGTTAATTAAGCTTTAGCTCATCCCAAGAGATGTCTTCCTCTTCTTCCTCAACGATCACTGCTTCGTCTGGATCAACTTGCTTTTTCAAAACTAAAATAGCTACCGCCTGTGCTAATGAGCCGATCAGCAAAGCGGCAATGAAAGCCCAAGGACGTGTCATTGTAGCCACAGCAAACATACCAGAAGCAGGAATATGGCTGTCCGCTCCCCACAGCATACTTAGACCGCCGCCAATAGCTCCGCCGATTCCTGTCGCAATTACATTGCGGGCTAAATCATTTAACACGATCGGAAAGCAGCCTTCTGTAATTTGACAAATGCCCATCGGAAAAGCCGTTTTCAGGGTTTCAATTTCCTGTCGATTGAAAATATTTTTCTTCACTACTTTGCCGATAAAATAAGCCATTGTTAAACCAAAAGGAGTGACCATTGAAGCCAAAATTAAAACTGTAATCGGTTCATAAATTCCTTCAGAAAATAAAGCAAACACGAAAGCAAAGACAACCTTATTAATCGCACCACCATAATCAATCGATGCCAGCACACCAATAATAGCACCATAGATAAATAATGAAGAGGTATTCAGATTACTCAAATAAGCCGTGATTAAGCCGGTAAACCAGTTAATTGGCGTGCCGACGACATAATACATAATCAGTCCGGCAATAAACGCGCTGATAAAAGGAATCACTAATGTCGGCATCAGCCCTTGCATCCACGCCGGTACTTTAATGAACAAAGTCAACAGCACTACGACATAGCCTGAAATATACCCCGCTACAATCCCCCCAAGAAAGCCTGTACCAATACCGTGTGCCACAATGCCAACTATTAAACCTGGAGCAATGCCCGGCTTATCTGCAATTGAATAGGCAATCGCCGTTGAAACAATCATCGGTAAAAAGCCCAAACCATAGCCCCCCATCGTTGTCATTGTATCCGCAAAGCTAAAGCCGTCCGCGAAGCTTTCAATCGAAGCGCCGCCTGTCATGTTTCCAATCGCCAACAAAAAACCTGAGGCACAGACAACTGGTAAAAAAAATGAAATTGCGGTCATCAAATGCTTTTTAAACCCAATTTGCTTGATCATTTCCATAACATCTTCCTCCTTTTTAACGCTTCACTTCCTCTAATTTTTCCACCAACTTGTTCGGAGATTTCACCACTAAGCCTGTCGGTACTTCTACAATTTTCTTTCCGTCAAAACGATCGCGTCCGCTGATTTTAATATCAGCGGCAATAATCACAATATCTGCCGCCGCAATGTCTGTCGCTTGCAACGCATCCTGCGTTCCTGCTAATCCCTGCGTTTCTATATGAATCGTATGCCCTTTTGCTTGGGCCGCCTGCATTAGCTTTTCCTTGGCAATGTACGTATGAGCAATTCCGGCCGTACAAGCGGCGATTCCTACGATATTCATTCGTTATCCTCCATTCTCTTTTTTAATAATATTGCGCTTTATCTTTTGATTGAAATAGGCTAATTTTGTCTAAAGCGACTTTTTTGGTTGCTTCCATACAAGTTGGGAAAAGAACATTCGGCTCACGAATTTCCTGATTGCCTGCATTTAAAACTTCCCGTAGCTGATTGGCAAAGACAATTTTTATATCACTTGAAATATTAATTTTATTAATGCCCAATTTGACAGCCTTACTGATCTCTTCATCCGGATTGCTTGAGCCGCCATGCAAAACGAGCGGTAAATCGGTTAAGGTCGCGATTTCCTCTAAAATATCTAAACGCAGCTTTGGATCAACATCCTTAGGATAAATGCCGTGAGCTGTGCCAATCGCAACGGCTAAGCTGTCTACTTTCGTTTTGGCAATAAAATCCTGTGCCACCTTAGGATCCGTATAGATAATTTCACTCACACCGCCTTCAACCGTATTGCCAGTATCGCCAATCGTGCCCAGTTCTGCTTCAACCGACACGCCGACTGCATGCGCTGCCGCTACCACCTTTTGGGTAAGAGCAACATTCTCTTCATACGGCAAATGTGAACCGTCAATCATTACCGAGGTAAAGCCTAATTGGATGGCGTGAAGCACTTGCTCATAGCTAGCACCATGATCTAAATGAATACAAACCGGTAGCTTCGTATGACTAGCCAAGTCCTTCACCTGTGCTACAAAACTATCAGTGAGAAAGCTTAATTCATCCGGATGAATGGCAATCATAACGGGTGACTGTGCTTCGATACATGCCTCCATGACCGCATTTAACAGCTGACCGGAGCCGGCATTAAACGCCGGAACGGCAAAACCTTGTTCTTTCGCTACTTGTAAAATTTCTTTTCCTGTTACTAACATTTACTTCTTGCCCCTTTCTTATTCATTAAGCCTCCGTAATTAGCTGGTATAACTCAGCTACAGACTTAACCTTGCGCAACTTTTCAATAAAGTGCTGATTTGCCAGTAAAATTGCAATCTTTTGTAAAAGCAAAATATGGGTTGTATTCGTATCTGAATCTTTGACTGCAAATAAAATGACAACCTCCACCTCCTTTTCATCCAATGTTTCCCATTCAATGCTATGCTTTAACGTTGCAATTGCTACTGTTGTTTCCTGAACTGCCTTTGATTTTCCATGAGGAATCGCGATACCTTCGCCAATACCCGTTTCACCTTCCGCTTCTCGCAGATAAACGTCCGCTAAAAAGCTTTCAGTATCGTTAATATACTGCTGCTCTGCCAACAAGGCTCCCAGCTCAGTCAGAACTTCCGTCTTATTTCGCGCAGTCGAATTCACAATCATTAGTTCTTTATGAATAATTTCTTTTAGTTCAATGGTTTCCATTGGCTTCAAGCTCCTTCAATATATAATTGATATTTTTGATATCATTTTCAGTTAACAATGGACTGATATTTAAAACTGGAATCGCTTCTGCTTCAAAGGGAAAACGAATGGTTGAGAAAATTAAATCAATATTTTTTGTAATAAATGTACGATTCTTTTTGGCTTGCCGTTGACTCATCGTAGCTACCACCGTCAAATTAGGAAAGCTGTTTTGCACTCTAATTTTTAATAATTCCGACGTGCCGATTCCTGTTGAGCAAACTAGCAGTAAATTCTTTTTCTCCGTGCGGTCAATCTTGTATTTTTCAAAGTATAACGTCAGATAACCGATTTCAGCCTCGTTTACTTTCGTTTCAAACATCAGCTCATTATTAATGGCGTGGGTAATTTTTTTGACTTTTAAATAAGTCGTTTTATATTCCAGCTTCACTTCCGCCAACAGATTATTTTCAATTTTGATTCCTAAACGCAAACGGCTAAGCATCGGCAAAACATGCTGATACAAGTCTTCATATAACGAACGGCTAGCCGGCAAAAGTGATACATCCGTAATGTTAAAAAAATCAACAATATATTTTTTAGTTATTTCTTCGGCCAGCTTTTTATCCACATTGCTGCTTTCTCTTTTTTGAATATTCAATGAATAAATATTTTGAAACAGAAAATAAATCTCCAGCGGATGCATCGTAAGATTAAGATATCCTTCAAGATTATGAACCAGCTTTTCTGCCAGCGCTTTCATTTTCACGTTCGTTTCCATTAGACAGCGCTCGTCCTTTTCCAACGGCTCCTGACTGTCCAAATATTGCACCTCGCCTTCCCGATAACGCTTCAGCAACATATAAATATGCGTGTAAATCGTGATATCATAGGGATAATTAATGTATTCCTGAAAGGTTTCCTCAATTAACGTGATTTGCTGATCGATAAAAAACTGATCGAGCGCATTAATTTTGATACCGATTTCATTTAAGCTGTTGATTTTATTTATTTCGAGAAATAACGCATTGATGGCTTTGCGAATGGTTCGTTCTTCTCCTTCCAGCCAAATGTATTCTTTATCAGCGCGTAATTTTATCGTGTATTTATTAAACAGCTCCTGCAAGGTGTTCAACCGCCGTTCTTTAGAGCTTTCACTTAAAAATTCTTTATCGAGAATCGTTCGTTTGACTCTTTTTGGGTATTTAAATAACAGCGTTAATCCTAAATCGTGCAAACTATTTTCTTCACTACTATCAATCATGGAATAGATATTCATTTTTCTAAAAAAGGGCGTTAACTTAAATCCTTTCCCCGGTTCCGCCATAATCAAAACTTGATCATATTCCTCATAGGAAAGCTCATTGATTCTTTTAATCATTCGATAAACCGTTTTAGTCG
This sequence comes from Enterococcus sp. UD-01, assembly GCF_044909655.1. Classification (NCBI taxonomy): domain Bacteria; kingdom Bacillati; phylum Bacillota; class Bacilli; order Lactobacillales; family Enterococcaceae; genus Enterococcus; species Enterococcus sp. UD-01. The sequence continues at coordinate 32,261 of NZ_JBIYEU010000002.1, read as the reverse complement.
AGACGAAGAGCTTTTCAGCTAAATAGTTACTAGAAACAAAACTTTCATAATTCAATAAATTAATAACTAGATGTTCATTTGAACTAAAAATCATTCTGCTCACCTCTTGCTTATAGTGTATTAGAATTTTTACCAGCTGCACGTCAAGTTATGTCCGCAACCTACGGACAATTTATTTGAAACAAAGGCAGAAGAAAAACATTCACTTTTCTCCGAATTTAATTACTGCTAATTCACGTTAAGACACCTCCTTTCTTTCCTTTCACTATAGCATGTTCAAATATACAAAATGCATTGCAAAAAAAGAGACTATATCAAAACATTTCGTTTGTTTTGACTAGTCTCTATTCTTACTATCTTTTGTCTCTTGGTTATTTCCCTGTCACTGAATCCCATAAACCGCTGAAGAAACTTTTGATGTTTTCCCAAAGTCCTTTGGATTTTTCTTCAATTTGTTTTTTGGTTTCTGATAAATCTAATTGACCAACAAAGTCTTCAAAAATATTTTTATCCTTCATATCACTCATTAAAGACGTCAGCTCTTTTACTTGATCAGAGGTCATAATGTCATCAATTCCTTGACTTTTCAGGGCTTTTTGTACGGTTTGCTGAATGTCGCTTTGGCTTAATTTCTCGCCAGCTGCCGTTTTTTCCGCCAATTCTGTTTTGGCTTGCTCTTGAGCAGCGTTCAAGGCTTCATCCGAATAACCTTCTTTATCTTTGTTTTCCTCAGTAATCTTGGATAAAACATCCATTTCATTCTGCGCTACTTCTACTCGATCACGCTTAATAATGCCGCCGGATTCTTCGACAATTTTATAAACGCCTGCTAAAGCGCCTGAACCATCAATGGGCACAGCCGAAGCAACGGTTAATTTAGCATCAGAAATACCGGCTGTCAAAGCAGCATTTTGATATTGTGCCGCTGTAATTTTCGTAATTTTATCCGGTGTGGCAATGTCGACTGAAATTCCGCTTCCCTTTTTCTGTGTCTGCATGCGCACTGAACTGTACACCGCCCAATCCTTTGTAAAGCCGCCATCCGGGATAAAGCTCATTAGATCCTCACCGTTCGTAGTGTAAATAGGCGTTTCCCCTTTAATTCCTAAAGCATTCAACGTGTAGTCCTTTTGATCGCTAGTTAAGGCATTTCCTAAAGCCACCGCATTAATTTGGAGCGCCTGCTCGGAGCTCGACGTCGTAGCTGTTTCACTGGTTTGTACCGTCGAGCTGTCCGATTCAGCAAAAACTGCTGTACCGCTGTAAATACTTGTTGAAAATAAAATTAGAGCTAAAGCTAAGGTACTTTTTTTCTTAAACTTCATGTAAAAACCTCCTCAAAGATTTACTGCTGACTATACACGAATTATTTTAGGTATTGGTTAAATTATACCCGTTTTAAGAAATTTTTATAAACTAATCAGCTTTTAAAGCTCAATCCTTCCATTGCCTAAGACTACTTCGATAAAAAATAAACACAAAAATAACACCCAAAATAAAATAATTCATCCCATAAATAGATAAGAGAATGGTAAAATTTAAACACTTCAGCTTGAATAAGAGCACCATTAAACCAATAGCAATCACATTAACACTGCCGGTAAGCCCCAGCACAAGCCTTTCCTTCTCAAGTGACTGTAAAGCATATTTAAAATTCTCATAGATAACTGTCGGAAAAATCATCATTATAGCCAAAACAACGTATTTTTTCACATTTTCAGCTACAAGTTCATCCTCAGTTAAAAAATAAGTATAGGATTGATTAAAGAAATAAAATAGACTGGCACAGACTATGTATAAAATAGCAATAATCACAGAAGACCAAACTGTATATTGTCTAACTTTTTTTAAGTTCCGTTCTCCGTAGGCTTCGCTTGCATAGACGGTCACTGCGTTACTATAAACGGCAATCGGCATCTTAGCGTAGCTTAATCCCTGCATTAAAATAGAATAGCTGGCTAAGATCAGCACACCAATTCTGGATATAAAGGCTTCAAAAATAACAATAAATAAAATACCTTCAAGTATTTCCTGAAAAAACAATGGAATACTTTTCTTTAAAATATTCTGAATCTCATTCGGCGCTTGTTTTAAACTTTTCAAGAGCAAATCCCTTGATAAATAACAATAAAAGCATACGGTAAACAGCAAGGAGAGTATCGTAGCTAACGCCGCTCCAAAGATACCGAGCTTCGGAATACCAAACAGACCATTGATAAACAGATAAGAAAGAAAAACCTGTAGAAACGCTGCTGCGAAAGAGACATATAAAATATAATTCGTTTTTTTCTCTACTTTAATTAAATTCGTTAACGTAAAACTTATCAGCATCAGCAATACATAAGGCGACATCGTGTTTAAATAGACCCTTGCAGTTTCAAGAATTTTCCCTTCAAAATGATAAATAGAATGAAGAAAAAAATTTGCTCCAATGAGTGTAACGGCCATAAAAATAACCCCAACAAAAACACTGACAAGCAAAGCTGATGCAATTAGGTGCTCAAAGCTTTCCCGATTTTTTTCGCCAAGTGCTTTAGAACTTAGCATATTAAATGCCAATGAAAAAACGCCTAGAATACCAACAATCGAATATAACAACCCTTCAATTGTATTAATTACGGGAACGTTTTCAACAGCAAGCCTTCCTACCAAAGAAAGAGCCAACTGACCGATTAATAACTGCAGCAAATTAGCTGACAGTAACGGCAAGGCAAATTTATTTAGATTAGAAATGATTTTTTTCATGGTAGCTCCTTATAAACTTGTTATCTGCTTGATATTTCCGTGCGCTCGTTAGAACTTTTTAGTATCTTAATTCTACAGACTATACCGTCTGCCTCGCAGAGCTTTTTAATAGCACTATCTATTCATAACTTGTTATTTATCTTTTGCCTAAATAAATACTTACTCAAACAAACAAGCCAACAGCTCTTCCGCCGATACTTGATAAATAATTTTCTCGATTTCAATCTCTAACAATCGTTCTTTAATTCGGGCACGCTCAAATCGTTCACCCACAAGTACATCTTCTAACTTCTTCACTCCGTTAGAAGCAAAAAAATCGCCATTCATTTGACAAGCCGTGATTCGGCCTTCTTCAATCACTAACGAAATCTCAATATGTCCGCCAACACATTGCTTTTCCTTTTCTAAAGTAAACTTAGGGTTTTTGCCAAAGGTCCACTCCCAAGAACGAAATTTTGCTTGTGCCAGCTGCTCAATCGCTTGATGGTCTTTAGTACTCAAAGTATAAGTAGCTGCTCCTTGTTTTAAAATAGACTGGATCAAGCGCTGCTTAAATTCTTCGGCAGTCCACGCCTCTGGTAAATGTTCAGAAATATTCGTGGTTCGCTCCCTAACAGATTTGATGCCTTTTGCCTTAATTTTATAGGCTGGCGGCTTTAAGTATTCACCCATTTTAGAAAAGTCAGTTGCATAAAGCAGTGAACCATGATGCAAGGTATATGCTCCTTTTGTACATTGAGCATTGCCGGAGATTTTTTTCCCGTCGATCGCTAAGTCATTTCGGCTGTTGTATTCAGCCGCAATACCTAGTTCAGCCAAAGCTGCAATAATCGGATCCATGTATTGCCCGAAATCAATCATCTCAGTGACACCCTTCATGATAAAGCTAAACTGAAAACCGCCCAAATCCGTATAAATCGTTCCGCCACCAGTATTGCGGCGAACGACGTGAACCTGATCTCGTTTAATCGCCTGTAAATTTAATTCTTTATAACTATTTTGAAAGTTGCCTAACATTACAGTCGGCTGCGTTTGCCATAATAAAAATACAGTATCCTCCTGTCCGTTTTGGGTACAAAAATATTCTTCTAAAGCAAAATTATAGCAAGGATCGGTGGATTGAGTATCAATATAGATCATTTTTTCGTCACCCCTGCCTGTAATGCTTCATGTGCTTTATATGAGCTGCGTACTTGTGGAGAGCTGGCCACAAATTTGAACCCTTTTTTCATCCCCATCTGACGATATAGACCAAATTGTTTCATTGAAATATACTCTTCTAGCTTGATATGTCGCTTTGACGGTTGTAAATATTGACCGATCGTTAGAAAATCAACCTGCGCGTTTAAACAATCATCCATTGCTTCAGATACTTCCGCTTCTTTTTCTCCTAAGCCCAGCATCAAGCCACTTTTAGTAAAAATATTGGGTGCTTGCTGTTTAATATAGGCTAAAATCTCTAAAGACCGCTGATAAGTTGCACGGTGTCTAATTTTTGGCGATAATCTTGCAACCGTCTCAATATTATGATTGATGATTTCTGGCTTTGCCGCAATAACCAAATCTAAACTTTTCTTATCCCCTTGAAAATCCGGAATTAATACCTCTACAGTGGTTTCCGGGCTCAATTTTCTGACAGCAGCGATTGTCTTAGCAAATTGTTCTGCGCCACCATCAGGTAAATCATCTCGAGCCACGCTAGTGATGACCACATGTTTTAACCCCATCTTTTGTACCGCTTCAGCTAAGTTTTCAGGTTCTGCAGGATCAACCGCTTCCATATTCCCAAACGTCACATCACAAAAACGGCAATTCCTTGAACAATGACTCCCTAAAATCATAAAGGTTGCTGTGCCACTATCAAAACATTCTCCTAAATTAGGACAAGTAGCTTCAGCACAAACAGTATGCAGTTTTAAATCCTTCATTAAATGATTAACTTTAGCAACCGACTGATGATTAAAACGGACTCGAGGTTTGTTTTGCTTCATTATTTCACCTCATTTTCGTCTATTTCTGCCAAAACATCATCGACTGCCACCTCATCACCAACAGTTACCAGTATTTGTGATACAACACCTGTGATAGGACTTTCTACTTCGTGAACAGCCTTTTCAGTTTCAACTTCATATAAAAGTTCCCCTGCTTTTACCTGTGCTCCCACTTCACGATGCCATGCTGTTATTATTCCTTTATCTGTTTTTGTACTGATTTTTGGAAAAATAATTTCTCTTACCATCTAAATCTCTCCATTTCTTTATATTAAATATAATAAATCGAAAAAAATTTGAAAAAAGCTCTTAATAACAAGACCTAAAGTTCCCTAGCTAAACTTGGTCTGTTTTAAAAAATTTCCATTATATCTTTTATACATTACTTATTTTAAAATAAAAAACCACTACTATTCAAGTAACTTTTGAATAGTAGTGGTATAAATTTATTTTGTATATTCTTCAACCAATTCAACGACTTCTTCCATTGTATCGCACTCTGTAACTGCACGATTGGCAAGTTCAGCCATTTTCTTAGTATCTAAACGTTTCATTAAACTACGAGTTTTAAGAATAGATGTTGCGCTCATTGAGAACTCATCTAAGCCTAGACCCATTAGTAACGGAACAGCTGTTTGATCGCCGGCCATTTCGCCACACATACCAGCCCATTTGCCTTCAGCGTGTGCTGAGTCAATTACGTTTTTAATTAAACGTAAAATAGATGGGTTATAAGGTTGGTATAGGTAAGAAACGCGTTCGTTCATACGGTCTGCTGCCATTGTGTATTGAATCAAGTCGTTTGTTCCAATACTGAAGAAGTCAACTTCTTTAGCGAAGCGATCAGCAAGAACTGCTGCTGCAGGAATTTCGATCATGATACCAACTTGAATCGTATCAGAAACTTTAGTTCCTTCTGCCACTAATTTTGCTTTTTCTTCTTCGAATAATTTTTTCGCTGCTCTGAATTCTTTCAAAGTAGCAACCATTGGGAACATGATACGTAAGTTACCGTGAACAGAGGCACGCAACAATGCACGTAATTGAGTACGGAACATGTCGTCGCCTAATTCAGATAAGCTAATACGTAACGCACGGTAGCCCAAGAATGGGTTCATTTCGTGTGGTAGTTGTAGATATGGCAACTCTTTGTCGCCACCGATATCCATTGTACGAACCACAACAGGTTTACCGTCCATGCCTTCAAGAACTGCTTTGTATGCTTGATATTGATCTTCTTCAGTTGGGAAATCAGAAGAATCCATGTATAAGAATTCTGTACGATATAAACCAACTGCTTCAGCGCCATTGTTGTGAACACCTTCAAGATCTTTTGGTGTACCAATGTTTGCGCCTAGTTCAATATGCTTGCCGTCTGCAGTGACTGTTTCAGCATTTTTAAGCTTGTCCCATTCAGCTTTAAGGTCAGCATAAGCTTTGCCTTTTGCTTCAAAGTCAGCTTTTTCAGCGTCAGTGGGGTGAAGAATCACATCTCCATCAATTCCGTTAACCGCTAAAATATCGCCTTCTTTGACTTTAGACGTGATTTCTTTCGTTCCTACGATTGCAGGAATTTCAAGAGAACGAGCCATAATCGCTGAATGTGAGGTACGTCCGCCAATGTCCGTTACAAAGGCTTTAACATACGTACGATCTAATTGCGCTGTATCACTTGGTGTTAAGTCATGGGCAACCACGACAACTTCTTCGTTAATCATTGAAGGATTTGGAAGATTTACACCTAATAGATGCGCTAAAATACGTTTGGCAACGTCACGAATATCTGCTGCACGCTCTTGCATGTAAGCATTATCATCCATTGCTTCAAACATACCAATATACATATCTGTTACTTCTTTTAACGCTGCTTCTGCGTTAACTTTATTATCTTGAATATTTTGTTTAATTTGACCGATCATTTCAGGGTCAGCTAAAACCATCAAATGCGCATCAAATACTTGCGCTTCTTCTTCGCCAAGACTTTGCGCTGCTTTTTCTCTGATTGCTTGTAATTCAGTCGTTGATTTTGCTAAAGCATCATCTAAACGGCTTTCTTCTGCAGAAGTATCTTCAACAGATTTTTTATCAAAAGACAAATCAGGTTGAACTAACAGGTAAGCTTTAGCGATAGCAACACCATCACTTGCGGCAATTCCTTTTAGCATTTCAGACATTATTCAGACAATCCTTCTTTTTTCATTGTGTCAACGATTGCTGCTAAAGCATCAGCTTCGTCTGCGCCATCAACTGAAATAGTAACGTCTGAACCTTGGCCAACACCTAGAGACATAACGCCCATGATTGATTTAAGGTTAACAGATTTACCTTTGTATTCTAAGTTGATATCTGAGTTAAATTTGCTTGCAGTTTGTACCAATAACGTAGCTGGACGAGCGTGAATCCCTGTTTCTGCTACAATGTGAAAATCTTTCTTTTCCATATAAATCGGTCTCCTTCGTAAGTAAAATAATTTTTTATGTTAGGGTTTTCCTTTATCGGCACGTTTCGTCTGGAAACAGCAATCAAAAAAGACCCTTTCAATTTTTAAGATTACCATTTTTTGTGCGTACTTACAACACTTTTCACCTATTTTTTGTCGATTGAAACAAACCTTTATTCCTCTTGCTTTATGTAACGATAAATAATTCGTCCATTTAATCCGGCTTCTCCGACAATTGACATTCGATCCGGTAAATTCTTCCAAACTTCGCGGAACGCCATGAAGTTTTGCGGGTCCACGACCAGCTCCGGCAAAGTTCCTTCTTTTAAGGCTTTAAGTTGTTCTTCGTAATTGATTTCATTCATGTAGTTCACCGCTTTTCTTTCAGATTCGTTCTCATTTTATGACAAATCAGGTTAGTTGTCTAATTAGAAATAAGCTTTTTAATATTGCTTGACAGATTTCAACGATAGAATTTATTCAAAAAGACTAAGTTATTGTACTTAAAAATCCGGCAAATAGGAGTCCAAATACTTGCTTCTTACTAAAAAAATGCTATAATATCTTTAAAGGTCAGAATTGGTCAAGAGATTTTTGACTTTAGTGAAAAACGACTTTGATAATTGATCAGTCTTATATTGAAAGGACGTGTTTTATCCTATGATTTGTCAAAATTGTCAACAAAATCCGGCAACAATCCATTTATATGCCAATGTAAATGGTCAAAGAAAGCAATTAGATTATTGCCAAAGTTGCTATCAAAAATTAAAAGCACAAGCAAATGATAATCAACCCACGATGTCGCAACAAGATCCATTTGGCTTCGGCAGCTTGGATGACTTATACCGCTCATTATCCCGTCAAATGCAGGATCAGCAAAATCCGGCCAATCAAGTACCGCCTACCCAATTTGGCGACGGCAACGGCTTTAACGGCGGTATGCCACCAAGAGGCGGAGCAGGTCAAGCGAATGGTCTTTTAGGCGAATATGGCATCAACATTACAGAAGCAGCACGCAAAGGCGATGTTGATCCTGTGGTCGGTCGTGATGAAGAAATTAAGCGTGTGATTGAAATTCTAAATCGTCGTACTAAAAACAATCCGGTCTTAATTGGTGAGCCTGGTGTTGGTAAAACAGCTGTTGTTGAAGGCTTAGCCCAAAAGATCGTTGACGGTGATGTGCCGCAAAAGCTTCTAGATAAAGAAGTGATTCGTTTAGATGTCGTTTCTTTAGTTCAAGGCACGGGCATTCGTGGTCAATTTGAAGAACGTATGCAAAAGCTGATTGAAGAAATCAAGCAAGCGGAAAATGTGATTCTCTTTATCGATGAAGTCCATGAAATTGTAGGTGCCGGCTCTGCTGGTGCCGGCAACATGGATGCCGGCAATATTTTAAAACCGGCGTTAGCCAGAGGCGAGCTACAAATGGTCGGTGCAACTACCTTGAATGAGTACCGCATCATTGAAAAAGATGCCGCTTTAGAACGTCGGATGCAGCCGGTTCGTGTGGATGAACCAACAGTTGCTGAAACGATTGAAATTCTTAAAGGTCTACAAAAACGCTATGAAGATTATCATCATGTAAAATATACAGAGGATGCTATTAAAGCAGCAGCGACTCTTTCTAATCGCTACATTCAGGATCGTTTCTTGCCTGATAAAGCTATCGATCTTTTGGATGAATCTGGTTCTAAGATGAATTTAACCATTCAAATCGTTGATCCAAAAACCATCGAAGCAAAGCTTGCAGAAGCTGAACAGCAAAAGCAACAAGCTTCAGCGGAAGAAGACTTCGAAAAGGCTGCTTACTATCGCGACCAAATTAATAAATTACAAGCAATGAAGGAAAAACAAATCAGCGATGAAGAAATTCCAGTCATTGATGAAAAGAACATTGAAATGATCGTTGAACAAAAAACTGGCATTCCAGTTGGCGACCTAAAAGACAAAGAACAAACGCAATTGAAAAACTTGGCATCCGATCTTAAAGCACATGTAATCGGTCAAGATGATGCAGTCGATAAGGTTGCTAAAGCTATCCGCAGAAATCGGGTTGGTTTAGGCAAACAAAACCGACCAATTGGTTCTTTCCTATTTGTTGGCCCAACAGGTGTCGGTAAAACAGAGCTGGCAAAACAATTAGCCTTTGAACTATTTGGTTCGGAAGATTCAATGATTCGTTTTGATATGAGTGAATACATGGAAAAACACAGTGTGTCTAAATTAATCGGTTCACCTCCAGGCTATGTTGGCTATGAAGAAGCGGGTCAATTGACTGAAAAAGTGCGTCGTAATCCATATAGTTTAATTCTATTAGATGAAATCGAAAAAGCCCATCCGGATGTTTTGCATATGTTCCTGCAAATTCTTGATGATGGTCGTTTAACCGATGCACAAGGACGAACTGTCAGCTTCAAAGATACGATTATTATCATGACCAGCAATGCCGGTACAGGTAAAATAGAAGCAAACGTTGGTTTTGGCGCTGCGCGTGAAGGAATTACTCGTTCTGTCTTAGGACAATTAAATAACTTCTTCACTCCTGAATTCTTGAACCGTTTCGATGGTATAGTAGAATTCAAAGCATTAAGTAAGGAAAACCTAATGAACATCGTCAGCTTGATGCTGGACGAAGTCAACGGATTACTTGCCCGCCAAAAACTTCATATTGACGTTCCAACTGATGTAAAAGAAAAATTAGTTGACTTAGGCTACGATCCTTCCATGGGAGCGCGCCCTCTAAGAAGAACCATCCAAGAACAAATCGAGGATGGCATTGCTGAATATTATCTTGATCATCCGCAAGAACATCAATTAACAGCGAAATTAGCAAACGATAAAATCGTTGTTACTGGACAATCCGCTGCAGTCAGTGAAGCCTCAGAAACAACGTCAGAAGAATAAGTAAAAAAGCCAATCAGGTGCGCCTGATTGACTTTTTTCTGTCTTTTCAAAACAAATTCCTTTTTATTTACGCTTAAAAATTTTATAATAAAATTAAGAAATTTTTTAAATAACGCTTAGAAATGGCTAATTCATCTCTGTGCGTTTGTGATAATTACTCCAACTGAAAACGAGGTGAAAAGAATGAAACTAGTCAATGTAACCAACAGCTATAAGCAATTGGTTAATAAACAACTTGAAAATACTGATGCATACTTTGTAAAAGTTTATTCAGCAGGAAATACGACCGTTGTTTATTCAGAAGCGGCATCTCATGCGGAAATTCTGATCGTTAACAAGAAAAGAGCCGTTCGCAAAACCGAAGTAAATGAAGTCTTAGGTTATTTCTTAAAACGAATTCCGAAAGAAAAATACGATCGCAAACAAATTTCAATTATTGAACTAAAAGATGTCACTGAAATTTCGATTCCGCTGTCATCTACCTTAGTTGAACATCCCTAAAAAATGATGCTGCCAGCATATTGTGTATGAGCAGCATCATTTTTTTATTTTTACGATATTCTGATCAGTTCAATCGGCTGAAGACCGCCTCCGCCGACACTTCCCGGCTTATCAGGAAACCAACGATAGATGGTCAGCTCATCTCCATTAAGTTTAAAATCGTAATAGAATTCCTTTTCTTCGTCTGTTTTGGTACAAAGTACTGTATCTTGGGTATAGTGAAAAAGCAGTCGTTCCCCATTAAGCTGTAAATGGGTTTTAAAAACTTCAATTTTGTACGTATCGTTATCATAATTTTGAGCTTGCCAAGTTCCTGCCAATTTTTCAATTAAGGTAGTATTCAGCTTTTCATCCACCTTTTCAGCTTCCGGCTCCATTGTCTTTTGGCAAGCTGTGAAAAACACAAGTGGCACAATAATAGACAAGAAGCTGAAAAGTCGCTTTCTTTTTTTATTTTTCATAATGTACTCCTTATTAAAATATACCAAACAATATTAGCGAAAATAATCCTCACAAATTTTGGTTACTTTCTGATTTTCATAATCATCATTAATTAGAAAATCCAGCATCAGTTCCTCAATAGTTTCGGAACGTTCAAGTAAGGATAAAGTAATAAAATATTTTTCTTTAAGATCTTTGTACAAATAAATTTTAGTAATAACATCATATAAATCCGCTAATCTTGCAGGATAAAGAACAAATAATGTAGAAATTAACTTTGCCATTTCACCAGATTCAATTGTCTTTTGCCCTTAATTTAATAGCTTCTACAAAGAAATTGAAGTTGTTATAATTCAGCAGATCATTTTCTTCACTAAAATCTATAATCTGGCAAAGTTCGCTAAGCGTTGGAATATGATAAGAATCTACTGGTTGATTGCTTCCTTTATAAATAACATTTTCCATGTATGGTTCAATCACTAAACATTCCAATGGTTCATTTCTTTCATAAGCGATTTTTGCTTTATGGTGTCCATCCAATAAGCACCCTAAAAATCCTGAAAAATGAATCACCAAACCGCGCCCCAAGAATTCCTTTAGTCTATATTCATTTAATGTCTGTTCTGAATATTGATCATCTGTTTGGGTAGGCAACATATAACATGTCAATGAAGAAATGGAGATATGCTCATTACTACCTTTTATGTAGTCAAAGTAATTATCCACGGAAGACTCTAACACACTATCCTCAATGTCAGAGAAGACTTTTCTTTCTCCAAAGGTTGGAAATATTTTCCTCAAAGAAAGTGTATATTTTCCACTTGGCAGTAGCTTAATAATCGGATCATTCGCAGCTATGATTTCTTTAAACGTACTATCAGCTGACAACATTATTTCTCGATAATCTACCATTATTTCTTTTATTTTCTTACTTGTTAAAGCATCGTAGTGTTTTCTTATTAACCGCTCACAAGTAGGGCACCAATAATTTTCATCTGTAGCCGTATAGATCAAGTTATCTTTATATGAAAATACTAAATCAATAAAATATTGTGCATCTTCTTTTGTACTGTGGAAATAATTATTGATATTCTGTATCTTTAATTCATTTTTCCCTTTAAAAAGTTCAATAACTACAGAATCCTGTTCCTGAAACAAATGAAAAATCGTTGCTTGTTCTCTTTCAAAAATTTTAATTTTCGGTCTAAACATTCTATCACCAACAATCATAAAAATATATTTTCTATGTCTATTATAGCAAATATAAAACATTCTTTTTGAATTATTTTTTATTCAATAAAATAGTTTCTTCAATAAAAGTAAGAGCAAACATAACCTATTAACTATTGCGTATCTCCTCAATAAACTGCTGCTGCATTTTTCCTAATGTAAGAATATTTTTCACGATCCGAAAGCGCCATTTTTTATCTTTTATTGTAAAGCGCCAAACAACATCCAAGCCGGTAATACCTTCTTTTAATTGCTCGTTTTCTATTTCCTTGCGGCTAAAGACCATTTGATGAATCACCTTCGTTTGAAAAAAATTTAGAAATAGAACCATCAACGTTGTGTCATTTACTAATAAAATCGCTTTACTGCTAATACTGTCCATACTTTGTGATTCAACATAACCAGCAGTCATTTGCCCTTCAATATAAGGCTCAGATAAACGGTGAATTAATTTTTTGGTTAACAGCATATATGTCACCCTCTTTTGCGTAAATTCATAGATTTATTAAATAGATTTATTAAATAAAAAAAAGCATAGCACATAACTTATATTTGTACAAAGCGGGAAATAAAGAAAGGCATGAGACAAAAGCAAAGATCACTTTTGTTTCATACCTTTTTTACATTGTCCACTTAATTAAGTGCAATGAACCTAGCTTCTTACAACAAGCTCTTCAATTCTACATCTGGATATTTATCCGCAAACCAGCGTTCCGCAAATTGGTTTTCAAATAAGAATAATGGTTGATCGAAACGGTCTTTCGCCAAGATATTCCGGCTTGAGCTCATGCGTTCATCTAGATCTTCAGGTTTGATCCAGCGGGCAATTTTGGTGCCCATCGGAGTCATAACCACTTCAGCATTGTATTCATTCAGCATGCGATACTGGAATACTTCAAACTGCAGCTGACCGACTGCACCGATAATATATTCCTCTGTTAAATAGGTTTTATATAGCTGAATAGCCCCTTCCTGTACAAGCTGATAAATGCCTTTATGGAATGATTTTTGCTTCATCACATTTTTAGCGCTAACCTTCATAAATAATTCAGGTGTGAAAGAAGGCAGCTCTTCATATTGAACTTTTAATTTTCCTTCATACAAAGTATCGCCAATTTGATAATTGCCGGTATCATAAATTCCAATAATATCTCCTGCCACGGCTTCTTCTACATTTTCTCTGGCATCCGCCATAAATTGGGTTACATTGCTTAGCTTCACCTTTTTACCGGTACGCCCTAAAGTCACATCCATTCCTCGTTCAAAAGTACCGGAACAGATACGCACAAAAGCAATTCGGTCACGATGTGCAGGATTCATATTGGCTTGAATTTTAAAGACAAAGCCGGAAAATTCTTCCTCATACGGACTAACTTCTTCGCCTGTTTCAGTTTTGTGACTGTAAGGTGATGGTGCAAACTGTAAAAAGGTTTCTAAAAAGGTTTGAACCCCGAAATTCGTTAACGCAGAACCAAAGAAAACCGGTGTCTGATTACCAGAAGCGATTTTTTCAGGATCAAATTCATCCCCTGCTTCCACCAACAGCTCAACTTCTTCCAGCACTTGCTGATAAACGCTTTGACTATGCAGTGGTAAATCACTTGGAATATCGCCATCTACTAATGGAATAAAACGTTCGCCATTATTTGTCTCCGGACGATACATTTCTACGCGCTTATTGTAAATATCGTACAGTCCTTCCAAGCCTTTCCCCATGCCAATCGGCCAGTTCATCGGATAAGATTCAATATCCAAAAGCTCCTCCAGCTCTTCCAAAAGCTCTAAAGGTTCGCGACCATCGCGGTCTAATTTATTAATAAACGTAAAAATCGGAATTCCGCGTTTTTTAACAACTTTAAATAATTTCTTTGTCTGTGCTTCAATCCCTTTGGCACTGTCAATGACCATCACGGCACTATCCACTGCCATTAAGGTTCGGTAAGTATCCTCGGAAAAGTCCTCATGTCCTGGTGTGTCCAAAATATTGACACGCTTGCCTTGATAATCAAACTGCATCACAGAGCTGGTTACCGAAATCCCTCTCTGCTTTTCAATTTCCATCCAGTCGGATTTCGCGAAGTTCCCGGTTTTCTTACCTTTAACCGTACCCGCTTGACGGATCGCTCCGCCGAAAAGTAATAGCTGCTCTGTAATGGTCGTTTTACCAGCATCCGGATGGGAAATGATCGCAAAGGTCTTACGACTATCGACTTGTTCTTTTAAATGTGGATTATTCATTTACTGCTCCAATCTATTCTTTCTCTTGAAAAAAATCTTTTATTTCTTTATCTACTAAAAGCAATGCATCAGAAAATGCGACTTGCTCTTTATTCTTCAACTAATGTAGTATATCATGGAATCACTATGATTTTCAAAGTCTTTCGCCTTGTTTTCATAAAAACAAAGAGATCAAAACAAAATAAAATAATTTCGCTTTGACCTCTTTTATTGGGGAAGATGTTTGTCTTAATAAGCTCCTGTTCGATAACAGCTTATTAAGAACAATATTTGTTCGTTAATTTAAGTATAAAGTCAGCTCTTAAAATGTGCAAATATTAAACTAATAAAATATTACTTTTTATTTGATTTATTTTTAGTTATTTAACTTACCTAAAATTCTTTATTCCCATCGTTTTTTACCGATTATTCGTTATTAAATAATTTTTATGTAATAAAAATATCCAATTTAGGTCTGTTCGTTTTACACTATTGATTATTTTTCTTAAAGGAGCGATTGAAGTGATTGAAAAAATCATGCTTGAAGACACAGCCAAACGTAAATTAACCTTGTTCAAGCTTTTAAATACATATGGCACAGAAACACATAGTGTTAAATTTTACGAAACTAAAACGGATTATTCCTATAGTCGCGTGGTTTATCTTCTGGAACTCATTCAACAGGATTTATCTGAGATGCTCAATAAGGAGCTTCAGCTCTTGCAGACTCATGGCGTTTGTTATCTTGAAACGATCTCGTATGACAGATACTATCAATATTTAATTACGCAAAGTATTCCTTATCAACTTTTGATTTCAATTCTTTATTATCCTGAAGATGATTTAGAAAAGTTTTGTGAAAAGAATTTTCATAGCCGAGCAACGGTTGTTCGTAAGTCCAAGCTGTTAAATGAGTACTTCAAGCAGTATCAAATTAAGTGGAACATTTCGCAGCTCACCTTAAATGGAAATGAGCGAGTGATCCGCATGACCTTATATGCGCTGATCTGGTCCACTTCATATGGTGCTAAGCTGCCGACAATTGAGAAAAACACTATTGATTATGATCGTTTTTTCCAAGCGATTGATTCTTATTTTCCCGATAGCTACAGTTATGCGGTTAATCGCCAGCTGACATTAGTTCTGGATATTATTTATCTGCGCGTCACAGCTGGTTACGGCTTAACTAAAAAGGCTGAAATCGAACCTTATATTCCTGATTACATTAATTATCTGGGCAATTTTTTGGAACAAACGATTCAAGATAAAAAACGCTTAACTGCCGAATGTCAATTTGCAACGTTTTTGTTAATCAGTGCACCGAATTACTTTAGAAGCAATGATTATCGTCTGTCACTATTACGGATATATTTGCAGAAAGAAAATAACGCTGCAACTAAAATCTTTAAAGAATTCTGTGCTTTTTTCAGTGAAGAAATTATGGGACCCGAATTTTCATGGGAGAATGAACAAATTTTGTGGGGCAACACGGCAAATCTAATTTTCTCCAGAGTTCTTATAAAAGAACCTTATCCGGGGCTATTTCATTTAATTAATCACTCGCCTTATGCTAAAAGTGATTATTATCATCAGTTATTTAGCCAATTTAAAAAGTTATTCCAAAAAATTGCCAAACGGAAAGACTATAGCTGGTTAAAAGCCTTAATTGTACCTTTAGCCGATATGCTGGCCTCCTTGCTTTTCCCAGTGTATGAAACCTATCAAGGCAATCATTTCGTGCGTGTCGCGTTGATTTCAGAGTCGAATTATTTACTAGTGCAGCCGTTGGCTAAATTTATTGAAGAATTGAACTTTGTCAAATTAGTTCCTTACAAGCATGATGATTTTTCATCTTTTGATTTTATGGTATCCACCTCATCTTTTTTATTGCCAGAAGAAAATCCATTACCCGTGTTTATCTTCCGTCTCTCTGCAGATAACGATGAACAATATATCGGACTCTATCAAGCTTTGCGACGTGCCCACAACAAAAAAAGGATTGAACCTAAATAGGCTCAATCCTTTTAATTTGTTTATCTTCTAGGTTCGTCGTCTTCCATTTCTTTACGGAAAAAGCGACGATTTTCTTCCGGCTCTTCATCGACAGTTTCTTCATCATGAAAAACCACTTTTAGAACTAAAACACGGGTGCCTTCCATTTCCTCTGAGGTTAAGGTGATATTGCCAATATCAAAGGACAGCTTTTCACCTTCATCCGGTATCGTTCCTAAAGCTGTAATTAAATAGCCCGCCATCGTATCTACATCACTCATGTGCAGATCCGTTTCGAAAGCTTCGTTAAACTCATCAATCAGCATCCGGCCTTGAACCAAATATTCGTGTTCGTTAATCTTAGAATACAGATTTTCGACTTCATCACTTTCATCATCAATTTCGCCGACGATTTCCTCCAGCAAATCTTCCAATGTAGCTAAACCAACCACGCCGCCATATTCATCCAGCAAAATAGCCATTTGATTCTGTGTTCTTTTTAGTTCATACAGTAAATCGTCAATAAAAATTGTTTCCGGAACAAACAGTGGCTCTTGAATAATAGTCTTTAAATCAAGGTTGTCAAAGCCTTGCTTATGGGCTGCTTTCAATAAATTCTTCGTGTGCAAAATGCCGATAACCTTGTCTTTATCGTCATTGTAGACTGGAATTCTTGAAAAGTTCTCAGATAAAATTGTCTCAATATTTTCACCGATATCGTCAACAATATTAATCATAAACGCATCTGTTCTCGGCACCATTACTTCACGTGCAACCTTTGTATCCAATGAAAAGACACCCTGAAGCATTTCCAATTCATCATTATCCAAAACACCTTCTGATTCTAGCATGTAACGCATTTCATCACGCGTCATTTTAGAATCCGCATCATCAAATTTCATTGGTGTAATTCTAGACAATAGATCTGTTGAGGCTGACAACAGCCAAACGAAAGGTCTGGCAATTAAGCCTAAAATCCGAACAAATCCAGAAGTGATTTGCGCAACTTCTTCTGATTTATTCATCGCAATACGTTTGGGATACAATTCGCCAAAAACAATTGAAACATAGGTCAGCATTGCTAATATAATAATGTTGGCAAGACTTTTAGCTGCGGCACCGCCACCTAAGACAGGTGCTAAACGAGAAGCTAAGGTATCCGCTAAAGAAGCACCGGATAAGATATTAACTAACGTAATCCCTACTTGAATAGTAGATAAAAAGTTGGTAGGATCATTTAAAAGCTTTAAAAGCTTTTTCGCTTTGGCGTCTCCGTCTTCTGCCTTTTGTTCCACCCGGTTCTTGTTAATTGAAACCACTGCAATCTCGGATGCAGCCAAAAAGGCGTTAATCAACGTTAATACGATTAATAATAAAATTTGCGCTATAAGCGACTGACTATCGGGGTCAGCATTCATAATGTGTATCTCTCCTCTTAATCATTAGTCTGAACACAGGAAAAACTGTCTTCAATGTTCATTTAGTAAAAAATAGTTGCTTGCAAAATTGAGAAAAAACGTGACCACTTTTTGTAGTCACGTTAAAATCGTATCACAAACAGCTGTGAATTTCAATATTGGTTATCATTTTTCACTCACTGAATTTTCGCTACCCTCATTCGTGCCCGTCAGTACAATCTTTTCACTCCTGCTTTCCCGAACCATCCCCATTACATGAAAGACAATGGTTTTGACAATCGCATAAAACGGCACGCCCAGGAAGATCCCCAACAGACCGGCAATATTCCCTGCCACCAGTAGGACGATGATAATAGTCAGCGGATGAATTTGTAAAGATTTGCCGATAACATTAGGATAAATAATGTTGCCGTCAATTTGCTGAACAATTAATACAACAACACAACAAAAGACCGCTTTAATCGGTTCATCAAACACTGTCACAAAGACAGCCGGCGCCAGACCTAAGTAAGGACCCAGGTATGGAATCAAATTAGTAAATCCGGCAATCACACCAAATAAAAAGGCATAACGTACACCGATCAGCGCATAGCCAATTGCCGTAAAGGTTCCGACAAATAAGCACTCGATCGCTTGACCACTAATATAATTGGCTAAGGTTTTATTAATTTTTTCAAGTAATTCAGAAATACTTTTACGACGTTTTTCCGGTAAAAACTGCTCAATACTCGGTACCAGACGCTCCCCGTCTTTTAACATATAAAATAAAATAAACGGCGCCGTAAAAATCACAATAGTCGTCGAAGCTACGGTTGAAACAATGGAGCCTAAGCTACTGGATAGCCCGCTTAAAAATTGTTGAATAATATTGCCGTAAGAAATATCCAGCTTTTCAATATAGCCGGTTAAATCGGCCTCTTTAAAGATTGGCAGCTTGGACATTTTATAAACACTGTCTTCTATATTATTAAAAACGGTCGGCATATTGGACGCTAAACTGCCAAGCTGAGAAGCCAGCTTAGGTAAAACTGTCACCAGCAGTAAAACAAGCGCCAGAACTAAAATGAGCAACACAATCAAGACTGCAATTGTCCGTTTCATTTTCGTTTTCATCAGTAAATTGACTATCGGATTTAAAAGATAATACAAAAATCCCGCTACCAGTACCGGCGCAAAAAGGGTTGAAAAAAAAGTGCCGATTGGTTCAAAAAGAAAATTAATTTTGGATGATACTAGAATTAACGTGGCAATCACTAATAATTCTACCGACCAAAAAAATAATTTTGACTGTCGTAATTTTTCAAACAAAGATGTTTCCTCCTCCTTTATCATAAAACAAAACTTATTTATTGATTTTAGCACAAGCCATCTAAAATAAGATAGCACCTTATACCATTTACTAAAAAAATTTCACTTTTATCCTGTCTTCTGTCAACTTGATTTTTAAGGTATAATGATAAAAAAATGATGTTGAGGTGTAAAATGAAAATTGTTCATACTAAAGATACCATGAGTTCGATTTATTTAGATGCATTAAGCATTCGTCATCAAGTATTTATGCAGGAGCAAGGAGTTCCCAAGGAAATTGAAATCGATCAATACGAAGCCGCCTGCATTCATTTCGTTTTATATACAGATGATAATCAAGCTGTAGCGACTTGTCGCTTGCTGCCGTTGGATGATCAAATAGTAAAAATACAAAGAATGGCGGTGCAAAAAGCTTACAGAGGTCATGATTTTGGGAAAAAAATTGTTGAAAATGCTGAATTATTTGCGAAAGAGCAAGGCTATCAAACGATTACCTTAGGCGCACAAATCACCGCTCTTGGCTTTTATGAAAAAATGGGCTACGTCAAGCATGGCGAAAAATTTCTTGATGCCGCTATTGAACATTATCATATGGATAAAGCGTTGTAAGCTGCTCATTGACAAAAAAAGTGTACACATAACTCGCTTTTAGTTATGCTGTACACTTTTTTTTTAATCGTAAGACAAAAGCTGCTGCTTTGAGCGCACTGCGTCATTTCTTATGAAGCGCAATTCTTTTATCCCGATCTTCTTTCAGAAACATCTTACATCGGCTACTTCTTCGATAGCTCCAAATAACGTTGATACCAGATATCTACGTAAGCATCAGAGAACGGGCCTTTTTCATTATTAATCCAATCTACCAGCGTCTTCACATTTTCTTTTAAAATAAAGTCAATGTCTTCCGGATAATTCATCAGCTTACTGTGAAATTCATACTCATCAACATCAAGCAATCGTTTTTCGCCGTCTGGAAAAACCTTAATGTCCAAATCATAATCAATATACTTCAGTGCTTCCTCATCCAAAAGGTATGGAGATGCTAGATTGCAGTAATAAGAAACCCCCTTTTCTCTAATCATCGCTATTATGTTGAACCAGTATTTTTTATGGAAATAAACAATCGCTGGTTCGCGAGTCACCCAGCGCCGTCCGTCAGACTCTGTTACCAAAGTATGATCGTTAACGCCGATCAGGGAATACTCGCTTGTTTTCAATACCATAGTATCACGCCATGTTCGATGTAAATGCCCATCGTGTTTGTAACTTTGAATCGTTACAAATTCACCTTCTTTTGGAATTGCCATAGTCCCCCAACTTTCCCTCGTACGAAAAATCAGTTTCAGCTTTTTCGCTTGGGTTTTCATTACATCGATATCATTTTAATTATAGCATAATTTTCAACTTTGCATACTAGGGAGTTTTGTTTTGGCAGATCAAATTGAATTAATGGGCAATTTAGCGTTTTTGTTGCTCTTTTTTTAACAAATCCAGCATTTTTTGCTGCGGTTTCGGAAAAACGAAATTAGCAAAATCAGCCGGCTTGATCCAGCGTTGATTTTCAGCGGTTTGCTCTACGCCGGTTTGGCGACCGTAAAAGACTAAAATGTGCCATTTCAGATGGCTGAAAATATGGGTAACCTCACCTAAAGAACGCTTTTGCCAAACTACTTGCTCGAATTCCTCAAAGAGGTCTGGGGTTTCCTCTGCTACAAGCGGTTCTTCGTTAAAATCAAGCATCAGCTGCTGATTTTCTTTTTCCCAGTTTTTTTGCAGAAGCTCAAACTGTTCCTTGGTTACTTCTTCAATGGGGAAAAGCCACATATTAGCCAATAAACCGGCGGTACCACGCTGTTCTAATAAAAACTCCTGTGCTTTATTTTCAATAATGCCGCCGATGTAATAAACATCTTTTGGCTTTAATTTCTTTGTTTTTACCGGATAATTGTTCATTGTATTGTGCTGGTAGCTTAAGCAGTAGCTTTGAATGGGACACTCCTCGCATTTGGGTGAAGTGGGTGTACAAATTGCTGAGCCTAAATCCATCATTGCTTGGTTAAAATCACCTGGTCTAGCGCGATCAATGATCTTGTA
Source organism: Enterococcus sp. UD-01 (assembly GCF_044909655.1). NCBI lineage: Bacteria > Bacillati > Bacillota > Bacilli > Lactobacillales > Enterococcaceae > Enterococcus > Enterococcus sp. UD-01. Next base: position 10,980 of record NZ_JBIYEU010000002.1, on the reverse strand, counting down.
CATGGCTGCTTCAAATACTTTACGGCTACTGGCTTTGGCAATATCTGCATCGATTTCAAACAAACGGCTGACCACGCGCATCACATTGCCGTCAATCGCAGGCTCTGGTAGTTGAAAAGCAATACTTCCGATCGCACCTGCCGTATAAGGACCGATCCCTTTTAGCTGGCGAATTTCATCAATTGTCTGCGGCATTTGACCGTTAAACTCTGTCATGATTTGCTGTGCGGCAATTTTTAAATTGCGCGCTCTTGAATAATAGCCTAAGCCTTCCCAAGCCTTCAATAGCTTATCATCCGGCGCTTCCGCTAAAGCCTTGATTGTTGGAAACCATTCCATAAAACGATAATAATAATCAATCACCGTATCTACACGGGTCTGCTGCAGCATAATCTCAGAAATCCAAATCCGATACGGATCTAAATTAACACGCCAAGGTAGGTTTCTTTTTTCCTGCTCATACCACGCAATAAAATCTGTTTGAAACGACTGAAGTGTTTCAGTACTCCAGGCTTCCCAAGGTTGTTCATTCTTCATCTTCCAATTCCTTTTCACTAAGATATTGCTGGATCAAGTCCAAATCAAAACGCTTTTGGTACAAGCTTTGTTTAACCTTCATAAAGCGCTTGGCGGGCTCTAAGCGGCGATGCCGTTCCCACAGCTTATCTCCTTCTTTTTTAATAACCTCTAGCTCCTGTTCCTCATCCTTTTCAAAGGACAGCTCCTCAAACACGAGATCAATGACCTCGCGATTAAAACCCTTTTGCATTAAATGCAGTTGCACCTTTTGCAGGGCTTCTTTGAAGCTCTTGGTACGGTAGCGTTTCATGGCTTTTGCAGCGGTGGCTTTTGCTACCTCCAGTTGATCATCCAGCTTGTAAAAGGTTAAGCCATACTGAATATCTTCCTCGCTCACGCCTTTTTGCTTTAGCTGCTGTTCGATCGTTTTCGGTCCTTTATCACTGGTTCTAATTAAGGTGCGGACATAGCTTTCACTATAGGTTTTATCATCTAAAAGAGTCATTTCTTCTAAGCGCGCGACAATTTTTTTGCGGTCTTCCGGCAGGATTTCCTTTTCTTTTAAATATGTAAAAATTTCCTTTTTCGTCCGCAGCTGATAACTTAAATAATTTAACGCCAATTGTAAACCTACATCATAGGAGCCGGCTTGTTTGATTTTCTCAATCATTTCTGTAGATAATTCTTGCCCTTTTAACAAGCGCTGATGAACTAAAGTATCTTCCGACACACGTAATTTTTCACCAGAGGACAACCAAACGAGGTAAAATTGACCTTTATCTTTTGTAATCTTCGTGATGGTTTCCATACTTCCCCGCCTTTCTAGTAAGAACATATATTCTACTATAACATATAAATCACAGAAGCTAAACTAAGCAAAATGTGCTAAAATAAGAAAGATTGACGAACAAAGACCGTATATTTAATTTAAATAAAGAGGATGGGACCATGACCACACAATCGGTAAAACAAGGACAAAAAATCTCACTTAAAATTAAACGCCTGGGCATCAACGGCGAAGGAATCGGCTACTATAAAAAGACGATTGTTTTTATTCCCGGCGCATTACCAAAAGAAGAGGTTTCGGCAGAAATTACGAAAGTATCCCCACGCTTTTTAGAAGGACAGCTGCTAAAAATTATCAAGCCGGCAGCAGAGCGCGTCATTCCGCCTTGTCCAGTCTATGAGACCTGCGGCGGCTGCCAGCTGCAGCATTTAGCGTATCCCAGCCAACTGGAATACAAAAGAGATTTACTTAAGCAAGCCTTAACGAAGTTTAAGCCCCAAAATTATGAACATTATCAATTACGTAAAACGATCGGTATGGAAAATCCGTGGAATTACCGCAACAAAGCCCAATTCCAGCTGCGCAAAATCGACGGCGAGATTGAAGCTGGTCTTTATCAGGCAGATTCTCATCATTTAGTTCCAATTGTGGACTGTCTGGTACAGCAGCCGGCAACGACCAAAGTCATGAATGCGTTAGTTGAGCTTTTAAACAAATACCAGCTGCCCATTTACAATGAACGCAAAAACAGCGGCATTTTCAGAACGTTAATGGTCCGTGTAGGGGTACAAACTGGCGAAGTGCAAGTTGTGTTTATTACTCAATCACAAAAATTCCCACAAAAAATGGCGCTAATTAGCGAAATTAATCAGCTCTTGCCGGAGGTTGTTTCGATCATGCAAAATGTTCAAAACAAACGCACCTCTTTGGTTATGGGAGATCAAACGATTCATTTATGGGGAAAGGAAAGCATCGAAGAAAGAATTAATGAAGTAACCTTCGATCTTTCACCGCGAGCCTTCTTTCAGCTTAATCCGGAGCAAACTGCTGTTTTGTATAATGAAGGGTTGAAAGCCTTAGCGCTACAGCCGAACGAAACCGTGGTAGATGCATATTGCGGTGTGGGAACGATTGGTTTAAGTGTTGCTAAGCAAGCGAAGGAAGTGCGCGGTATGGATATTATTCCTCAAGCTATTGAAGATGCTAAGCTAAACGCTGAACGTTTAGGTGTCACCAACACTCATTATGAAGTGGGAAGCGCCGAAGAATTGTTACCGAAATGGCTGCAAAACGGTTTTAAGCCGGATGCGCTTATTGTCGATCCGCCAAGAACCGGTTTGGATCAAAAATTATTAAAGGCTATTTTAAAACAACCACCGAAAAAAATGGTTTATATCTCATGCAACGTTTCGACTTTAGCGAAGGATCTTGTCGATTTAGCCAAAGTCTTTCAGGTTGAATATTTACAATCCGTGGATATGTTTCCTCAAACCGCCCGCTGTGAAGTGGTGGTAAAGCTGACGAGAAAATAAGATATTGTGAATGAACCTATAATTCTATTAGGTTCTCCATTTTTTTCGACAGTGAATTATTTGTACGTTAATGTTGTTTGTTATGTAAAATTACAGTAATGCATGTACTAGTAAAACCGAAGAGAACATGGTACACTAAAAAGGAAGAGAGAGATATGCGCTAACATACCTCTCTGATGCAGAGCCGTTAAAGACGGCGGCATTTGTTAATATCATTAGAAATGATCGCTAACTTGCCAAAGTTAATGAGCGGTCATTTCTTTTTGTCGTTTTTCAGCATAGTAACAATCAAACCAATCAAGGCAATGGTAAACATACCAAATCCTAGAATCGTCTGAAATATCTCGTATGCAGACAAAAGGCTTACTCCTTTCATAGATTTAGCGCTCATTTTCATAAGCACCACCACCTTTCGGAAGTCGCCACCGTCAACACTTTTCTACATAAACTAGTTTATCATATGTGAGACTGTCTTTATCCTTTTTTCTATAAATTTACTCAAGATTTTGCTATGTAAAGTAAATGAGTGTGAAACAAAAGTAAATAATACTTTTATTCCACGCTCTAAACACGTATAAACGGCGGGATCAAAAGCACCTCCTTCGGAAATAAGCCGAAATTAACAAAAATTTGAAGAGCAATTTTCGTGAATTCCTTCTTATTTCTCGGAGCATAACGCTTCTGTCCCAGCCTCACTGTAAATGCAAATAAACGGCGGAAGTAGAAAAACGAATAAGTTACATATATTTTGTCTCAAGTAATCGCAGAGGCAGCAACTCCTTCTTATTTCTCAGAGTTAATCTCTATAGTTTTCATCCCCAAACTCTTCATAAAACCTCGCCATTACTGGCAATAACCTGCTTCATCCAGTGATAACTATCCTTTAAGAAACGTTTTTGACTCCCCTTACCGTAATTGTCCTGATCGACATAAATAAAGCCGTAGCGTTTACTCATTTCCGAAGAGGAACAGCTGATAATATCGATCGGTCCCCAAGCACAATAGCCTCTTAAATCTACACCGTCTTTAATAGCTTCTTTCATTTGTTCAATATGGGCTCTGTAATAATCAATGCGATAATCATCATGAATTTTGCCGTCTTCTGTTAATTGATCGTAACAGCCGATGCCGTTTTCAGTGATAAAAATCGGACATTGATAACGGTCATAAAAGGAATTCAACAAAGTACGCAATCCTAAAGGATCAATCGTCCAGCCCCATGGATTCGCCGGCAATTCTTTATTTCTATAAGGCTCAGAATGCTGGGCATCACAAATTTGTGTATAGTAATAAGAGAATGACAAGTAGTCAGCTGTATGCTTTAAGGCTGCTTCATCTCCTTCACCAAATTCAAGCTGAATATTATGTTCTGCAAAATAGCGCCAAGCATAGCCCGGATAATAGCCTCTCAGCAAAACATCCGCAAAGAAGTATTGCATCTGATTGATTTTCAACGTTGCTAAAACATCCTCCGGCTGACAAGTCGCCGCGTATTCCGGACCGCCGCAAAGCATCATCCCTACCTGATAGCTTGGGTCTATTTGATGAGCATATTCTGTGACCAAAGCCGAAGCCACCAGCATATGATGAATGCCCTGATATTTAGCTTCCAGTAAATTAGATACCTTATCCTCTGCAATTCCTAAATGATTGAAGGATTCGTGACCAATTAAATTAATCTGATTAATCACAATCCAATAGTTCACTTTGCCTTGATAACGTTTCAAAATCACTTTACAATAACGGACAAAATGCTCCATCACCGCTCTGGAATACCAGCCTGTATCAGTCAAGGTTAAATTCAGCGGCATCTCATAATGAGAGAGCGTAATCATCGGTTCCATACCGTTTGCGATAATTTCATCAATTAACTGGTCATAAAAACGTAAGCCCGCTTCGTTTGGCTCCAACTCATCCCCATTGGGAAAAATTCGCGACCAGTCAATTGAGGTTCGAAACAGCTTCAAGCCCATGTCACCCAGCAGCTTTAAATCTTCGGGATAGGTTTCTTTAAAATTAATGCCCCAACGTTTTGGAAAAATCCCGGTTTTACTTGCTAAAGCCTCTTCAATATACTTAGTGGTAATTTCTGCGTTTGAGCGCTTTTCTAAGGGCAAATCAGCCCGAAATTCATTGATATCAGCTACGCTTAGTCCTTTGCCCTGATAATTATACGCACCTTCACATTGATTGGCGGCCACTGCACCGCCCCACAAAAAGTCCTTTGGAAAGCCTTTTGGTACCTGCTTCATTTTAGTCCCTCTTTTCTTGCTGTTTTTCAAGCAGCTGAATACGTTCATTTAATTGTTGAGCAATTTTGATTAAATGATTCGCAATATTGATTTCACTGTAAATCGTCATTAAGGTATCCTGTGCATGGGTAAATAGTAATGAATGTGGATATACAGGATTATTCTCGGCCATTTCGCCTTGAATGGTGTTTGTTTGAATTTTGTGTGCTTCCGTAATATTTTGTTTAGCCTTTGCCATTTCAGCGGTGGCTGCGTTGAAATCAGTTGTTTCCACTGCCGTAAGAGCATTTTTACAATTGACTCTGGCATCGCCGGCAAATAAAATAATCTGCATGGCCTGCTGTGCTAAAAAGTCGTCCATTTAAGCGGCTCCTTTCACTGCTTGATTTTCTGCTTTGGTTTCCTGATCATCGTAAGCCTTAAAGAAGGGATACCAGATGGCCGCTGAAAGTAAAAAGATGACAATCATTAGAATCAGTCCTGTAATCGACCCAGTGGTAAACCAAGTGGCAAATGGAAACGGACAATACCAAAGCTCAAACTGAACCTTAGGAATCGGGGCAAAAGGGATCACCTTCGTAAATAGATAAATCACAATGGGTAAAATAATCCCTTGCAGCCACATTGGAATCATCAATAAAGGGTTCCACGCTACCGCGCCAAAAATCACCGGCTCATTAATGTTAAAGATTGATGGAGCAATGCAAGCCTTGCCCAGAGCACTGATTTTTTTCGAACGCGCTCGCATCATCATGAGCACTAGCGGCATGGTACAGCCTATCCCTCCAATCCACAGATACGCAGAATACAAGGTGCTGCTGGTTACCAGATTTAAGGTTTCCACACTGGCTGTACCATTTTGAACCAATGCAATATTTTCAGCAATCGCTTTCAACAATACCGGCTGAACAACCGGCGTTAATACCCAAGTGGAAATCCCCATGGAATATAGGAAACAAATAATAAACATCATGCCCACAAAACCAATTGGCGATTCCATAAAGCTGGACAGCGGCATAAAAATACTCAAAACAAGATTGTACAAATCGACTTTCATAATTAAAACAATGATCCAGCCAAAAATAATAATGATTCCAATCGGCAACATCGAATCAAACCAAGCTCGAACGAAATCCGGAATCACGGATTCTTCTTTAAAGAAGGAGAATTTTCCCAGCATCACTAAGACAAAGCCCGCGATTAAACCAGCAACGATTGCCACAAACATGCCCCCGGCACCCAGCGCATCATGCCCAAAGCCAATGGTCTGATCCTTTTCAATTTGCGGTGAAATAATCATCAAAAACAATACTAAGCCACTCATACCGGCGACAATCCGCTGCTTACGCAGCCGCTTTTTTTCCATTAAATTAAACGGAATCAAAAACGCGACAAACAACGAAATTTTGCCCATCGTCCAGCCAAACGGCACCCAAAAACTAGGTAAGCCCGGAAAATAATCATTTAAAATTGCCAACATGGAAAAGACTGAGCCTAAAAAGATAAACGGCAGTGTCTGCATAATCGAGTCTTTAATGCTGACAATCCAAGGGTTATTGTTGACCTTATTCATTTTTGGTGAGAAGCTGTGCTCCAGCCAATAGATCATCCGATTCATTTTTACTTCCTCCTTTTCCAGCTATTCATGATCGAGTTCAGCTAATAAATGCGCTACTGCTGCCTGACCATCCAAGGTCGCGTAGTACTCTTTTTTCATCAAAATCACTTTTACCGGCAGTCCGTGAATCAGTTCATCAATTTCATCCAGTAAATACTCCAAATGCGGACCAACCATTAACGCATCAATTTCTTCAATATAATTTTCAATTTCCGCTTCGCTGCGCGCCGTTATTTTTATATCCAGTCCCTGCTCCTTCACTGCTTTACGCATATTTGCCGCCATAAAACCACTGCTGGCACCTGAACCGCAAACCAATAATACATTCAATTCCATTGCTTTTTCCTCCATTTCTTTTGCTGCCTTTATCATCGCTTTTTTTGCCGTTCATCACAAATACGTTTCTTTCCTGATCCGGCTATTTCAGCGGAAAGAACTATACTTGAAATCGTTTTAGGAAAAAAGAATAATAGAAGGTATTAAGTAGTGGAAGGAGCAACGATTGTGTCTTTAAATAAAAAAGAAATCCGTCTCATTAAATTATTGCTTCAACGGCCGGAATGGCTGGCTGCTAATTATTTGGCTGAAGCGTTATCTATTTCAACACGAACTGTGCGCAATTATATTACCCGCATCAATCAATCCTGCACGCACGAAATTATTCAATCCTCCCGCTCTGGCTATAAAATCGTCGAGACGTTACAGCTGGAAGATATTTTGGCACAAATAAAACCGGAAGTGGCCACACCGAAGGATCGCCTGAATTATCTGATGAATCTGCTCATTCAAAATCAGAGTGTCGATTATTTTGAGGTAGCTGAAAATCTCTTTGTTAGTATTCCGACTATTGAAAAAGACATTATTCGGCTGCGAAAAAAGCTGGCTGATTATCATTTGAAAATTATCAAGCAAGGTCAGCTTTTGCATATAAGTGGGGATGAAGCAAGTTTTAGAAAGCTGGCCAGCTCGATGTTGGAGGATGAGGCCCTACAAAACGTTCAGTCCACTGACTATATCCAATCTATTTTTCCAGAAATTCCTGTTGATAAAATTCAAAAGATTGTCGTGGATCGACTAAGCAGCCAGCATATTTATGTGAATGGCTATGCGATTAACAGCTTACTTTTACATATCGTAATTGCGGTCAACCGACTACTTCATCAACAGCGCTCCGAGCTAGATTCCTTTTCGCTTTTTTCAAAAGAACAAGTAGAATATCAAATTGCTCTGTTGATTGGTCAGGACATTCAATCAGCCTTTGCGGTAGAAATGGACTTGTATGAGATTAATAATTTAACCCTGCTTTTAATGACCAAAGTTTCACCGGCAAATGAATCATTTATTCGGGATTATATGAGTTCTTCCATTTACAGCTTTGTTGCTGAAATGCTACAAGTGGTCGCAGAAAAATACTTTATCAGTCATATTTCAGATGAACTGGTTTTAAACCTAGCATTGCATGTATCCAATCTGATTTCTCGTGCCCAAAATGGAAAACAGGTACATAATCCACTGGCGGAAGAAATTAAACAGTCCTATCCTTTTATTTATGAAATTGCCGTTTTCATTGCCAAACAAATTCAGCAGCAGATCGCCATTCCAATTACAGATGATGAAATTACCTTTATTGCTTTACATATTGGCGCTTATTTCGAGGAAAAATTTGAAACAGAGTACAAACTTTCCTGTGTGATTTACACCCCTGAATACTATGATATGCACCAGCGCCTCATTTATAAAATCAGTGATGCATTTAAATCCAGTCTAACAATTAGCGGTACCTTTTATCGCTTAGATGCAGCAACCTTGGCAAAAATGCGACAGGCGGACCTTGTATTATCAACGATTGATTTAAAAACAGCATTGCCTGCTACACAAATTTCACCTTTTGGTTCTGAAAAGGATTTTGAAAAAATTCAAGAGGCTGTCACTCAGGCAAAACAAAAAAAGAATCGGGAAAATCTAAAAGAAAGCGTCCAAGTTTATTTGAACGCCGAAAGGTTTGAAAAAAATATTTATTTGGATTCACCTGAAGCGTATATTGAACATTTAAGTCAGCCCTTCATTCAAACGAATTATATTGATACACATTTTGTTGATCTAATTAAAGAAAGAGAAAAAATGTCGGCAACGTCCTTTAATAATGCAGTTGCTTTGCCGCATGCAGTTGAAATGAGCGCCAAAAAAACCGGCATCTCAATCATTTTGAATGACCACCCTGTTCAATGGGATAAGCATTCCGTGCAGGTAATTATCATGATTGTCGTAAACCAGGCAGATATCAAAGAATTTCGGCACTTATTTGATTTTATGATTGAAACCTTTTCAGATCGTTCCATCTTAAAACGACTTTTAAAAATACAAACCTATACCGAATTTATTGAAGAATTATTTAAATAAAAAAAGACTAAGAAAGCACTTGAAAAAGTACTTCCTTAGTCTTTGCTATAACAGCTGCTTATTTTTTTCCAAAAAAGAATGATACTACTGCGATTAAAATAACAGCACCAATCACAGAAGGAATAATAGCCATATCCGCAACTTGAGGACCCCAGTCACCTAGAATCGCTTCCCCAATCGCTGAACCAACAAGTCCTGCGATGATGTTGAAAACAATTCCCATAGATTTCCCTTTACTTGTGATTGCTCCGCCGATCGCGCCAATTACGCCGCCGACAATTAAAACCCATAACCAATGCATAATAAGATCTCCTTTACAAAATTGTATTAAGAATAAGTACTCATATATGCTAACAGATTTTTTACGTTCTTGAAAAAGATATGCTCTATTTTTTTGTAAGCTCCCTATAAAATTTCAACAATAGGATGCATACATTTGGCAAATAGATATTTCCTTCTTTTTTTAATTGTTCGGTTGCATTAGCTTACCCAATTTTGCATCATACTCTCTTTGTATGCTGCTTCTTCATCTACAATAGATATTCTTTGTGAATTAGATACACCTTCACTTGGGGCAAAGGTTGCCATTGCTTGAATAATTTGACTTGTTTGATTCGCAATAACTGCATCAGAAAAAATAGTACTATTTTCTGTTTTCAAACTATATTCATTTACTAGAGATAATGATTGAAAAACACTTCTAGAAGAGCTTGACGGATTGATTAATTCGTCTACAAACAGCTTTTCTCCACTAGGAAATTCTAAATTGAAATTTTGGTAACTGGCATTGTATCTGAAATTACTTAGCACCAACTGATCGTTGGTTCCTTTGATCGTTAGGGTGACATCGAACGTGCCCGTGTAGCTTACTTCGATATCCTCTGCACTAATTCCATTCATAAAGCGAATGGTGTTTAACCCTTCATAGTCACTGATTGTATCTTTTCCATACCCTTTTCCAAAGATATAGATATCATCTCCAGCTCCTCCATACAGTCGGTCGCTTCCACTTCCTCCGTCTATGATGTCATTGCCGGCTCCGCCAGATAGGTAGTCGTCTCCGGCTCCTCCTAACAAGTGATCATCTCCAGCCTCACCGTACAGATAATCATTTCCTGTTCCTCCATCTAAGACATCATTCCCTGCGTTACCAGTCAAGTTGTCATTTCCAGTACCACCTTCCAGCACATCGTCACCACTATTTCCCGTCAGTGTATCATTGCCGGCTCCTCCTAGTACATGAGTTCCTAGGCTTCCAAAAACTTCCATGGTGTCATTCGCTTCTGTTCCTATGATTTTTTTAAACGGACTTTCTTTGTCATACAGATTCATCGTACTTCCATCTGTAAATTTCAAATTGAAGTTTCGGTAACTGGCATTGTATCTGAAATTACTTAGCACCAACTGATCGTTGGTTCCTTTGATCGTTAGGGTGACATCGAACGTGCCCGTGTAGCTTACTTCGATATCCTCTGCACTAATTCCATTCATAAAGCGAATGGTGTTTAACCCTTCATAGTCACTGATTGTATCTTTTCCATACCCTTTTCCAAAGATATAGATATCATCTCCAGCTCCTCCATACAGTCGGTCGCTTCCGCTTCCTCCGTCTATGATGTCATTGCCGGCTCCGCCAGATAGGTAGTCGTCTCCGGCTCCTCCTAACAAGTGATCATCTCCAGCCTCACCGTACAGATAATCATTTCCTGTTCCTCCATCTAAGACATCATTCCCTGCGTTACCAGTCAAGTTGTCATTTCCAGTACCACCTTCCAGCACATCGTCACCACTATTTCCCGTCAGTGTATCATTGCCGGCTCCTCCTAGTACATGAGTTCCTAGGCTTCCAAAAACTTTCATGGTGTCATTCGC